>NZ_CP034145.1:629446-944169 GCF_003856835.1 Haloplanus aerogenes
GACCAGAACGAGGACTCCACCGCCGCCCGCCATCTACCCGAGGAAGACGTCGACGATGTCGCTCCCCGACGATCCCACGTCACGGTAGAGTTCCGAGTAGCCGCAGTTGGTACACGACACCACGCGGAAGGAGTTGGTCTGGATGTCGAACATCTTGCTGAGGCCGCCGCCGGTGGTGGAGATCGTCCCCACGTCGGTCTCGGTGTGGCCGCATTTGGGGCAGCCGCGGTCGTCTGACTCCATAGCCGACCGATCGACTGGCACCACCCAAAAGCCACCGGTAGCTCAAATCCGCGTTTGTGAGACGTGCTCACACGGGGCAGGCCGCTACGAGTTGCTGTCGTAGATGACCTCGGCTTCGGCGGCGCGACTCGACGCCAGATCCATCAGGTCGTCGGCGATGTCCTCGAAGGCCTCGGCGCGGTCCGGGAGATCCGACAGCCGGTCGTCGAGGCGGTCCTCCACGTCGGAGAGGAGTTCGTACGCCCGGTCGGCCGTGTCGGCGGCCTCGTCGTACCGGCCCTCGCCCTCTTCCTCGCGGGCCTCCTCGATCAGCGAGACGCCGTCGTGGATATCCGTGGCGTCGGTCCCGAGGTTCTCCAGCGTGCTCGCCTCGTCGGTCAGCTGCGTCACCTTCGCCTCGTACTCGTCGGCGTCGATGGCGTCGGTCACCGACGCGCTCTCGACGTCCATCTCCTCTTCGATCGTGGCCGTCGGCTCGTTCACCTCCTCGCTGGCCGTCTCGACCCGTTCGATGTCGTCCGCGGCGTCGTCGAGTTCGCGCTCGTCGAGGTGGGTGTACACCTCCCTGAGAGCGCCGTGGCCGTCGACGAGCCACGACTGGGCGTCCGTCGCCAGCGTGAGGAACTGCTGCATCGTATCGAGCGACGCGATGGCCGCTCGCTGGTCCTCGGTCGTCGCCTCGGCTTCGGCCGCGTGGATGGCACGCTGAACGCGGTCGAGTCGGAGGAGCACGTCACGCGCTCGGAACTCCTCGGTCTCGGCGGTCACCGACAGGAGGTCGTCGGTGACGCCGCCAGTGTAGACGTAGATCGCCTCGGTGAGGCGATCCTGTGCGTCGTCGATGTGCTGAGCCGCCTCCGGCGACGCCTCGGGTTCGGGCGTGGCGGTCGGTTCCGGCGTCTCGGTCGGAGTCGGTTCGGGCGTGGCGGTCGCGGTCGGTTCCGGTGTCTCGGTCGCCGTGGGGGTCGGCTGGCTTCGCTGGCCGCCGAAGCAACCGGCAACGAGGGGGGTCAGGGCAGCGAGGAACGCGCGTCGATCCATACGCCACGCCTACACGCCGATCGGGTAAAACGTATCGATACTGTCAGACGTGCGTTAGACGCCAACACGACGAAAATAGATGTTTCAGACAGTCTGTGCGACGCGCGTCAGACATATATCAGATTTCGATGAAAACATATAGGTCGTCGTCGCTGCACAGGTGGACACGATGACCCTCCTTGCGTCCGACGCCGCTCGCTCGCGGGCGGCCGCGCTCGTGGTCGCGCTGTTCGCCGTCACTGCCACGTGGAACGTATCGCTCAACACCGTCCTCGCCCGCTCCGGGGTGGCCGAGGCCGTCCGGGTCACGTACGACCTGACGCTCCCGCTCTCGATGACCGAAGCGGGGGCCGTCCTCGCCGTGTCGACCGTCGCCGTCGTCGTGGTCCTCGCTGCACTGGCGCGCACGTTCGCGCCCGAAGTCGATGCCCTCGGCGGCAGCGAGACGCCCGCCGAGACCGCCGCCGCCTTCGCGCGGGCCGTCGTCGTCGCCGTCGGCGGCCTCCTCGCCGCCGCGATCGGCCTCGCCGTCTTCGTCGTCCCCGGCCTCGTCGTTCTCGTCCACCTGCCGCTGGTGTTCGTCGCCGTCGCGGCCGACGGCGAGTCCATCGGCCGGGCGGTCGACCGAACGTGGACGCGAGCCCGCGGCTCTCGCGCCCGCGTCGCGGCCGTCGGCCTCGCCGTCGTCGCCGTCCCCCTCGCCACCGCCGTGGTCGCCACGCTCACGGCCCTGCTCCTGCCGGTCGTCGAACTCGCTCTCGGCACCGCCGTGACCACCGTCGCGGCCGCGGCCGGCGTCGCCGCGTTCACCGCCATCGCCGACTCGATCAACGGGACCGGAACCGACCGGTCGCGGACCGACCGGGTCGCGCCGACCACCTCCCGTCAACTCTAACGTTTTCCCGCCCGCGTCCCACATGTCGGTATGACACGCATCGTCCACGACGGCGACCACGTCCTCGCGACCGACGCGACCGTCGCCGACTCCTTTCTCGCCAAGGCACGGGGCCTCATGTTTCGCCGTTCCTTTCCGGACGGCTCGGCCCTCGTCTTTCCCTTCGGCGGCGCCGCATCCCGGACGCTCCACATGGTCGGCGTGCCCTTCGATATCGACGCCATCTGGCTCCGTGAGGGGCGCGTCGAACGCGTCGCGCGCCTGTCGGCGTGGACCGGCCTCGGCCGCGCGACGGCCGACACGGTGATCGAACTCCCCGCCGGCGCCGCCAATGGGGTCGACGAGGGGGACGTGGTTCGGGTGGACGAGGCGTGAGGAGATTTATCATCTCCCGCTCTCCCCTACCTGTATGGACATCCGTTCGAACGACGAGGTGGAGATAATCGAAGCGGTGCCGGACGTACACCTCTCGCAACTGGCTTCGGGCGAGAAGATGAGCGTGCAAGGCTACACCATCGACGCCGGGGCGTCGGTGCCCGAGCATAGCCACCCACACGAACAGGCGGGCTACGCGTGGCGCGGCGAGGCCGTCTTCATCATCGACGGCGAGGAACACGTCGTCTCCGCGGGCGACTCCTACGT
The DNA here is from genome assembly GCF_003856835.1 of Haloplanus aerogenes. Classification (NCBI taxonomy): domain Archaea; kingdom Methanobacteriati; phylum Methanobacteriota; class Halobacteria; order Halobacteriales; family Haloferacaceae; genus Haloplanus; species Haloplanus aerogenes. Next base: position 632,268 of record NZ_CP034145.1, read on the forward strand.
CATCCCCGGCGGCGACCCCCACCGGGTCGAGAACCGCGGCGACGAACCCTTCGAGGGCGTCGACATCTTCAGCCCGCCGCGGACCGACCCGGACTGGAAGGACTGATACGCCCGCTCGAAACGAGGGCGGGACGACCGACCGGGAGGCGCCGACAGCCCTCCCGGGTTTCGACCGCGCCTACCCCTCTCGCCGCAGCCGTTTCACCACGAACGACTCGTCGAGTTCGCCGAGGAACTCGCCCAGCCGCGGCCCCTCGGTGTCGTCGAAAAAGAGGCGGTAGCCGGCGGCGAAGAAGTCACCCACCTCGATCCCGTGTTCGCGGGGAATCTCGTACATCTGCCCCTGAATCGCCTCGCCGTCGTGGCCCTCGGCGACGAAGTCGGCGAGGTCGGAAAGCGCCGCGGCCACGTCGGCGTCGAAATCCGTCTCGGGGAGGTCGGCCTGCAGGCGGTAGTTGTAGGCGTTGTCCATGCGCTCCGCCCAGGTGCGCGCGCGTTCGACCCGTTCCAGCGCCGCCTCGACCGCCCACGCCGGCGTGTCGTCGTCGATGAAGTCCTGATTGTGCGCCATCCGCACCCGCAGGTCCCGGTCGTCGGTCATCCCCAACACCGCCGCGAAGGTGTACGGCAGGCGCACCCGTTCCTCGCGCACCTCGTCGACGAGGAAGGGATACGCGCGGTCCGCGAGGGGTTGCAGATCCTCGTCGTCCTCCTCGCCGAAGTAGACGCGTTCGAATCGGTCGAACTCGTCGACGAGGAGGTCGATGCGCTCCATATCGAAGTCCTTCGCGCGCTTCGGGTTGCGGACGAAGAAGTAGCGCAGGACTTCGGGTTCCAGCAGGGCAAGCACCTCGTCGACGGTGACGACGTTGCCGGCGGAGGAGGAGAGGGGTTCGCCGTTGAGTGTGAACCACTCGTAGGTCATCGGCACCGGGGGTTCGATGTCGAGGACGCGCCGGGCGATTTCCTCGCCGCTCGGCCACGACCCCTCCGCGTGGTCCTTGCCGAAGGGTTCGAAGTCGACGCCGAGCACCTTCCACTGGGCCGGCCACTCGAAGCGCCACGGGAGTTTGCCCTCCCGGAGCGTGGCCGTCCCTTCGTGGCCACAGCCCTCGATGTGGTCGCCGCCGGCCTCGAGGCCGGAACACCGGTAGTCGACCGTGCCCGCCTCCAGATCCACGTCGCGCACGTCCTGGGTCAGCTTCCCGCACTCGGAACACTGGGGCATGAAGGGGACGTAGTCGGCGTCGACGCCGTCCTGATACTCCGCGAGAACCTCGCGGGCGAGATCACGTTTCTCCAGGACTTCGCGCGTGACGGCCTCGAACTCGCCGGAGGCGTAGAGGTCGGTGTTGGAGACCATCTCCACCTCGACGCCGACGGCCTCGGCGCTCCGCGCGAGGAGGTCGGTGAAGTGTGCGCCGTAGGAGTCGCTCTCGCCGAAGGGGTCGGGGATGTCCGTGTAGGGCGTGCCGAGGTTGCGACCCAGTGCCCCGGCGTCCACCTCGCCGAGACCGACGAGGTTCCAGTCCGAGTCCGCGAGCGTCCGGGGGACGCTCCGCAGGGCGTCGCGGTCGTCGCTCGTGAACACCTGGCGGACCTCGTGGCCGCGTTCGCGGAGCGTCGCGGCGACGAAGTAGCCACGCATGATCTCGTTGAAGTGGCCGAGATGGGGGACGCCGGAGGGGGAGACGCCGCCCTTGATCACGATGGGGTCGTCGGGGTTGCGCGCCTCGATTTCGTCCGCGATGTCGTCGGCCCAGAAGGCGTTGTGTCCGTCGCTCATGGCCACGCGGACTCACAGCCGTCGGGCACCACGTCGGTGCCGGAGTGGTCGCCGTCGAGGACGGCGCTGGCGATGCGCTCGGGGTCGGTCCCGTCGAGGACGATGGTTCGCATCTTCGAGCGCTCGATGAGTTTCGCCGCCAGCAGATCGACGGGGGCGGAGGCACCGGCGCCGCGACTCATCGGCGCCACGAGGTCGACGAGTTCCGTCCCTGTGAGCCGGCCGTACTGCTCGGCGTCGGGGTCGCTGTCAGGGTCGGCGCTGAACACGCCGTCGACGCTCGTCGCGTAGACGAGGAGGTCGGCGTCGACGTACTCCGCCAGCGCCGCGGCGACGGCGTCGGTGGTCTGGCCGGGCATGACGCCACCCATGACGGGCACGTCGCCGCGGCGGAGCGCCTCGCCCGCTTCCTCGTACTCGTGGGCGGGTGAGGGGGCGGCGCGGTCGTCGAGCGCCGCGATCAGCAGGCGCGCGTTGATCCGCGTCACGTCGATGCCGATCTGATCCAACTGTACCTCGTTGGCGCCGAGCTGGCGCGCCGTTCCGATGTAGTCGCGGGCGGTGCCGCCGCCCCCGACCACCGCGCCGACCTCGCAGCCCTCGTCGAGAAGGCGTTCGACCGCCGCCGCGTGGCCTGCGACGCGGTCGGCGTCGAGGTCGGGCGCGAGGACGCTCCCGCCGATAGAGATCACGACTCGCATTGCCGAGGCGTAGCCACGAGGCGGGCTTAAGGGTTGTCAAGCGAATATCGTGCGTCATACTGTCGGCTGTAAGTCAATCAAGATATTCGCCATTTACGTTGCGAACAGCTTGAAACAGTTACAGCCGGCAGTATCACTCGTTCTCGCCCCGTCGAGACACAGTTAAGGGTCCGCGTCCGCTTTTCCGGGTATGAAGACGCTCAACCTCGTCGGCCCGGACGCCGTGGATCTGGCCGACCGACTCGTCCCCCGACTCGACGGCCGGGTCGCTACCGTGGAGACCCTCCCGGAGACGGCCGCCCGCGACACCGACGCCGGCGCCGCCTACGGCCTCTCGGCCGACGGATCGTGGATCGGCGCGGGCGACGGACAGACCCTCCCCGCCCTGCTCGACTCGCTCGTCCCCGACTACGACCACGCCCTCACCGTCGGCTTCGAGGACGCTCGCCTCCCGACTGTCGTCATCGGCGACGCCGACCCCGTCGGCGACGTGGTCGCGACGCTCCCGAACGCTGAGGCCGACCTCGACCCGATTCTCGACGCCGTGGCCGACTTCGAACCCCGCGTCACGCTCGAGTCGCTCGTCGAACGCGCGAAGGCGTCTCCGCTCGCGGAACGCTCCGGCGCCATCGCGACGTTCACCGGGCGCGTCCGGGTGAAAGACTCCGACGACGACACCCCGACCACCCAACTGGAGTTCGAGAAGTACGAGGGCGTCGCCGCCGACCGGATGCGCACCATCCGCGCCGAACTGGAGGAACGGGAGGGCGTGTTCGAGGTGCTGATGCACCACCGCACCGGCGTCATCCGCGAAGGCGAGGATATCGTGTTCGTCGTCGTCCTCGCCGGCCACCGCGAGGAAGCCTTCTGCACCGTCGAGGACGGCATCAACCGCCTCAAAGACGAGGTGCCCATCTTCAAGAAGGAGTCGACGACCGAGGAAGAGTTCTGGATCCACGAACGGACCTGACGACGATCCTCGGCCGATAGCGCCTACCCCCGGCCCGTCGCGCGCCCCGTATTCTCCGGTTCTGTGGACGACGAAATGCGCCCGATTCACCGGATTCACCCCCGAAATCCCGGTTTTCGACCCGAATTTAATTCTTGAAAAAGAAAAAGAAACAAATTCTCAAAACGGTCTGTGAAATGTCTAAGCAGTTCGTGAAACGTCTTGAAGATTTCACGAAACCGGGTAAATCGATAAAACTGCCCGAACTGCTCCGAACGTTCCTCCCTTTATAACATCCTCCGGGCTATACGATGGATCGAGGCGACAACAAATGAGCGCAACCGCAGATCCCTCCACCGAGACCGACGACAGTGCGTCCAAAGAGGAGCGTCTGAAGGAGTACCTGCTCTCGAAGGCGCAAGACGGTGAACTCTACTTCAAGAGCAAGTTCATCGCGGACGAGGTCGGCCTCTCGCCCAAAGAGATCGGTGCCCTGATGGTCAAGCTCCGCGACTCCGCGACCGAGCTCTCCGTCGAGAAGTGGTCGTACACGAGTGCGACCACGTGGCGCATCGAACCCGCATAACCCGGTCGCCGCTGGTCCCCGCCGCGCGCGTACCGTAACAAACGCTTCACGGGTTTTATACTGCTGAGCGACGTACCGAATACTGATGGACGGAGCCGATGGACCGCCGTCTGGCGCCCTCGATGCGGTGTTTTACGTCCGTGAGACCGAACGCGACGGCGACCGGTTTCGGTACTACGGCGAGCCGCTCGTCCCGCGCAGTGCGCTGGCCGACGAACTCCGGGAGCCGTTTCGCCGCGCCGGCTACCGTCTCGACCTCGAAGCGGGACGGGAGCCCTACGAGACGGCCGTGGTCGCGACCCCCGCCGACGGGCGGATCGACGGGATTCCGTGGACGAATCTCGCGCTCTTCGTCGCAACGATCCTCTCCACGCTGCTCGTTGGCGCCGTGGCGTGGTATTACATTCCGCCGGGCGACCTCGCGTCGAACCCCTTCCTCGCCCTGCGAGCGTGGCCTTTCACCGCCGCCGTTCTCGGCGTCCTCACGGCGCACGAACTCGGCCACTACCTCGCCGGCCGCTACCACGGCGTCGACGTCTCCCTCCCCTACCTCATCCCCTTCGTCGTCCCCTTCGGAACGCTCGGGGCGATCATCCGCATGCGCGGCAAGATGCCCGACCGCAAGACGCTGTTCGACATCGGCGTCGCCGGCCCGCTGTCGGGCCTCGTCGCCACCGTCGTCGTGACCGCTATCGGCCTCTCGCTCGACCCCATGACGATCCCTGCGCGCGTCGTCAACTCCCCCGGGCAGATCATCATCTTCAACAACCCGCCGTTGCTCGACCTCATCGCGACGGCGCTCGGGCAACCCACGAGCTACGCCGACCCCACGAAGACCGTCCACCCCGTCATCATCGGCGGGTGGGTGGGGATGTTCTTCACCGTCCTCAACCTGCTCCCGGTCGGTCAACTCGACGGCGGGCACATGGTGCGAGCGATGCTCGGCCGCCGACAGGAAACTGTCGCGTCGCTCGTCCCTCTCGCGCTGTTCGCCCTCGCGGCCTACCTCTACTACGTGCGAAACCTCGCGTTCAACGAGTCGGTCGGGCTGTGGGCCGTCTGGGGACTGTTCGCCACCATCATCGCGTACAACGGCCCGGCCAACCCCGCCGACGAGACGCCGCTCGGCTGGAAACGCCAGCTCGTCGGCCTCGTCACCTTCGCCCTCGGCGCGCTCTGTTTCCTGCTCGTGCCCATCCAGCTGTTAGGTTAGTGGGTGTAGCCACGGTCGGGAAGGGGCTCGCCGTCCGCGAGTACCTCGCTGTCCGTCACCGTTCCGAGTCTGGTGAGCGACACGCCCACCGCGTCGCGCACTCCGTCGACGGCCGCCGGCGACGCCGTGAACACGAGTTCGAAGTCCTCGCCGAAGTACGTCGAGAGTTCGCGTCGCTCCGCCTCGTTGGCGGCGACGGCGTCGACGCTCGGATCGACCGGGAGGCGGTCCCACTCGACGTGGAAGCCGCAGTCGCTCGCCGCCGCGAGCTGGTGAAGCGAGCGTGCGAGGCCGTCCGAGGAGTCCATCATCGCGGTGGCGACGGACGCGAGTTGTCGGCCCGCCGCGACCCGCGGCTCGAACTGAAAGAGCTCGTTCCCCCGGCCGACGTTCCCGCGGTCGAACTCGCGGACGGCCGCACCCGTCCGTCCGAGCGTCCCGGTGACGTAGATGGCCTCGCCAGGTGACGCGCCCGAGCGGTAGACGGGGTCCTCGGCCTTCCCGACGACGGTGCCGGCGACCGTGAACTCGTCGTGGTTGTCGAGATCGCCACCGACGTATTCGGCACCCGTCAGGGCGCACACGTCGCTCGCGCCGTCGACGAACGCCCGGATTTCGTCGGGGTCGAACGTCGGCGCGCCGTAGGCGGCGACCGCCGCCGTGGCCGCCCCACCCATCGCCGCCACGTCCGAGAGCGACGCGCCGATGGTTCGCCACCCCGCGGTGTACCGGGTCGTTCCCGGCGGGAAGTCCGTCCGTTCGTGGAGCATGTCGGTCGTCACCACCAGCCCGTCGATCACCGCCGCGTCGTCGCCCGCCGGACCGAGTTCGTCGGCGAGCATCCCCAGCGCGCTCCGTTCGTCCATGGACGGCGTTCGCGGGGACAGGGTAAAAAGGCCCGACGAGTCACGTGAGTCGGAGGCTTAATCCGTCGGCTTCCCCTCCGCAGACACATGGCAGGCGGACGGATTCGAGCGACGATACTCGGGTTCGCTGCCGCGCTCGTCGTCTTCGCCGTCCTCTTCTCGCTCGCGGGCGTCGACGACCTCGTCTCGCAACTCACGAACGCCGACCTCCGCCTCGTCGCGCTGGTCTTTCTCGTGACGCTCGGCTGGCTGGCGGCGTGGGGCTTCTCGTTGCGGACCGTCCTCGACGTCCTCGGCGTCTCGCTCTCGGTCCCGCAGGCCTTCCTCGTGTTCACCGGTGCGATGTTCGCGAACAACGTCACGCCGTTCGGGCAGGCCGGCGGCGAACCCATCACCGCCCTCCTCATCTCGCGCGTGGCGGACACGGAGTACGAGAAGGGCCTCGCCGCCATCGCCAGCGTCGACACGCTCAACTTCGTCCCCTCCATCACCATCGCCGTCATCGGCGTCGGCTACTACGTCACCGAGGTCACGCTGGGCACGAACCGCCGACTCGAACTCGCGCTGGTCGCGGTCGCGATTCTCGCCGTCGGCGTCCCCACGCTCGTCTATCTCGGCTGGCAGCGCCGCTACCGGCTCGAATCGAAGGTCGTGGGCGTCGTGACGCCTCTCATCCGCCGGGTCGCGACGCACCTTCCCCGCGTTCCCGTTCCGACGGCCGGTGGCATCGAACGCCGGATCAACGGCTTCTTCCGCGCCATCGAGCGAGTGGCGACCAACCCCCGCGGCCTCGCGCTCGCGCTCGGGCTGTCAGCTATCGGCTGGTTCTGCCAGATGCTGGGCCTCTGGCTCGCCTTTCGCGCCATCGGGACGCCGATTCCGCTCTCCGTCGCACTCTTCGTCGTCCCCATCGGCGCCATCGCGGGCGTGACGCCGCTCCCCGGCGGCGCCGGCGGCATCGAGAGCGTCCTCGTCGTCCTCCTCGTCGCTGCGCCGCTCCCGTCAGTCACCGAACCCATCGCCCTCGCCGCAGTCGTCGTGTTCCGGGGCGCGGTCTACTGGACGCCGACGGTGCTCGGCGGCCTCGTGACCGGCGTCGTCGGCCTCCGGTCGCGCCGCTCACGCACCTAATACGATGGGTTTAAACGCCGTCCGCGGGAACCCTGCGCCAATGGTAACCCTCTACGACGTGCCGGCGGACGCGCTCATCGAGGAGCTCGCGACCCGGCTCGAGGACCGCATCGACGCGCCCGACTGGGCCAACTACACCAAGACCGGTGTCAGCAAGGAACTCCCGCCCCAGCAGGACGACTTCTGGTCGGTTCGCGCCGCCAGCCTCCTGCGGAAAGTCGCCGTCGACGGCCCCGTCGGCGTCGACCGCCTCTCGACGGCCTACGGCGACCGCAATCAGGGTTCGACCCGCTACCGTGTCGCCGCCCCGCACGCCGACGCCGGCAGCAAGAAGATCATCCGCACGATCCTCCAGCAACTGGCGGACGAGGACCTCGTCTCCACCGCGCAGGGCGAGGGCCGCGTCGTCACGCCAGACGGCCAGAGCCTCCTCGACGAGGTGGCCGCCGACGTGCTCGACGACCTCGACCGCCCCGAACTCGAGAAGTACGCCTAACGGTCGACCGCCACGACCTCCGAAATCGTTTTCACCGTTTCGACGGAATTCATACCCATGAGTGGAAACCCCGACGACGACCGACTCGAAGAGCTCCGCCAGGAGAAGATGCAGGAACTGAAAGAGCAGGCTCAACAGGGCGGTGCCGGCGGTGAGCGCGGCGAGGCCCAGCAGGCCGCTCGCGAACAGGCCGAAGCCCAGAAACAGGCGCTCCTGAAACAGCACCTCACCGACGGCGCACGCCAGCGCCTCAACGCCGTCCAGATGTCGAAACCCGAAGTGGCCGAACAGGTCGAACAGCAGGTCGTCGCGCTCGCCCGCAGCGGCCGCATTCAGGACCGCATCGACGAGGAGCAGATGCGGAAACTGCTCAAGGAACTCACCCCGGACAAGAGCTTCGACATCCGTCGGCGCTGAATGGACGTCGCCCTCCTCTACAGCGGCGGCAAGGACTCCACGCTCGCGGCGCTTCTCCTCGACCGATTCTACGACGTGACCCTCGTCACCGGTACCTTCGGGGTCACGGACGACTGGCGGCACGCCGAACGGGCCGCAGAGCGCCTCGACTATCCCTTTTCACACCTCGAACTCGACCCCGCCGTCGCCGCCGACGCCGTCGACCGCATGCTCGACGACGGCTACCCCCGCAACGGCATCCAGATGGTCCACGAACACGCGCTCGAACGCGCCGCCGAACTCGACGCTACCGCCGTCGCCGACGGCACCCGCCGCGACGACCGGGCGCCGACGATTCCCCGCTCGACCGCCCAGAGCCTCGAAGACCGCCACGGTGTCGACTACCTCGCCCCCCTCGCCGGCTTCGGCCGTGGAGCCGTCGACCGCCTCGTCGAGGCCACCCTCGACGTGGAGACGGGGCCGAGCGAGGCCATCCCGCGGGCCGATTACGAGGCCGAGTTGCGGGCGCTTCTGGTCGAACGTGGTGAGGTGGTCGAGCGCGTGTTCCCGCCCCACGACCAGACGCACGTCCGCGGAATCCGTCGTCCGTCGGACGACGCCGACTCCCGTGATCCGTCGGATCACGCCCCCGACACGCCGAAGTAACTGGACGCGAAAGCGGCGCTATGGATCTCATCGAGGCGCTGTCGGCCGACGTGCCCCTCGTCTGCGTCGTCGGCGCCGGCGGCAAGAAGACGACGTTGTACGCACTCGCCAACCAGCTCGACCGCGCGGTCGTCACCGCGACCGTCCGCATCCCCATCTTCGACGAGCAGGTCGCGGCCGTCCGCGTCACCCGCGACCCCGTCGGCGCGCTCCGCGACAACGACGACTGGCCGCTCGGACTCGTCCCCGAACAGGAACGCGACGACCGCTACCTCGGCTACGACCGCGAGACGGTCACCGCCATCCGCGCGACGCCCGGCCACGGCCCGGTGCTGGTCAAGGCCGACGGTGCGCGCACCCGCCTCCTGAAGGCGCCAGACGAGCGCGAACCGCAGATTCCCGCCACCGCCGACACCGTGATCCCCATCGCCAGCGCCCGCGTCGTCGGCGAACCGCTCGACGACGATCACGTCCACCGACCCGAGCGCGTCGCGGAATTGACGGGGCTGGACCTCGGTGACCCAATTCGCCCCGAAGACGTGGCCACCGTCCTCGCCAGCCGTCAGGGCGGCCGCAAGCGCGTCCCCCCGAGCGCGACGGTCGTGCCGCTGATCAACATGGTCGACGACGACGAGTTGGCGGAGACGGGGCGACGGATTGCCGCGGCCATCCACGACCGCGCCGACGTGCCGCGAGTGGTCCTCGCACGAATGATCGAGCCGACGGTCGTCGACGTGATCTAACGCAGTCGCTCCGCCGCGTCCGCGAAATCCGTCTTCGTGTTGCAGTTCTCGAACGTGTCTGGGTGGCCGTGTTCGCGCACCTCCGCGGCGTCGACGACGACGAAATCGAGATCGAACAGCGGTGCGACGATGCGCTCTTTCCCCGCGTCCAGCGCCGCCTCGCAGGCGTCGGCCATCGCTGCCGCCCGGTAGACGGCGTGGGTGGTTTCGAACCACTGGTCCGGGCGAGGCACGGCGGCCTCGTGGCCCTCGGCACGCTCGAACAGGTAATCCACGAAGTCGGCGTCGACGAAGGGCATGTCGCAGGCGACGACGAAGGCGTACTCCCCCGCCACCGCTCGGAGCCCCGTCGCCATCCCCGCCATCGGCCCCTCGTCGGGGTAGTCGTCCTCCGCGAACGTGACGGGGACGGCCACGCCGTCGAGGGCGTCCTCGATGGCCGCTCGTTGGGCGGCGCGACAGTTGATCACGACGGCGTCGACGACGGGTGCGACCCGGTCGACCACCCGCCGGATCATCGGCGTCCCCGCGAGGTCGGCCACGGCCTTGTCTTCGTCGCCGAATCGCGTCGACCGCCCCCCGGCGAGCACGACGGCAGTGCGCTCGGACATGGCGACGGCTACACGCCCCCTCCATTTTACGTCGTCGGGTCGTGCTCTGTGCGACCGCACCGCTTCGGTCACTCGACGCCGCGCCACAGGTCGTCGACGACCCGCGCAGCCGTCTGTGCCTCCACGCGCCGCTCGCCGAACGCCTCGCGGGCGCTCGCGACGGCGTCGGGGTCGGGATCGAACGTGAGGTCGGGATACGTCACCGCGGCGAGGACGAGCGGTGTCGCCGGTGCCGTCGGGACGCCCTCGCCGCCGTCGAGCGGATCGGGGCCGAGGACGCGCTCGACCCGGTCGAGGTCGCTCGCGCCGCTCCCCACGGCCTGTACCAGCGCGACGATGCGGCGGACCATGTGCCGGACGAACCCGTCGGCCGCGAACGTGAGCACGAGAAAGTCGCCGTCGCGGACGTACTGGGTTTCGAGCTCCCGGACCGTCCCCTCCGTGTCCGTGGTGAGGTTGTGGAAGTCGTGTTCGCCCGCCAGCGCTTCGAGTGCCTCGCGGACGCGCTCGTCGTCGCAGTCCGGGGCGTAGCAGTGATAGCGATAGATCCGCCGGGTCGCGTCGAGGGTGGCGTGGAAGTCGTCGGGCACGTCGGCGCTGGCCCACGCCCGGATGGACCCGGGGAGGTCCCCGTTCAGCGCGGCGGGCGTGAGCCACTCCGGCGCCTCGAAGGCGACAGTCTGGGCCAGCGCCGAGACGCCCGCGTCGGTTCGCCCGGCGGCCGCGTAGCCCGACGGCTTGGCCCCGTCGAGGACGCCGAGATCACGGAGCGCGTCGAACAGAACGTCTTCGACGGTCGGCACGTCGGGCTGGCGCTGGAAGCCCGAGTAGGGGCGGCCGTCGTACGCGAGGCGGAAGGCGCGCATCACGCGACGATGGGGCCGCCCGGAAAATAAAGGCGGTCAGATCAGGCCGGGACGGCCGCGTCGTCGACGTCCGTCACACCGTTATCAGGCGAAGTCGCCGTAGGTCGGGCGCTCCCGGTCGCCCGGGAAGTCGTCGACGGGCGCGGTAGTCTGGTCGCCGCTTTCCATCGCCTTGATCGTCACCTCGCCGTTCTCCAGGTCACGCTCGCCGACGATGACGACCGTCTCGGCGTTGACGCCGTCGGCGTAGGACATCTGTGCGCCGAAGCTCCGCCCCGCGAGGTCCGTCTCGACGACGTGGCCCCGGTCGCGCAGGTCGCGCGCCACCCGCGCCGCCGTGGCACGCGTGTCGCCCACCGAGAGGACGTAGTAGTCCGTCGAGAGCGCCTCCTCGGGCCAGACGCCCGCCCGCTGGAGGAGCAAGGAGAGCGTGGCGTGGCCGGGGGCGACGCCGACGGCGGGGGTGGGCTGGCCGCCGTAGCTCTCGATCAGGTCGTCGTACCGCCCGCCGCCGAAGACGGCGCGGGACACCTCGCCCTGCGTGTCGAAACACTCGAAGACGGTGCCCGTGTAGTAGTCGAGTCCGCGGGCCGTCTCCAGCGAAACGGTGCAGTAGTCGCGGACGCCGAAGTCGTCGGCGGCGTCGAGGACGTTCTGGAGGTTGGTCACCGCCGTCGCTACCTCGTCGGTGCCCGCGAAATCCGTCAGTTCGCTCAAGTCATCGGTTGTCAGCAGGTTATCGAACTGCTCGGCCTGATCGTAGGCGAGGCCAGCCTCGTGGAGCAGGTCGTAATACTGGGCGGGGTCGATCTTCTCGGACTTGTCGACGGCACGGATCGCGTCTCGAACACTCACGTCCGTGTCGAACGCCCGCAGGAGGCCGCCGAGGATGTCGCGGTGGGAGACGCGGAACTCGAAGTCCGAGCCCTCCAGCCCGAGTGCCGTCAGCGCGTCCGCCGCGTAGGCCAGAATCTCGGCGTCAGCCTCGGGTTCCGCGGACCCGAACACGTCGACGTTGGTCTGGTAGAACTCGCGGAAGCGCCCCTGCTGGACCTGCTCGTACCGCCAGAACGGCCGGGTCGACATCCACTTGATCGGCTTCTGGAGTTCCTGCCCCTTCGCGACGACCATCCGCGCCACCGTCGGCGTCAGTTCCGGCGTCATGGCGACGTGGCGGCCGCCCTTGTCCTCGAAGGCGTACAGTTCCTCGACGATCTCCTCGCCGCTCTTGTCCGTGTAGAGGTCGACGGCCTCCAGCGCCGGCGTTCCGATCTCTCGGAAGCCGTACTGCCGGGCCGTCTCCTCCAGTACGTCGGCCACGGCCCGCCGAGCGGCCATCTCCTCGGGGTAGAAGTCGCGGAACCCCTTGAGTCGGTCGTACATACCGCGTCGTCGGCGCCGGCCGCGCTTGAAACCTGCCCTTTCAGTATCGCTACCGGAAGCCCTTGCTCCCACACGGAGATTGAGACACTTCCCCGGTGATTCGTCCGGCATGTCCCTCGTTTCGGCGTTCACCTCGGCCATCCTTCCCATCGTGTCGGTCATGGCTCTGGGCTATCTCCTCGCCTCGGTCCTCGACGTGGCGGTCGACCCCCTGAACACCGTCGCGCTCTATCTGTTCCTCCCCGCGCTCATCTTCCACAGCATCGTCACGACGACGCTCTCCGGCGGCACCGTCGCGCGCATCTTCGCCGGCGTCGGCCTCTTCGTCGTCGCCACGATGGGCCTCACCGAACTCGTCGACCGGTTGCTGGGCGTTCCCGAACCCTACCGGAGCGCAGACGTGTTGGCGGGGGCGCTCCCCAACGCCGGCTTCTACGGCATCCCGCTCGCCGAGTTCGCGTTCGGTGACGTGGGGCGGACGACCGCCGTCATCTACATCACCGCACAGGCGTTTCTGATGTACACCCTCGGCATCTACGTCGCCTCCCGCGGCGGCGGCGAGGCGGGCATCGGCGCCGTGAAGGAGATTTTCCGCCTGCCACTGGTGTACGCCATCTTCGCCGCCGGCATCGTCCGCTTTCTCGGCGTCGCACCCCCGACCGACGGCACCTTCATGTCCACTACCCGCCTCGTCGGCGACGCCTCCATCCCCCTGATGCTCGTCATCGTCGGGATTCAGCTCTACGGGCTGGAGTACGGCAACGTCAGCCGGGTGATCCGGCCGTCAGCCGTCAAACTCGTCCTCGCGCCGCTCGCCGGTCTCGCCGTCGCCCTCGGCCTCGGGAAGTTCGGCGACCCCGCCGTCGCTCGCGTGTTCGTCCTGCTCTGTGCGACGCCCGTCGCGCTCATCCCCCTCGCGCTCACCCTCTCCTACAGCGACGTCGCGGCGCGCGAGGGCCTCTCCGCCTCGGAGTATCTCACCATGACCATCTTCGTGACGACCATCGCGAGCGTGCCCGTGCTGACCGTCCTGATCACGCTGCTTCGGAACGGCGCCGTGTTGTGATGGGTGAACGTTTTTGCCCGTCCGGTCACCTTCGACGTACATGGCTACGTCGAGGGCGACCGTCCGCGGGTCGATCAGGGGTATGGGCCAGCGAGCCAATCCGGCCTTCGCCGTCGGCGCCGTCGCCGTCCCCGCTGCCGCCCTCGTCTACGCCCTCCTCTTCGCCCCCGTCGTCCACCACATCTACGTTCACGTGATGGCCGGGGTGCTGTGGACGGGCATCGACCTCTTCATGGCCATCGTCCTCGGGCCAGTTCTCGGCGGCCTGTCCGTCGAGGAACGCGCCAGCGTCTTCCAGCGTTTCACGCCGAAGATGGCCTTCCTCATGCCGTCGCTCGCCCTCGTGACCATCGTCGGCGGCGTCACTCTCGCCGAGCGACTGGGCGTCTTCCCCCACGCCCAGCCCTGGATCGCCCTCCTCACGCTCGCGACGACCGTTCCCGCGCTCCTCCTCATCGGCTGGCAGTTCGACGCGCTCGACGATCCGCGGTGGCTGGCCGCCTTCGCCATCGCCCTTCTCGGCGGCGGCGCCTACCTCGCCGTCACCGCCAACGCCTTCGGGATGACGAGTCCGACTATCCTCCTCGCGCTCGCCATCGTCACCGTCCTCTCGGTCCTCGGGTTCGGCGTCCTCCTCCCCGGCGAGGTGCGTATCTACCGCCAGTTGGCGGCCGGCGACCCCGACCCCAACGTGATCAGCCGGATCGGGATGCGAAACGCGCGGCTGAGCGGCCTGCAGGGCCTGTTCCAGCTCGCCATCGTCGTCGTGATGGTGTATCTGCGGTGGGGGGCGTAGGGCCGCGCGGTCACGTGAGCGCCGACCGTCCCCCGGCCACGACGAACAGCGCGCCGACGCCGATCAGCAGGAACGGCTTGTTGGAGCTCTCGCGCTGGAGATACCCCTTCGCCGGCGAGTCGGTCGGAACGTACACCGTCACGGTGTCGCCCGCGTCGTACCCCTCCAGTTCGGCTCTGGCCGCGCTCTCGGTGTCGAACTCTCTCGCGAGCGTCCCGGGATACACGTTCGAGGCGGTGTAGGTCTCCCCCTCGTAGGTGTAGTTGAACGTCGCCTGCGGGGTGTAGGAGACGCCTTTCGTCGAGTGTTTCTCGATGGACGTTGACGTAATGGTCCCCTCGACCGTCTCGGCGGAGGAGAGCGCTGCCGACTGCGTACTGTAACTGTACGCGCCGAAGCCGATCGACGCGAGACCGATCAACAGCGTGAGGGCGATGCCGACTCGCCCGGAGGGCCCGTTGATCTCCATACGCGACGCGAACCACGCCGCCCCTGTTAAAACCCGGTCCAGCGCGTCGCGTGCGGACGCCGGCTGCCAGCGACGAACGGGAAACCGTTTTGCCGGCGCGCGTCCCCGCTCTCCCCATGTACGTCGACCTCGGCAACGCGCTCGACGCCGAACCGCGCCTCACCCGCGAGGCGCTGGATCGTCTGGACGAGCGCGTCGCCGACGCCCACGAACGCATCGCTCGCGGCCGCGCCGACGCCGACCACGGCTACGCGGCGCTGAACCTCCCCGACACCGCCGACCCCGACGCCGTCTACGCGGCGGTCGACCCCTTCGACGATCCACAGGCCGTCCTCACCGTCGGCATCGGCGGCAGCGCCCTCGGCGCCGCGACGCTCACGGAGGCGGTCGGGTCGGGTATCGACCACTACATCCTCGACAACGTCGACCCCGCGCACGTCGACGCCCTCCTCGACTCCCTGCCGCTCGCCGACACCGTCGTTCACGTCGTCTCCCGGTCGGGGACGACGGCGGAGACGCTGGCGAACTTCCTCGTCGTCCGCGACGCGATGGATCGGGCTGGGGTCGACTGGACCGAGCGGACGCTGGTCACGACGGGCGAGTCGGGCAACCTCCGGAACCTCGCGGACCGCCACGACCTGCCCGCCCTCGACGTGCCCGCGGGCGTCCCCGGCCGCTTCTCCGCCCTCTCGACCGTCGCGCTCCCCGTCGCCGCGCTCGCCGGCGCCGACCTCGACGCCCTCCTCGACGGTGCTCGGTCCGAGGCCGACGCGCTCGCCGGGTCGCTGTTCGAGTCGCCAGCCTACGCCTACGGCGCCGCCTGCTACGCGCTCGAACGCCGCGGTGCCGGCGTCAACGCCGTCATGCCCTACGCCGAGTCGCTCGAATACTTCGCGGAGTGGTTCGCGCAACTGTGGGCCGAGAGTCTGGGCAAGGACGCCGTCGGCCAGACGCCGGCCCGCGCGCTCGGCGCGACGGACCAGCACTCCCAGCTCCAGCTCTACCGCGCCGGCCCGCGCGACAAACTCGTGACGCTCGTCCGGCCGCGCGAGCGCCCCGACGTGTCCATCCCCGAGACGGCCCTCGACGGTCTCGCCTACCTCGGCGGCGGGAGCCTCGGTGAACTACTGGACGCGGAGTTCGAGGCGACGGAGGCCAGCCTCGCCGCCGCGAACTGCCCGAACGTCCGTATCGAAGTCGACCGGATCGACGAGCGTGGCGTTGGCGAACTCCTCTACGGGATGGAGGCTGCCTGCGTGCTGTACGGCGAACTCGCCGGCGTCGAGACGTTCACCCAGCCCGCGGTGGAGTGGGGCAAACGCGCCGCACGCGGCCTGCTCGGCGGCGGCGACTTCGAGGAGGCCGAGGCGGTGGGCGAGAAACGGCGCTTGCTCATCGACTGATACTTACTTCCGGGGCGACTCCCTCCCGTATGGTCAACGAACTCGCCGCCGCGGCGATGCTCCACCTGCTCGGTGGGATGGTCCTCGCGACCCTCGTCCACCAGGACGCGTCGCTCCGGGGCCACGACCAGCCGATGGCGCTCGCCGCCGGGACGCTCGTCCTCGGCCTCGTCGGCGCCATCGGTTACTACGTCTTCCGGGAGCGAATCGGTGATCTGCCCCCGGACGCCGACCGGGTTCGGGCGCCGATCGGCACTCGGCTGTGGGACCTCCTCCGGGGTATCCTCCTGATCGTCGGTGCCTTCCTCTCTGCGGTCGCCATCGTCGGCCTCGGAGTGAACGCGCTCGTTGGTGTGGGCGTCCTCGAACGCGGCACCCTCCAGTACCGGGTCGTGGCGTCGGTCCTCCAGTTCGTCGGCTTCGGCGTCGCCGTCGCCGCCTACCTCGCCATCACTCGCGACTGGGACCTCGTGCAGATCCGGCTCCCGACGCTCCGGAGCCTCGGCCTGATCGTCGTCGGCGTCGTCGCCCTCGTCCTCGCGCAACTGGCTATCGCTCGTCTGCTGGCCGTCCTCGGCATCACGGTCGCTCAGAATCAGGTCGTCGTCACCGGGCAGCAGGACCCGCGGTACTTCCTCTATATGATCCCCGTCGCCATCCTGCTGGTCGGGCCGTTCGAGGAACTGGTCTTCCGCGGCGGCGTGCAGGGCATCCTCCGGCGGACCTGGGGCCCCTCGGTCGCCATCGTCGTCGCGAGCGTCCTGTTCGGCCTCGTCCACTGGGTCGCGCTCACGGGTGGCGGCGGCTCTCGAATCCCCTACGTCACCGTCGCGGCGACGCTCGGTCTCGTCCTCGGTTACCTCTACGAGCGGAGCCGCAACCTCGTCGTTCCCGCGGTGGTCCACGGTCTCTACAACACCGTCCTCTTCGGCGCGCAGTACCTCACGGCGACGGGGATGGTCTAACGAACCTCGATCCCGAGTTCGTCGAACTGCGACTGCACGAGGCCCTCGACGGCGGCCCAGTCGACGGGCGGTTCGTGCTCGTCCAACGTCGACTCGAAGTCGTCGAGCGAGTCGGCCACCGCCTCGCGTTTCCGCTCGAACCCTTCCACCTCGACCGTGGCGGCGTCGAGTCGCTTCGAACACTCCTCGTGGCGTTCCTCCAGCGCGTCGAGTTGGTCGCGGAGGGCGGTCAGTTCGGCCTCGTAGTCACCCTCCTGTCGCTCCAGCCACGTTTCGAGTTCCGCGATGTCCGACCGGAGTTCGTCGAAGACGAGCGTCATCATGCGCTGGAGGTGGTACGCCGCGAGCCACGCGTCGAACGGGTCGGTCGTGCCGGTCCGTCCCGTTTCGAGACGCGCGAGGAGCCCGTCCGTGTTGTCGAGATACCGTTCGAACCCCTCGATTTCCTCGTCGAGGTCGTCGATCCGCGCCGCAGGGTCGTCCAGCCACGTCTCGAACATGTCGAACTCCTCGTCGAGGTGGTGGAGGCCGTGTGCGACTTCGTGGATCTGCCCCTGCGACTGCCGCAGTCGTTCGGCGGCCTCGTAGCACGCGACGGGCGAATTGGGTCGCTTCGCCGTCTCGTCCAGCCGATCGGCTGCGGCCGAGAGATCCGACCGCATGCCGTCGAGGTGGCCCTCGTACTCGTCGAATCTGGCCTGAACCTGATTCCCCTCGCGGTCGACCGGATCGAGCGACGCACGAATCTCGTCGAGACGGGTGGCCGCCGCGTCGACGTCCTCGACCGTCGACCGGTGCGTCTCCCGACACGTCCGGTGCCAGTCGACGATGGCGTCGACCGTGAGCCGTCCGTCCTCGGCGTGGTCTTCGATGGCGGCCAGTACGTGTTCGGCGGCGTCGATGTCGTCGCGTGCCGCGACCCGTTCGCGGACGGTCGCGACCTCGAACGCCCGGTCTCGTTCGTCGCTCATTGCCGGCCGTTCGAGCGACACGGGTTTAGTCGATTCGAACGCCGCCGTCGGCGCACGCATCGAAGACACCATTAGTCTCCCCTCCGACACGCCGGACATGAGTCCGAATCAGGGGGATGCTGGGGCCCATCCCAACGTCGAACAGGAGGTCATCGCCGTCGACGCCGACGACCAAGAGCAGGACACCGTCAACCGCCTCGACGCCCACACGGGCGACGGCATCCGCCACCGTGCCTTCACCGCACTCGTCTTCGACGGCGAGGGGCGTATCCTCCTCGGCCAGCGCGCGCCCAACAAACGTCTCTGGGACACCCACTGGGACGGGACCGTCGCCTCCCATCCCCGCCCGGGCCAGACCCAGAAGGAGGCCACCCGCGAGCGACTGGTGGACGAACTCGGCGTCACGTCCGACCAGTACAGCGACCTCCGCGTCACGGACAAGTTCGAATACAAGCGCTACTACGAGAACGCGGGGCTGGAGTGGGAGGTGTGTGCCGTGCTGAAGGTGACGCTCGACGACACGACGCTCGACCCCAATCCGGAGGAAATCGACGGCCGGCTCTGGGTGGACTACGATCACCTCCACGAGCATCCGAAGGCGTACCGCCAGCTCCGCCTCTGTCCGTGGTTCGAAATCGCGATGCGTCGGGACTTCGACTGATCGGTCGTGACTTCCGACGACACGCTTCGTCTCGCCGCCGGGGTCCGTGACGCCCTCCTCGACCACGCCCGGGAAGGGGCCGACCGGGAGCCACCGGAAGAGATCTGTGGCGTCCTCGCCGGCGAACGCGGCCCCCCGGACCGCGTGACCGGTGCCCGGCGCGTCCCGAACGTCGCCGGCCATCCCCGCACCGAGTACGAACTCGACCCCGCGGCGACGATGGACGCCATCGACCGGATCGAGGACGCACGCGGTGACGCCGTCGGCTTCTATCACTCCCATCCCGAGAGCGAACCGGTGCCGAGCGCGACGGACCGCGCCCGCGCGACGTGGGAGGGCTACGTCTATCTCATCGTCTCGCCGCCAGACTCGCTCCGCGCCTACCGCTACACCGGCGCTGGCTTCACCGAGATGCCGATTCAGGTCGAGAGTTCGGAGTAGGCCGCCCACGCCGCATCCACGTCGGGCGCCTCGATTCGCTCGCCGTCGACGACGACGCCCTCGCCCTCGGTGACGCGGCCGACGCGAGCAACCGCTGTGCCCCGATCCTCGAGTGCCGACAGTACCGCGTCGGTCCCCGCCGGATCGACCGTCAGTACGAGCGTCCCCGATGCCGTGGCGGTCCACGGGTCGATGTCGAGAGCCGAACACGTCGCCGCGACGCCGGGGCGCATCGGCACCCGATCCTGCTCCACCTCGAACCGGACGCCCGCGCCGGTCGCCATCTCGACGAACGCGCCGTAGAGGCCGCCCTCGGTGGCGTCGTGCATCGCCCTTACCGGCCCCGCGGCCGCTGCCGTCATCGCGTCGCGGACGCAACTCGCCTCGTCGAGGCGGGCCTGTGCGGTCCGGAGGGTGTCGGCGTCGAGGTCGGTCCGGTCGGGAAAGAGCGTCGTCAACAGGCCCGTCGTCTCGACGGCCGGCCCGTTCGTCACCAGCAGGTCGTCGCCGGGGCGGGCACCGTCGGGCCGGATCACGTCCGCGGGGTCGCCCACGGCGAGCGCCGTCGCGCCACCCACCCACGGGAACGAACACCCCTCGTAGCGGGCGGTGTGACCGGTGACGACGCTCACGCCCAGATCGGCGGCTTCGGCGTGCAACCCCTCCCACACCGCCGCGAACTCGTCGTCCTCCATCTCCGGTGGCAGCGAGAAGGAGACGGCGAGATGCGAGGGTGGCAGGCCGCTGACCGCCACGTCCGCGAGGACGACGTCGAGTGCGAAGCGGCCGGCGCGCTCGAAGCCGAGCGCGGGGAGGACGGAGACGGGGTCGGTGGCGATGGCGACGGCGCGACCGCCCACGTCGAGGAGGCCGAAGTCGACGCCGGGCGTCGGGCCGAGACGCACGTCGTCGCGGCCGGCGCCCAGTCGCGGGCGGACGTACGTCTCGAAGAACTCCCGGTCGATCTTTCCGAGGCGTGGCATACCGTCGCTCGCCGCCCGCGGGTGAAAGGCGTGGCGAACGAACCGGCGATCCTCGCCGGTCTCAGTCGGCCAGCGTCGCCCGCCGGTCCGCGAGGACGATGGCGACGACGCCGACGGCGACAGCCCCGCCGACGACGGCGAGGAGCGTCCCCCGGACCGCAGCCTCGAAGCCGTAGCGCGGCGTCGCGACGGCGACGGCGGCGCCCATGACGATAGGGGTGAGCGTACTGCCGAGCCGGCCAGCGGACTCGCCGACGCTGACGAGCGAGCCCCGGAGTCCATCCGGCGCGAGCGTCGAGATGGTGCTCCGGTAGAGCGTCAACACGATACCGAAGCCGGCACCGATGACGACGGCGCCGACGCCCGCCACCGCGAGCGACGGTGCGAGGGCGATGCCGCCGAGGCCGAGTCCCGAGGCGGCCGTCCCGACGAGGAGGGGAACCCGACGCGTCTCGAAGGCGGCCGTCAGGCGGCCCACCTGCGTGCCGCCGACCGAACTCGCCACGCTGGCGACGCCGACGAGGGCGCCGGCCGCCCCGGGCGTTCCGTCCAGAAATCGAACGACGACGATGGAGTTGTAGGTCAGGAAGCCGAACCAGAGGACGGAGGGGACGGGTCGCCCGAGCAACACGAGCGCGATGCGCGGTCTGCGGAGGACGGCGGCCAGTCGGTGCCAGTCGAGGCCACCGTCCGCGTCGGCCGTCTCGGGTTCCTCGAACCACAGGTGGACGACGAGCGCCGCCGGGATGCCGAGCGCGAAGAGGGCGAAGGGGAACTGCCAGGCGAGCGCGACGAGGAGGCCTGCGAGGGCGGGAAAGAGGGCGAGCGAGAGACCGACGGTCGTGAAGCGAAGGCCCTGTGCGGTCGCCTCCCGGTCACCCGTAAAGAGGTCGCCCGTGGCGGCGATGAGCACCGGTGCGATGCCAGTGAACCCGACGCCTTGCAGGAGCCGGAGCGCGACGACGGCCCGGAAGTCGGTGGTGAAGGCGAGCGCAGCGCCCGCGGCGCCGAAGATGGCCAACCCCACCGTGAGGACGGGTTTGCGCCCGTAGCGATCCGACACCAGCCCGACCAGCGGGATGGCGACGATGGCGGGCGCAGTGAAGGCGGCCATCACGAGGCCGATACGCGCCTCGCTCACGCCGTAGACGCCGACGAGCGAGTCGAGGAGCGGCGAGACGAGCGACGACCCCATCGGAGAGACGACGCTCCCGAGCAGGATCACCCGAAAGCGCGGGTCGGCCAACACGTCCGCGTCGTCGCCGGCGAGTCGCGATACGAGGCCCACGGTGATCGCAGCGGGCGGGCAGATTTCAGGGCATCGGTCCGCGTTCGAACGCCTCGCGCAGGTGGACGGCCACCCGGTCCGGGTGTTCGTGGTGGACCCAGTGGGTGCCGTCGTCGATCAGTATCGCTCGGCCGTCCCGACAGTAGGCGACGCTCTCCCGCGCCATCTCCGTGCGCAGGAACTCGTCGCCCGTGCCCCAGAGAACGAGCGTCGGCGGATCGACCGGTGCCGTCCGATCCGGCAGGCGATACCGCGCCGCGGCCCGGTACCAGTTCACCATTCCCCCGATTGCGCCGGGCTTCTCCCACGCCGCCCGGTAGCGCTCGAAATCCTCGGCGTCGAACGTCCCCGGTCGGCTCGATTCGCGCATCGTCCGCTCGAACAGCCGCCAGTTGCCGGCGCGGGCGACGCGTTCGGGCAGGCGCGGCAGTTGAAAGAAGCCCATGTACCAGCTCCGTCGCCGCTGGTCCCACGACCGACGGAGCGTCCGCTGCATGACGGTCGGGTGCGGAACGTTCACCGCCGTCAGCGTCGTCACGCGCTCGGGGTGGTCGAGCGCCAGCCACCACGCCACGGCGGCGCCCCAGTCGTGGCCGACGACGTGCGCCGCGTCGTGGCCCGTCGCTTCGATCAGCCCCGCTACATCGGCCGCGAGCGTCGGCAGGCGGTACGCGCCGACGCCGGCGGGCTTCGTGCTCTCGTTGTACCCACGCTGGTCGGGAACGAGGACGCGGTAGCCAGCGTCGGCGAGATTCCGGGCGACGGGGAGCCAGCCGTACCAGAACTCGGGGAAGCCGTGAAGCAGGACGACCGGCGGGCCGTCGTCGGGGCCGAGGCGGACGACGTGGAGGCGAACGCCGTTAGTCTCGACCGTGGTCGATTCGCCCTCCGACGGACGGGGGCGTGCGGGGTCGGTAGGCACGTCCGGACGTACGGCCACGAACACAAAATATGCTGGCGTCAGCTCATGAGTTTCTTCCCGTGGCCCCGTTCGACGAGGAGCAGTCCGCCCAGTCCGAGGATGAGGGTGGTGTACGCCACCGCGGCCAACAGGGCGTCCTGTGTGGTCGCGTACTCGCCGGTCCGGAAGATGATCGTCTTTCGAACCATCGCGATGACGCCGGTGTAGATGACCAGCCGGACGATCCGTCTCGTTTCGCTCTCCTCGGTGTACGCGATGACCGTCTCGTACACCTCGACGATGATGAGCAGGAGGAGGCCGGTGTCGATGAAGCCGATGACGACGAGCGGGTCGGTGATCCGACCGCTCTGGACCGCCTGTACGATCTGGATGATGAGGTCGACGACGCCGATGGCGAACAGTAGCGCGAACACCGCGGCGGCGACGAGTTCGGCCGCGTGGATGAACCGGTTGGTTACGTTGGTGACGCGCCCCGGCGATGGTCTGTCGCGCCCCTCCGGTTCGTCGGTCATACGATCACGCCTCCGCTTCGATTCCGAGACACGTAATAGCGTACGTGAGCGCGGGGTAAAAGTCGGCGGTCGGTCACGGCATCGACTGGCCGAAAGTATAGGTGCGTCGGGACGTTAGACACGGCAACTCGCCGTCGGTCGGTCGCCCGGACGACCGGGAATTGCCGTCGGCCCGACTCCTATCCATGACGGACGCAGGGACCCCGAAACCGGAATCCGACGACGTAGCCGGCCACGACCCGCTGTCGGTGTCGGCGGCCGCGACGCTCACCGACCGCATCATCGAGAACGTCGAGGAGGTGATCGTCGGCCAGCACGACGCCATCGAACACATCCTCGTGGCGATGCTCGCGCGCGGGCACCTCCTGTTAGAGGACGTGCCCGGCGTCGGCAAGACCGTCCTCGGTCGCGCCGTCGCCACCTCCGTCGATTGCTCGTTCAAGCGCGTCCAGTTCACGCCCGACCTCCTCCCCTCGGACGTGACCGGCGTCAACGTGTTCAACCAGAAGACCCGGGAGTTCGAGTTCCGCCCCGGCCCCGTCTTCGCCAACGTCGTCCTCGGCGACGAGATCAACCGCGCGCCGCCGAAGACACAGGCTGCCCTGCTGGAGGCGATGGCCGAAGAACAGGTGACGGTCGACGGCGAAACGCGCACGCTCCCGAACCCGTTCACCGTCATCGCGACACAGAACGACGTTGAGCCCGGCCGCACCTACGACCTACCGATGGCCGAAATCGACCGGTTCATGAAGAAACTCCGCTTGGGCTACCCGAGCGAGGACGAGGAGACGGCGCTCCTCCAGCGCGTCGCGGGCGACCACCCCATCGACTCGCTGGAACCCGTGGCGACGCTCGACGACCTGCGCGGCGCCCGCGCGACGGTCGCGAACGTCACGCTGAGCGAACCCGTCCGCCGCTACGTCTCGCGGCTGGCGACACACACCCGGAACAACGCCACGCTCGGCGTCAGTCCGCGTGGTGCTATCGCACTCGTTCGCGCCGCGCAGGCGCGGGCCATCCTCGACGGCCGCGACTACGTCATCCCGGACGACGTACAGACCGAGGCACCGAGCGTCTGGAGCCATCGCATCGACGCCGACCGACCGGGCGAGGCCGTCGTCGACGCCGCGCTCGAATCGGTTCCGGTCGAGTGAGATGCGCCGCATTCGCCCGACTCGACGGGGGTTCGCCGTCGTCCTGATCGTCGCCGTCGCCGCGGGCATGAGCACGACGTTCGGTTCCCGGTCGCTCGACGCGATGATCCTGCCGGCCGTCGTCGCGCTCGGTGGTGCCGTCGTCCAGCTCCTCCTCCTCGACGCGCCGACGGTAACCCGCGGGACGCCACCGGCCGGCGATCCGGGCACGACGGGGACCGTCTCGCTCGCCGTCGACGCCGACACGTCCGCCACGGCAACCGTCCGCGACCGCCTCCCGCCGGGGCTCGACGGCGACGCGCGCGGGACGGTCCTCGTCGGCGGCGAGCCCCTAACCTACGACGTGACTTACCGCGAGCGCGGCGTCCACGACCTCGGCCCCGCGGTCGTTCACGCACGGGACGTGCTCGGGCTGGCCCGACGCGAGTTCGTCACGGCGGGGCGTGACTCGGTGGTGGTGTATCCGCGCGTCTTCGACCCCTCGCCCGCGGTGGCGGAGCGCCTGCGCGGCCTCTCGACCCCTGCGGACACCGCGGAACGTGGCGCCTTCGACCACCTCCGGGAGTACACCCGGAGCGACTCCCTCCGCGACGTACACTGGAAATCGAGCGCCAAGCGGGACGACCTCGTCGTGCAGGAGTTCGTCGACGACGGGGACGGACCGACGGTGACGGTGGCGGCGAGCGCCGAGGCCGGCCGCGCCGACCGGATGGCCGAGGCGGCCGCCACCGTCGGCTACACCCTCCTCGCGGAGGGGGCGGGTGTGGTGCTCACGACGCCGAGCGGCCGAGTGACGCTGGCGCCGGGTGAGACCGGCCGCCTGCTCGCCCACCTCGCCCGCGTCGGCGACGGGGCGGTCCCCGACCGCGACGCCGACGTGATCGTCCGCGCGGCCGCCGACGGGACGACGGTCCGTATCGACGGCGCGTCACTACCGTTCGATCCGGAGCGTCGGCGGTCGGTGGCGAGCGGGAGTGACGACGAGAGTGACGGTGGCGTGCCGGTCGACACCGACCGCGCCGTGGAGGTGTCGGCGTGAGCGTCGACACCGCGGACCGGTCGGGGGTTCTCCCGATCCAGCCGGATTTCCGCCTCGTCGCGTTCGCCGCACTCGTCGTCCTGACCGCCTCGTACGGGAGCATCCTCTATCACGTGACCGACGTGGTCGGCGGGGCGCGGCTCATGCTGGTGGTCCTGATCGGCTGTGCGACCCTCGCCGTCGTCGTCGGGCGTATTCTCCGGGTGCGGACGGCGCTCTTTCTCACCTGCCTGTTCGTCGGCGGCGGCGTCGTGGTCTACTTCCTCTCGGTGCCGGCGAGTCAGCGCGCGCTCCTCTCGCCCGCTCGCGTCCTCACCGACACCGTGGCCCTGCTCACCGGGCTGTCGGTGCTCCGACTGACGCAGGCGAACGTCTGGGCGCTGTCGGTCGCGCCCACCCCCGTCTTCCTCTCGTGGTATCTGGCCGTCCGCCGGCGGTACGTCGGGAGCGTCGTCGTCGGCGGGGCGGCGCTCTCCCTCCTCGTCCTCACCGGCGACGCGGGGACGCTCACGACGCTCGCGGGCGTCGTCGGCGCGGCGGGCGTCGTCGGGTTCGGTACGCTGGATCGCTACGGCGGGACGGCGGCGCAGGTCGACACGCTCGTCATCCTCTTCGTGGTGATGGTCGTCGCGGCGTCGACGCTGTCGCTGGCGGCGCCGACGCGGGCGGGGCCCGTCCTCCCCGACCGTACCTCGCCAACCGGCGTGACCAGCTTCGTCGATTCGGGCGACAACGTTCAGGTCGTCGGGACGATTCGCCTCTCGCCGCAGGTGCAGTTCACCGTCGAGAGCTCCGGGGAGGCGTACTGGGCGACGGCGACGTACGACCGCTACACCGGGTCGGGGTGGGTCCGCACGGGCGATACCGACCCGTACGTCGGACGGTTGGGCCAGCCACCGGGCGGTGGGCGCGAACTCCAGCAGACCGTCACGGCCGAGACGGAACTGGGGGCGATGCCGGCAGCGTGGCGTCCGACGGCCGTCGAGGGCCTTCCGAACTCGCGCATTCGTGTCACGCCGCAGGGAACGCTCCGTCCGGCGACGACCATCGACGCCGGCGAGTCGTACACCGTGACGAGTCGGGTGCCCGACGCCCCGCCGGCCGAACTCCAGTCGGCGGGCACCGACTACCCGGACGACGTGGTCGAGACGTACACCCGTCTCCCCGCGTCGACGCCCGACCGCGTCGCTGAACGGGCGGCGAACGTGACGGCCGACGCCGAGACTCCCTACGAGAAAGCCGTCGCCATCGAGTCGTATCTGGAGTCGAGCAAGCGCTACTCGCTGACCGTCGAGCGCCCCGAGGGCGACGTGGCCGACGCCTTCCTCTTCGAGATGGACGCCGGCTACTGCACCTACTTCGCGACGACGATGGTGACGATGCTTCGCGCCGAGGGTGTGCCCGCCCGGTTCGTCACGGGCTACACCCCCGGCGAACGCGTCGGCGAGGACGAGTGGGTGGTGCGCGGCCTCGACTCCCACGCGTGGGTGCAGGTGTACGTTCCGGACGAGGGCTGGGTCCGGTTCGACCCCACGCCGGCGAACCCCCGTGAATCCGCGGAACGGGCCCGGATCACTGACGCCCGCCAGAGCGGCGAGGCGGGCGTCGACACCGAGAACTCCGGACAGTCGACGCCGACGCCGACGCCCACCGGCGGCGGCGACGACGGGGGGTCGGACACCGACACGACGCCGACGCCCACCGGCAACGCCTCCGTGGGCACCGGCGATCCGGGCGCCATCGGCGACACCGACCCCACATCGACGACGAGCGACGACGGGTTCGAACTCCCGTCGACGGAGACGCTGGCGCTCTGGGGAGTCGTCCTCGTCGGCGTGGGCGCGGTCGTTCGTCGCACGGGTGCCGGCAGGCGGGCGATCCGGGCGGTGTGGCTCCGGCGACGCGGGCCACGCCGCGACCCCGATGCCGACGCGGTGCGGGCGTTCGAGCGCCTCGCCTACCTGCTCGAACGACAGGAGCGCCCCCGGCGACCGAGCGAGACGCCGCGGGCGTACATCCGGCACGTGACGAGCGACGACCGAGCGAGGCGGGTGCTCCGGGCGTACGAACGCGCCCGGTACGGCGGCGGGGTGGACCGGGCCGAGGCGGACGCCGCGGCCGACGCCGTGGGCGAACTCGTCCGGGAGCGGACGCTCCCGACGCGGCCGTTCGCCCGGTGATAGGGAGTATCGTAACTGACCATGGATTCTCGCCAGAGCGTCCCGGCGAGAATCCATGATGACTTCCGATACACCCTATGACGTGTCGCCGACCGCCTGCCGAACCGCTATCCGGTGGGGCGTCCCGACACTGTTTAATAGCCCCATCCAGTAGCTTTACGCTGTAATGTCGGAAGTCTGCTCGACGTGCGGGCTCCCTGAGGAACTCTGCGTCTGCGAGGACGTGGCCAAAGAGTCTCAGGAGATCAATATCCGCATCGACGAGCGCCGTTACGGGAAGGAGGTAACGATCATCGAAGGGTTCGATCCGAAAGACGTCGACATGGACAGCCTGTCGTCGGACCTGAAGTCGAAGTTCGCCTGCGGCGGAACCGTCGAGGACGGCTCGATCGAACTCCAGGGGAACCATCTCGGCCGCGTGGAGGATTTCCTCCGCGATAAAGGGTTCAACGTCGCGTGATCGCAATCTAACCGCCCGCTCGTCGAGCGTTTTTCATCTGTCCTCGTCACCGCGAGCAGCGGCACCGCCAGCCTGCCAGCCGCTCAGAACGGGGATTCGGGTGTCTCGCCGCTCGTCTCCGCGTCCATCTCCAGGTTGCCGTCCCACGCCTCCAGCCCGCCGGCCATGCTCTCGATCCGCGCGTCGTTCGTCCCCTCGTAGGAGCCGATGAGCCGTGCGGCCTGCACGCTGGCTTTGCCGTGCGGGCAGACGGTGACGATGTGGTCGGCGCCGGCGAACTCCCCGATCCGATTCGGCAACTGGTCGAAGGGGACGTTCTCGCTCCCCGGGATGTGGCCGCGGGCGAACTCGCCCGGCGACCGGATGTCGATGATGCGCGGCCGGTCCTCGCTGTCGAGCAACGCTGCCACCTCGTCGGTGCTAATCTCGCCGTCCATACCCGTGCAAGGAGCGTCGACTCAATAAGCGCCCGGGTCTACCCCGTCCGCAGCACCGCCGTCGGCAACCGATCCCGCCGCTCGACCGGATCGTCGGGCAGGGCTCGCGTCTCGTCGAGGCCGGCGTCGGGCGCCGTCCACAGCAGCGTCGTCCCGGCCGAATCGTACTCGTCGACCGTCGGGGTCGTCACCCGTTCGACGGCCAGCGTCCGGTCGACGAGGAGGAGACGGTCGAGATGGGAGAACAGGTCGTCGGGTGCGCCCACGGCCAGCAGGTGACAGCCGGCGCCCACTGGCTGATCCCCGACGGCGAGCGCCGCCGCGCCCGCCGCTTCGGCCCGGTCGACGAGTTCGGGGAGCGTCGCCTCGACGCTCGCGAGCGCCTCGCGGAGGTGATCGACGCCCGTCTCGGGGTCGACCT
Source organism: Haloplanus aerogenes (assembly GCF_003856835.1). NCBI lineage: Archaea > Methanobacteriati > Methanobacteriota > Halobacteria > Halobacteriales > Haloferacaceae > Haloplanus > Haloplanus aerogenes. Next base: position 660,829 of record NZ_CP034145.1, read on the forward strand.
CTCCATCCGCCCACAGCGTCAGCATCGACCCCGTGCCCGTGTCCACGGCGCGTTCTTCGATGCTGAACGGGAGGGTGCGGTCACCGACGCGGACCACCTCGGCGTCCGCGACGGGCGTCGCCCCGGCGTTCGGTTCCGGGACGTGGACCGACAGCGGCAGGTTGCGGTCCCAGTCGGGGCGGACGGTCTGGACGCCGACGTACACGGCGTCGCGCTCGTCGCGGAGGCGGTCGAGGAGCGTCGCCAGCGGCACCGCCGCCGTCGTCTCGTCGAGGAGGCGGTCGAGCGTGTCGCTGATGCCCTCCGACTCCTCGCGCCGGCGGGCGAGGCGTTCGGCCACCCGGCCCTCGACCCACAGCATCGTCGGCTCGTCGAAGAGGTCGTCGGGGTACGGCGGCGGCTGGGTGTACTTCACCGTCGCCTCGGCGTCGTCGAGTTTCTCCCGAGCGCGGTCGTGGTAGTCCGCGACGATGGTCCGGGAGAGTGGGTCGCCGTCGGCCGAGCGGCCGATGGCCCAGACGTAGAGGCCGATGGCGTCGAACGTGAGCCGATCCGCGCCCTCGTGGACGAGGTTGCGCAACACCCAGGTCTGGGCCTCGCGCTGGGAGAGGACCGTCTCGCCGGCTATCCGTTCGATGTAGGAGCCGTACAACTGTTCGAGCGTGTAGCAGTACTCCTCGATCTCGTCGCGTGCGACGTTCTCGGGGAGCGGGTCGACGCGCGTGAAATCCAGCGCCGCTCCGACGACGTTCAGCTTCGTCGAGGGGTGCCAACTGTCCTCGAACTCGGCGCGCATGGCGGCGCTACGGGGGGCGCCGGGTTAAACGCCGTGCCCGGGTCGTCAGATCTTCCCCTCGAAGTACGACAGCGGCACCTCCTCGACCACCTGCGCCTCGCCGCTCTGCACCTGCAGGATGCGGTAGGGGACGACGGGTTCGAGGTTCTCGTTCAGGTCGACCGATCCGGACGCGCCGTTGTAGTCGATGGCTTCGCCGTTGCCGATGGCGTCCTTGCCGGCCTGGAATTCCGCGACGGAGACGGTGGTTTCGTCGCCGTTGGACCGGGAGACGGGCCGGATGTTCTGGGCGATACCCGTCCCGCTCGCCTCGCCGGCCCGCTCCATCGCGAAGCCCATGAGGTACGTCGCGTCGTAGGCGTGGGGGGCGAACTGCGTGACGTTGCTCTGGCCGCCCATGTTCTCCTGGAACGTCTGGCTGTTCGCCGTCTGGGGCGACGTGATGTACATCCCTTCGACGATGTCGGAGAGGTCCGACAGGAGTTGCGGGGAGAGGATGGCCTCGGCGCCGACCCACTCGCCGCCGTAGCCGCCCTGATTCCACTGCTGGAGGATGGTTCGACCGTTCCCGGGGTACATGACCGCGCCGACGGCGTCGGGGTCGCCCTCGAACACCGAGTCGAGGGTCGAGGTGTAGTCGCTGGTCTGCTGGGAGTAGGCCACCATGTTCAGCGTCTCGCCGTTGAAGCTCTCGCTGGCAGCCTCCGCGAGCCCCTGGCCGTAGGGGTTGTCGACGAAGAGGAACGACGCCGACTCGGCTTCGAGCGTCTGGTTCAGGACGCGCGCCATCACGAGCGCCTGCTGTACGTCGTTCGGGGAGGTCCGGCCGTAGTATTTGACGTTGTTGCTCTCGTTGACACCGGCGGTCGCCAGCGCTGGCGAGGTGTTGCCGTTCGACACCTCCATCACCCGGTTGTCGCGGGCGATGGGGGCGAGCGTCGTCCCGATCCCGCTGGAGTAGGGGCCGACGAGGCCGACGATACCCTCCTGGTTGATCATCGTCCGGAACTTCTGGGCCGCCCGCGACGGACTCCCTTCCGTGTCGCGGTTGATCGGGTTGATCTGGCGGCCACCGAGGACGCCCCCGGTGCCGTTGATCTCCTCGACGGCGAGGTTGAACGCTCGCTGGTGGCCGCCACCGTAGGCGCTGTTCGTGCCGGTGATCGGGAAGATGGAGCCGAGAGCGATGGTTTCGCCGCCGCCACCGCCGCCGCCGCCGCCGTCGTCACCGCCACCGCCGCCGTCACCACCCTCACCGTCACCACCGTCGCCGTCACCGCCGCCGTCGCCTTCTTGCTGTGAGCAACCGGCGAGCGAGACGAGTCCCGCCGCACCTGTCGCACCGAGGCCTCTGAGCACGTTGCGTCGGCTCTGTTCTGACATGACGTATGTTGTGTTATAACTTGCCACAAATTAATCTATTGTCTGATATAACCGTGGCGTAGGGTGGAACGGAAACACTGTGCTGGCTTCCCCGACGACTCGACCTTCGAGCGCCGAAATTCACACGACACGTCCATCATTATCAATGTGATAGATGGGGCACCCGTACCACCGTCGGGGCGGCGACGACGTGCCGCCGGAACCTACATCATCGTTCCAACGTAACCGAAATGATATTAGTCCTCGTGTGTCATTCCCAGACATGGCACCCGAGACGGGCTTGTTGAACGCAGTCACGACGGGCGTCGTCACCGGAAGCATCGTCGCACTCGGTGCCACCGGACTCGCACTGGTGTACGACATCGCGGAGGTTCCGAACTTCGCACACGGCGACCTGTTGACGCTGGGGGCGTACACGGCACTGCTCGTCAACAAACCGGACACGGTTCCGCTGTTCAATATCCTCTCGACCGGGCCACAGCAGGTGGGTGTCGCCGGCGCCGGCGTCCTCTTTACGCTCTCGGCCGCGGGCGTCCTCGGGACCGTCTATCACCTCGGAGGCGTCCCCGCGTTGAAGGGGAGTTGGTGGGGCGTCGACGTCCCCGACGCGGCGGCGCTCGGCGTCCACGCGGGCATCGCGGCGCTCGTGGGCGCGGGCGTCGTCCTCGGCGCCCCATCCTTCGAGGCGGCGCTCCTCTTCTCGTTCGTGTTGCTCGGGGCGATCGTCCCATTGCTGGAGTCGCTCGTCTTCCGCAAGTTCCGCGAGAAGGACGTGGAACTCGCCCTGATGCTCATCGTCTCGCTGGCGGTGGCGTTCATCGTCCGTTTCGGCATCCAGACCATCTTCGGCGGCGAGATTCGGTTCTACACCGTCGAGACGACGGTTCCCTTCCTCGGCGGCGAACTCGACGTGACGCTCGCGAAGTTCTTCGACTTCTTCGTCGCGTCCGACGGCCTCACCGTCAGCATCCAGGAGACACGCGGCGGCACCACCAACCAGTTGCTCGTGATGGGGTACTCGTGGCTGGAACTCGCCGTCGTCGCCATCGCCGTCGTGGCGGTGGCGTACGGCGCCTACCGCTGGCGCCGGGGAACGGCGGGCGTCGTCGGCCCGCGTCTCGCCGCCGCCCTCGGCGGCGTCTGCGTCCTCGCTCTCGGCGGCGCCGTCTTCTGGGGCGGCGCCGGCGGCACAGTCCCCGACACCTCGATTTACGCGACCCGCATCCGCACTTCGCCGCTCCGGATGGGGATCATCGTCCTCGCGCTCCTCATGATGTCCGGCCTCCACTACCTCCTGCAGGCGACGACGCTCGGGAAGGCCATGCGCGCCACCAGCGACAATCGCGAGTTGGCGATGGTGCGCGGCATCAACACCCGACGAGTGATGATGACCGTCTGGATCGTATCCGGCCTGTTCGCCGCCATCGGCGGCGTCATGCTCGGCTTCCTGTTCAGTTCCATCACGATCAACCTCGGCTTCAACCTCCTGCTCGCCATGTTCGCGGGCGTCATCCTCGGCGGCATCAGCGTCTACGGCGCCATCCTCGGGAGCTACGTCGTCGGCCTCGCGATGGAGGTGGGCATCTTCGCCATCCCCGGCCTCAGCGCCACCTACCGCATCCCCGTCGCGTTCGTCGTCCTCCTGGCCGTCCTGCTGATCAAACCCGAAGGCCTCGTGGGGGGGAGCTAGCATGGCGGCCTCCGACGTCGTCATCTCGTTCATGCTCCTCGTCTCCATCTACGGCATCCTCTCCCTCGGGCTGAACATCAAGTACGGCCACACCGGCCTCCTCGATTTCGGCCACGTGGGCTTCTACCTCATCGGCGCCTACACCGCGGCGCTGTTCGTCCTCGGCCCCGACGACCCGACCGACTTCACCACCTACGTCGTCGGCCTCGGCGACGTGCCCGTGATCGGGACGTGGGCCGTCGCCATCCTCGCGGCGACGCTGCTGGCCGGCCTGATCGGCGGCCTCGTCGCCCTCCCGACGATCCGGTTACGCGAGGACTACCTCGCCATCACCGTCCTCGGCGTCTCCGTCATCTTCCAGCGGGTCGTCCAGTCTGAGACGTGGCTGGCGAACGGTCCCGACGCGCTCCGAGGGTACAGCCCGCCGCTTCAGGGACTGTTCCCGCTGGCGATGGACACGCTCGTCGGCCCGGCGATGTTCGGCCTCATCGTCGCCGTCGTGTGGGCCATCGCAACGGGCGCCCTCGGACAGTTGCGCGACGGGTCGCGGTGGCCGCTGGACCGCGTCTACGCCCTCACCACCTTCAGCCTGTCGCGCCTCCGCCGCCGGACTGACGCCCTCGGCTCGCAGTCGAGCGTCGCCGCGGGCGCCGGCGCCGTCGCGGGCGTCGTCGTCGCCGTCGCGCTGGCGGCGTTCGATCCCCTCCTAGCCGTCGGCGTCCTCGTCTCCCTCTACACCTGGTTCGTCGCGCTGATCGCCGTCGCCCACCGCTACGGCGACCTCGGCCGCCGGGAGTGGGGCGTCGGCGTCGGTCTCGGGACCGGTCTGCTCGTCGCCCTCCTGCCCCTGCCCGTCCTCGACGCGGTCAGCCTCAAGATCGCGGTGACGCTCGGTCTGCTCGCCGTTCTCGTCGCCGCGTACTACTACGGCGTCACCCGGGTCGCGTGGATGGCGGACGTGAAACTCACCGTCGTCGCCGTCGGGTCGCTCTGGTTCGTCTCGCTGTGGTACTTCCTCCTCCCACTCCTCGGCCCCCTCGGCCAGGGCGACGTGTCCGGCGCGCTCAACGTCCTGTTCCAGAACGTCGTCTGGGTCCTCCAGTTCGGCGGCGACGTGGGCATCGACTACTATGTCGCCGGTATCGGGACGCTGACGACCAAAGTGGACTACTCCCGTTTCCAACTCGCCGGCTTCGTCCTCTTTCTCGCCGGCCTGTACTACGTCCTCGAACTCACCGTCCAGTCGCCGTTCGGGCGCGTCCTCCGCGCCGTCCGCAACGACGAGACGGTGGTGCAGTCGCTCGGGAAGGACCCGTTCGTCTACAAGGTCCAGAGCATGGTCATCGGATCGGCGCTCGGCGGGTTCGCTGGCGCGCTCTGGGCCATGTACGCCCAGGGACTCACCTTCACCACCTTCGCGCCCCGCGTGACGTTCATCGCCCTGCTGATCATGTTCGTCGGCGGCGCCGGCAACAACAAGGGGATGCTCCTCGGCGCGGGCATCTTCTGGGCGTTCCAGCAGGCGACGACGCAACTGGCCGCCTACTTCCCGCCAGCCATCCGCGTCAACATTCAGGCGTTCAGGCTGGTGGTCGTCGGCGTCCTCTTCCTCCTCGTGCTCTACTACGTGCCCGAGGGCTTGCTGGGAGGGACGACCGGTTCGACGGGCGAGGAGGTGGACGGATGAGCGACCCGATCCTCGAAGTCGAGGACCTGCGCAAGACCTTCGGCGGCATCGTCGCCGTCGACGGCGCCACCTTCGACATCGAACGCGGGTCGATCACGGGGCTCATCGGCCCGAACGGCGCCGGTAAGACGACGACGTTCAACCTCATCAGCGGCTTCTACGAACCCGACGGCGGCACCGTCCGGTACGACGGGCGCAACCTCCAGGAGATCATGCGCCCCCACCGCGACGAGACGGTCATCTGGGGCGGCGCTAGCGGCATCACCATCGGCGCCCTCGGCGGTATCGTCGGCCTCGGACCGCTCGGCCTGTCCGCCCTGCCCGCGCTCGGTGCCACCGTCGCCGGCACCGCCGTCGGCGTCGGCGGCTACCTCGCCCAGCAGAAGGCGACCCAGCGCCGCCCCGGCCACACCAACAGCCGGCCCTACATGCTCGCCCGCGAGGGCCTCGTCCGAACCTTCCAGCTCACCCGCGAACTCGGCGAGATGACGGCGCTGGAGAACCTGATGCTCGCGCCGCAGGGGCAGGCCGGCGAGAATCTGGCGAACACGTGGTTCCGCCGCGACGCCGTTCACGAGGAGGAAGGACGGGTGCGCGAACGCGCCGAGGAGATGCTCGAACTCCTCGAAATCGACCACGTCCGCGACGAACCCGCGGGCAACCTCTCCGGCGGCCAGCGCAAACTTCTCGAACTGGGCCGGGTGTTGATGCTCGAACCGCGCGTCATCCTGCTCGACGAACCGGTCGCGGGCGTCAACCCCTCGCTCACTCAGAAACTGATGGAACGCATCGAGACGCTCCGCGACGAGGGGTACACGTTCTGCATCGTCGAACACGACATGGAAGTGATCATGGAACTCTCGGATACGATCATCGTGATGAACGAAGGCAAGCGACTGGTCGAAGGACCGCCGGAAGAGATCAGAAACGACGAGGCCGTCATCGACGCCTACCTGGGGGTGGGGTAGATGGCGCTACTCGAAGCCCGCGACGTGGTGTCCGGGTACGGCGACGCGGAGATCCTCCACGGCGTCGACCTCGACGTGGAGGGGCGGGAGATCGTCACGATCATCGGCCCGAACGGCGCCGGCAAGTCGACGATGATGAAGGCCATCTACGGCCTCATCGACTGCTGGGCGGGGTCGGTCACCTTCGACGGCGACGACATCACCGACCTCCGGGCCGACAGGGTGACCGAGCGCGGCATGTGTTACGTCCCCCAGCGCGAGAACGTCTTTCCGACCCTCACCGTCCGCGAGAATCTGGAGATGGGGGCGTACATCAAAACGGAGGTGACCGAGACCGACTTCCAGGACGTGTGGGAGCGGTTCCCCATTCTGGAGGAGCGCCAGAACCAGCGCGCGAGTTCCATGTCCGGCGGCCAACAGCAGATGCTCGCGCTCTCCTCGGCGCTGATGATCGACCCCGACCTCCTCCTCGTGGACGAACCCTCGGCCGGCCTCGCCCCGGACCTCGTCGACGACATGTTCGACCGCCTCGTCGAGATCCGCGACGAGACGGACACGGCCATCCTGATGGTCGAACAGAACGCTCGCAAGGCGCTCTCGGTCTCGGATCGGGGCTACGTCCTCGACATGGGCGAGAACAAGTTCGAGGGCTCCGGCGAGGAGTTGCTGGAGAGCGAGGAAGTGGCCGAACTGTATCTCGGTGGGTAGCGCCCCCGTTTCGATTCTGAAACTGTTGCAGTCGGCGACGGGATCGCCACGTCGACGCCATTCCTACGATGTGATAATTGGCTACGGATTTGTTCACCCTGTACTGCATCCGATCAGCTATGGACCGGATTCCCGACCTGTATCGACGTGCCCTCTGGGGGTCGATGGAGCGTCTCGGCGTCACCGAGTCGATCGAGCGCAAGATCGTCGCCGCGGTGACGATCCAGTTCGGCGTCGCGGCCTTCCTCGCCGTCGTCCCGTTCGTCCTGACGGGGATAGTCAGGGCTGCCGTGACCGTGACACTTCTCGGCGGCGCTGCCGTCGCCCTCGGCAACACGCTGCTGATCGCGCGGCGCGACTTCGTCGGTCCCATCCGGGATCTGGAGGATGCCGCGACGACCATCGCCGCCGGCGAACTCGACGCGGCCGAGGTAACGACCCACGATCAGCACGACGAGATCGGCAGCCTCGTCCGTGCGTTCGACGGTATGCGCACGTCACTGGAGACGATTTCGGCGCAGGCCGACGCCCTCGCCAACGCGGAGTTCGACGCCGCCATCCTCGACGAGGACGTGCCGGGCTCGTTCGGTGACGACCTCGACCGGATGACCGACAACCTCCGTCAGAACACCCGCGAACTGGAGGCGCTGACCGAACACCTCGAACGGACCGCCGACGAGTACGGCGAAGTCATGGCCGCCGCGGCCGACAACGACCTCTCGGTACGGATGGAGCCCGACCCCGAGAGCGAGGCCATGGCCGCCATCGCTCGCTCGTTCAACCGGATGCTCGACGATCTGGAGGAGACGGTCGCGGAGGTGTACGCCTTCGCGGACACCGTCTCGGATCGCACCGTCGACACCTCCGCCAATCTCGACGAGGTGGCGCAGGCGAGCGAGGAGATCAGCGACGCCACCGGCGACATCGCCGTCGACGCCGAAAAGCAGCGCGACCAACTCCAGCGGATCGTGAGCGAGATGAGCGACCTCTCGGCCACCATCGAGGAGATTGCGGCCTCGGCCGACAGCGTCGCGGAGGTGGCGACCAGTACGGCCGAAAAGGGCGACGAGGGCCAGCAGGCCGCCGTCGACGCCCTCGACAAGATGGACGCCATCGAGACGCGGGCGACCGAGACGATGACCCAGCTCCGCGAACTCGACGACCGGATGGACCGCATGGGCGACATCGTCGCCACCATCTCCGACATCGCGGAGCGGACGAACCTCCTCGCGCTCAACGCCTCCATCGAGGCCGCACACTCGGGCGACGACGCCGATGGCTTCGCCGTCGTCGCGGACGAGGTGAAGTCGCTGGCCGAGGAGGCACAGGCCGAAGCGACGGACGTACAGGAGATCATCGACGGCGTGCAGAGCCAGACGACCGCCGCCGTCGAGGAGATGCGCCGGACGACCGACGAAGTCGCCGACGCCGTCGAGACGGTCGAGGCCGCCATCGACTCGCTCGACCAGATCGCGGAACTCGCCCACGAGACCGACGAGGGGATGCGAGAGATCACCGACGCGACCGACCAGCAGGCCGCCTCGACCGAGGAGACCGTCTCCATGATCGAGGGGATCGAGGCGACGAGCGAGGAGACAGCCACCGGCGCCACGGCCGTCGCCGACGCCGCCCGCGACCAGACCGAGTCGCTCGACGACGTGGCGACGCGCGTCGACGAGTTGGCCGAGCAGGCCGATACGCTGCTGGGGCTGTTGGAGGCGTTCGACCTGTCGGCGCGAGACGGCACGGCCGCTCCGTCCTCGGCGGCTGCTGGAGCGGACTGAGGACGACGGCCTTCTTCCCGTCGGGCCAGCGTCGCCCTCGAATTTTTCCGATGGCGGTCGACACGTGGCCCATGGATCTCGTGTCGATCCGTCGAGTCCTCGACTCGCCGGCGCCGCTCCTCGGTGGATCGGCGCTCGTCGACCTCGTCGTTCGGCTCCCCGAGGACGTTCTCGCCCCGCTCGTCTCCGTCACCGGCGGCTTCCTCGGCTCTCCCGCCGTCGGATTCGTCACGACGTGGGTCATGTTCGCCGTCGCGCTCTACACCTTCTGTCATCTCGCCTACGACCACGTCGACGTCCTCCCGGCCGACGCCGTCGGATTCCGAACCGTCTTCACCGCGTGTGCCGTCGCCCTCGCCGTCGGCATTCTGCGTGTCGATCGCTTCGTCGTCCTGTTTCTCCTCTTTCTGCCGGGGCTGTTTCTCTCCGGCGGCGCCCTTCTCGGCTATCTCGTCCGGTATCACGAGTGGGACGTGACCGACGACGCTGGGCGAGGGGTTTCCCTGATTCAGTTCGTCACGCCCCACGCCGACGACACCGCGTCGGAACTCGCGACCGACCTCGCGTACGACGGCTGGCTCGGCCGTCTCGCCGCCACCTGCTACGTCCTCGCGCTGACGGCGATACTCGGCCTCCCGATCCTCTTTGCGGCGTTCGCGACACACGTGCTGCTCTACGCCTTCCCGATTCCCGACCTCCTCTTTCTGGGCTGGGCGAGCGCCGTTCGGGTCCTGCCCCGACTCGACATCGGCCCGAACCGCCCCCGCGTGTTACGGCTGGAGTTCGCCTTCGACCGGTTTCTCATCGACACGATCGAGCACGCGACCCGGTGTATTCAGGGGATGATCGTCACCGGGTTCGTCTTCTTCGGACTGCTGTTTGCGGCGGGCTATCTCTTCGTCGCGGTCACGGCCATCGGACCGGTCGCCGTCGAGATGGTCGGCTTCGTCGTCGGTATCGAGGGTACCCTCCTGCTCTGGGCGTGGGGCGGCGCGCTACTCACGACGACGTTCGCGGGCTGTCACGGCCTCTGGGTCTGGATTCGTGAACTCCGTCGCCTCCCGCAGTTCCTCGACATCTGGGAGGGGCGCACGCTCGCGGCCGACGACCGAACCCCCTCGCGAGTGACCGGGTTCGTCGCCGTCTCGCTCGTCTGCTGGCTGTCGACGGCCGCGTTCGTCGTCGACGGGGTGCTCGGATATCGCCAGTACGCCGTCCTGTGGCCCGCGCTCGTCCTCGTGGGCATCTGGACGATTCACCACACGGTCCGACGGTCCGCTCAACCCGTCACGGTCGAACACGGCTGGATCACCGCCGGACTCGTCGTGCAGCCCGTGGCGTTCGTCGCCGGCACCAGCGCGGGCAGCGTCGCCGCCGCGCTGTCCGACCCCGACGCACTGCTGTCGGTGTTGACGCCCCCGATTGCGGTCGCTATCCTCCTCCTGATCGTGGCGGCCATCCCCGTCGTCACCCGTTACGACGACGCCGGCGACGGCACACGCTACGGGATCGTCGGTCTGCTGTTCGTCCTCGGGTGTCTCGCTGCGGGGGGATCGACCGTCGTTCCGCCACCCTACCGATTCGCGGCGCTGGTCCTTTGGGCGATGGGCTGGGGATTCGCCGTCTTCCTCGGTGCCGTCCGCTACTTCGACCTCTAACCGTGCAATACCTTTTCGTACCGACGGACGAAGGGCTACCCGTGACCGACGACGGCCCTACCGTCTCCGGCGTCTTGCTCCCGGCCGACCGCGCCGTGTCGCTCCGGGTCGTCGTCTTCGTGATCGCGCTCGCCCTCCTCGCGTTCGTGACGCAGGGGTTCGTCTGGTTCTCCGCGACGCTCCTCGACGGGTTGGGACCCTCCGGCGAGGGGATCGCCCTCTTCCTGTGCGGCGTCGCCGTCGTCGCCGCGGCGCTCAACGGCTACGCGAACGACGACCTGCTAGTGAGCGTCCTCGTCTCGGCGGCCCCGCTCGTCGGCTTCGCCGCGTTCACCCTCGCCGTCGCGGCGCTCGGCACCGTCTCGGGGCCGGGAAGCGCCACCCGAACCGCGCTGATACGGGGTGGTCTCACCCTCCCCCTCGGATCGCTTCTCGGCCTCCTCGGCGTCTGGCTCGGTCGCCGGTCCGGCGGCGGCCGCGAACCGCCGATGCCGGACTGAGTCGCCCCCGGATATTATCACTGATAACGAGCCACCAAGGGCTATGTTCCTCCCCCGGGAGGCGTGGCACGAATGAGTGACGGACCGACGCTTTCGGTCGGCGGCGCGGAGTCGTGCGCCGACGACGGGCCAGTGCCGACGCCACGCGCGCCGGATGACGCCGACGCGTGGTACGCCCCGGACGTGGTCGCGCAGTACGAGGTGTCGCCGGGCGTCGTGGCGACGATCCGCGAGACCGAGACCGACGAGTTCGCGTACGCGATCCGGGAACCCGGTCTCGGGCCACAGGATCGGAACGCGATGGAGCGCATCCGCGACCACTTCACGGTCGTCAACCGTCGCCGTCCGCTGACGCGGGAGGGGACGGCCGAACGCGCCGCCGCGGGTTTCGAACCCAAGTATCGCCGGGCGCTCGACCGCCTGATCGACGCCTCGCCGTCGGCGTGGCGCCGGCTCACCTACCACGCGCTCTGTGAGTTGCGCCTGCTGGAGGATCCGACGCCACTGGCGCTCGACGACCGGATCGAGGTGGTCGACGTGGGCCGCGAGGACGACGACGTGGTCGTCCACACCGAGAACTACGCCCCCGCCCGCACCGACTTCGATGCCGACACACGCTTTGTCGACCGGGTGGCCGGCGAACGCCTCCGGCAGTACACCGTCGACTTCGCGGGCTTCGACGTGGACGTGGTCGTCTACCGCGAACACCTCCTCGGGAGCGACCAGTTCTCGACGAAGTACGCCGTCCTCGAACCCGACCTGCTCCCCGGCGACGAGCAACTCATCGAGGAGTGCAAGGAGCGCATCTGGGAGGCCAACGTCGAGGACGTGGTCGAGGACCGCCACACCTTCGTCCGGGAGCGCGCCCGACAGTTCCTCTCCCGACGGCTCACCGCCCGCAACACGCGAGCGTGGGTCGCGGCGACGAAGTACCGCCTGACGACCGCCCTCGCGGAGTACGGCCTCGCCGTCCCGCCCGTGGACAGCCGCTACGCCACCGACCGTCTCGACGACCTCGTCTACTACGTCCTCCGCGACTACGTGGGCCACGGCGTCCTCACCATCCCCATCCGCGATCCGTATCTGGAGGACGTGGAGGCCAACCGCGTCGACGAGCGCGTGAAGGTGATCCCGCGGGCGGACGAACTCCCGGTCGGGCGCGTGCCGACGAACCTCGCCTTCGACGACGAGACGGCGTTCGTCAACGTCGTCACCCAACTCGCCGCGAGTGACGGGACGGAACTCAGCGCGAGTCGGCCGAGCGCGAAGGTGAACCTCGACCTGCCGGGGGTCGCGGAGACGATTCGCTGCGCCGTCGCCCTCCCCGTCATCTCCGAGGACGGCCCGCACGTCTCCATCCGCAAGCAAGCCGCCGACGCCATGACGCCCGTCGACCTGATCGACCGCGACGCCATCTCGACCGAACTCGTCACCCTGCTGTGGATGCTGTACGAGCAACACGGCGTCGTCCTCTTCTCCGGGCCGACAGGGGTGGGGAAGACGACGTTGATGAACGCCCACATGCCCTTCGTCCCCTACGACGACCGCCCCGTCTCCATCGACGAGGGGAGCCGCGAGGTGCGCCTCCCCCACGAGACGGGCATCTCGCTGACGACGCGCGACCACGAGAACGAGTACAAGCGCGTGACGATGGCGCGCCTGATGACCGAGACCAACTACCTGAACCCCGACGTGGAGGTGATCGCGGAGATCAACACGCCCGCCTCCTTCGAGACGTTCGGCGAGACGCTCAACACCGGCCACGGCGTCATCGGCACCACCCACGCCGAGGACGTGGAGACGCTCATCAATCGCGTCATCGAGCAGGGACTCGCACCCTACCTCCTCCGCGAGATCGACCTCGTGGTCTTCCCGCACCACGTCGACGGCGACCGCTACGTCGCGGAGGCGGTCGAGATCCTGAGCGAACGGGAGTACGAAGCCCTCGACCGCGGGACGCTCCCCTCGGGCGTCGTCGAGAAGGGTGGCCGCACGCTCTACTGGAACGTGATCGCCCGCCGCGACACCGAGGGACAGTTCAGCCTCGACTACGCGCACCCGCACCTCGACGACGGCCACCGCGCGCTCGGCTTCCGGCTCTTTCACCGCCTCGCCGACGCGACCGACCGCGAGGTCGAGGACGTGGAGGCGGAGTTCCACCGCAAACACCGCTACGTCCAGTATCTCGTGCAGGAGGAGATCACCGACTTCGAGGCGCTGTTCGGCTTCGTCTCCGATCTGCGGACGGACGAGGCGGCGACGGTGGAACGGGCACGGAGCGAGGCGGACGACTGACTGCGCTGGCTCTCGTCCGTCGGTTCCGGCGGCCGCGCCGTTGCGGGCGACACGAAGCCACAGCTTCCGGACTGGCCAGCGCCACGTCGGTGTGGACGGCTCCGTACTCGCCGTTCCAGTGGATTCGTGCTAGCTGTCCACGCCGTTTTTCACCGGCTTCGCCGCGGTCGGGACGCTCAGCGTTCCTCCACCCAGATCGGCCCCACCCACGCCACGCCCGGATACGGATCGTTACTCGCCTGCGTGACCCGCGCCACGTACACGTCGCCGTCGGTACCGCGTGTCTCGTCCCAGCGCATCCCCGTGATCGGGTCGTCGTCCACCCACTCGCCGGTAACGGTGTAGGCGTCGAGGCCGGCGTCGGGGTTGTCGGTGCCGTCGAGCGTCCGCCAGACCGAATTGTTCTTGACGATTTCGACGGTTTCGACCGGTGCCGTGCCCGCCACCTCGACGCGCACCGTCCGCGTCGACGCGCCGGTGTCGACGACGGCGTCGTCCTGATCGGCCACGTCGACGCCGTTCACACGGAAGTCGACGAGGATGCGATCCGGCTGGGTCGTCGCGTAGACGGAGCGCGCACGGAGCGCGGACATGATCGACTCGCGGGTAAGTTCGGACGCGAGAAAGGCCGTCAGCCCGCCGGGGTAGCTCTGCTCGTTCCACACGCGCCAGATGTTCCCCCACCCGAGGCCGGCGTCTCGCCACTCGCGGAGCGCGGGAAGGTGCGGACGCGTGTGGATGATCGAGTGACCCGGGTACGGGCCGTGGAAGTCCGCGCTTCCGATCATACCGACTCGATAGCCCATGCGGTGTGCGTCTTGGACGTAGTGGCCGTCCTCGTCGATCTCGCCCTGGCCCATCGCCAGCGGGAACGGATTGCCCTCGCTCCCCGGTCGCTCGCTCGATCCCCACTGGGAGTACACCTCGACGACGGGGGCGAGGTCGTCGTCGTAGTCGACGCTCGCGAAGTCGAAGGGGTACATCGCCTCAGCCGGGTGGTGTGGCACCGTCACGACCCGGGAGTCGTGATCGCGGTCCCACTCCCGGAGTCGCGCCCAGACCCGTTCGTAGGTGTCGGCGTCGTCGGCGAGCGAGTCGATCAGCGCCGCGTCCCCGCTGTCCTCGAAGTAGACGTTGAGATGTCCGCCCATGTTGGGCTGTTTCGTCCACTCGTAGGCAGGGAGCGTGACGAACTCGCCCGGGTCGTCGAAGTCGTCGGCGAGGGCACAGAGGTCGTCGAAGTACGTGCGGTGCATCCGGCGGCGTTGCCAACTGGGCGGGATGAAAAACCCCATCGTGTCGTGGTCGGTGTACGCGGCCACGTCGAGGTCCATCACGTCGCGTCCGAACCGGTAGCCGGCCTCGGCGTCGCCAGCGCCGTCCGAGCGGATGGAGTGGAGGTGAATGTCGCCCCAGTACACCCGCCGGTCGTGGTCGTGGGCGACACGCACGGGGTTGGAGACGAACCGCTCGCCGGTTCGATCCTCCGTCAGCGTGAGGTAATGGATGCCGGGCGTGTCGAACCGGATACCGTCGGTTCGGACGACGCCACCGTTCCCGGACTCGAACGTGAGCGTCCGGGGGTAGGTTGCCTCGGCGTCCGTCGACGACAGCGTCACCGTCGCATCGAAGTCCCGGTGGAGGCGTTCGCACTGATCCCACGCCTGCACGGTGAGCGTGAGGGAGTCGCCCGGCGTCGCCGTCGAGGGGAGAATTGCGTGCAGGCGGTCGAACCGCTGGCGTCGGTTCGCGAGCAACGCCCGCGGCGAGGGGGCGCTCGTGGCGAAGACTTTCAGCGTCTCGACGGCCTTGATCAGCGGTCCTATGGCGGTCCGATTCATCGTGTCGTTCCTACCGTGGCGCGTCGCCTATAGGTACTGGGAGATACGGTTACCACGGCGCCACGCGTACGGCCACGTATGGCCAACTCGAACGACGGAGTGGATGCCGACGCTGTCTACGAGGCGATGGACCCGCTCGAACCGTACACGACGGGTGAGCTTGCGGCCCGTTTCGCCGCGTCACGGGCGGCGATCCGGCGACTGCTGGATTCCCTCGCGGGCGACGAGCGCATCCGGAAGAAGGAGCCGGAGCCGGACCGAACCATCTGGATTCGGGAACCGCCGACGCACGAGTGCCCGTCGTGTGACGAGCGGTTCGAGGTGAAACACTTCCACCCGACGTTTCAGGCCGTCCAGTACTGCCCGGCCTGCGGGACCCGGCTCCGACGACGCGCGTAGGACGACCTGATCCCCGCCCCTACTAAGTGCCGCCCTGTCAATCTGCGTGTATGCGAAGCTATACGATCACGAACATCTGGGGAATCCCGATTCGAGTCAACACCTCGCTTCTGATCTTCCTCCCGATCCTCGCGTGGCTGATCGGCAGCGGTCAGCAGATCGAACTGTACGCGGGCCTCATCGGCGGCCTGACGGGCACTGGCTTCGACCTCGCCACCCTCCGGGCCGGGTCGACGCCGTGGCTCATTGGACTGCTGGCGGCGGTCGGCCTGTTCGTCAGCGTCACGATCCACGAACTCGGGCACTCGTGGGTGGCGATGCGCTACGGTCTCGAAATCGAGTCGATCACGCTCTGGATCCTCGGCGGGCTGGCGGCGCTGAAGACGTTCCCGAAGGAGTGGAACCGGGAGTTCTGGATCGCCATCGCCGGGCCGATCACGAGCATCCTCGTCGCGGCCGTCTGTTACGGCGCCGTCCTCGTCGCTCCGAACTCGCTGCAGGTGTCGCGGTTCGTCCTCGGCTGGCTCGCGGTCACGAACGTCGTCCTCGCGGGCTTCAACCTCCTCCCCGCCTTCCCGATGGACGGCGGACGTATCCTGCGGGCGCTTCTCGCGCGCTCCCGGCCGTACGGCACCGCGACGCGTCTCGCCGCCCGCGTGGGCGTCCTCTTCGCGTTCCTCTTTGCCATCGTCGCCGTCCTCAACTTCCAGATCATCCTCCTGCTCCTCGCCTTCTTCATCTACGGCGCGGCGACGACCGAGTCGAAGGCGGTCCTGCTGGACGAACTCCTCGAAGGGCTCACGGTCGGCGATATCATGACTCAAGCGCCGGCGACGGTCGACGCGACGGCGACGATAGAGGCGTTCGGCTCGCAGTTGCTCCGCGACCGCACCCCCGTCCACCTTGTCCTCGACGAGGCCGGCTCGCCCGTCGGTGTCGTCACGCTCGACGATCTGAAAACCGCCAGTCGTCGCGACCACGCGACGACGACGGTCGGTGAGATTATGCGCGACGTACCGCGCATCGGCCCCAGCGACGACGCCTTCGACACGCTCGTGGCGCTTCAGGGGTCGGGCAATCTCGACGCCATCGTCCAGCGCGACGGCGAACTCGTCGGCCTCCTCTCCGAGGCCGACTACGCCCACGCCATGACGATCCAGCGCGGGTTCCGGAGCGGAATCGGCGGATAGGGGTCGTATCGAGCGGCCGGGAGCGCCGCTCAGCCTTTCATCGTGGCAACAATTATCACGGTACGCATCCCACATTCGACCGTATGTCTCAGCAGATTCAACAGGAACTCGACGTGGATCGGTACACGCTCGGCCTCGTCGGACCGGACCAGGAGTGGGCGGGTACGGTCGCGGACGGCGGCACGGTCCGAACCCACACGCCGCCGGCGTGTTGGGGGCCGATGATCACCCCCGAATTCCGCGGCGGGCACGAGGTAACCCGCCCGATTCGAGTGGAGAACGCCGAACCCGGCGACGCGCTGGTCGTCCGCATCAACGAGGTGGAGGTGACGAGTATCGCCACGAGCACCGGAAGCATGGCCGAACGCGAGGGGGCGTTCGGCGACGACCCGTTCGTCGACCACCGCTGTCCCGAGTGCGGCACCGAGTGGCCCGAGAGCGTCGTCGACGGCATCGGCGAGGAGTCGATCAAGTGCGCCGACTGTGGCGCCAACGCCTCCTCCTTCGGCTTCGAGTTCGGCTACACCGTCGCCTTCGACGACGACCGGTCGGTCGGCCTCACGGTCGGCGAGGAGGGGGCGACCGACCTCGCGGAACGGGCGGACGAGGCGATGGCGCTCCCCGAGCACTCCCGTCAGCACCCCATCCTCCTCTACAAGCCCGACGAGATTCCGGGGACGCTCGGTCACCTCCAGCCCTTCATCGGCAATATCGGCACGACGCCACCACGTGAACTCCCCGACTCCCACAACGCCGGCGACTTCGGGCAGTTCCTGATCGGCGCGGGGCACGACTGGGGCCTGCCGGACGAGGAGGCCTTGGAGGATCGCACGGACGGCCACATGGACTCCAACGACGTGCGCCCCGGTGCGACGCTGATCTGCCCGGTGAAAATCGAGGGTGCCGGCCTCTACGTCGGCGACCTGCACGCGAATCAGGGCGACGGCGAACTCTCCCTCCACACGACGGACGTGAGCGGACGGACGGAGCTGGAGGTGGAGGTCATCAAGGGCCTCGACATCGACGGCCCACTGCTCCTCCCCAACGAGGAAGACCTGCCCGACATCGCGAAGCCGTACACCGACGCCGAACGCGAGGCGGGTGCCGACCTCGCCGCGCAGTACGGCGTCGACGAGGTGGTCGACGCGGCGCCGATCCAGGTGATCGGGTCAGGCGCGACCATCAACGACGCCACCGACAACGCGTTCGACCGGGCGGGATCTCTGCTGGATATGAGCGAGGGCGAGGTGCGCGCCCGGTGTACGTTCAGTGGCGGCGTCGAAATCGCGCGCCTACCGGGTGTCGTCCAGTTGTCGATGCTCGCGCCGATGGCAAAACTGGAGGACGTGGGACTCGCCGATGCGGTGCGGGCGCAGTACGGGCTCTAGGCCCCGTTGCCGCCACGCATCGCCGGGAACAGCGCTACCTCGGCGTCGGCCGGACAGTCGTCGTCGAGGGCCGCCCGCTCGCCGTCGACCGTGACGCGGACGCTCGGTCGGAGCGCCCCGTCGTCGTCGACGAGGTGAGATTCGGCGCGCGGGTAGGCGTCGACGAACGCGTCGATCACTCCCGCGACCGTCTCCTCTGCCGGGTCGACGCTGACCCGTTTCTCGCCCGTCGCGGAGCGGAGTGGTCCGTACACGGTCAGATCCATACCTCGTCTCCGCACTCGGCCGGCGTAACTGTGTGGCCCGGTTGTCGTCAGTCGGCGTACTGGGGCTGGGCCGTCCGCTCGAACCGCTGGCTGACGACGCGCCGCACCTGGCTCGCCAGCCGGACGACGGCGTCACGCCGGGCGACGAACAGCGCCGTCGCGAGGACGACGTAGACGGCGCTGAAGCCGAGGAGCACCTCGAACTCCGAGAACGGCAAGTCGAGCACGCCCCGGATGGTCAGGAATTCGATCGCCACCTGCGTGACGAACAGGACGAGGAGGACAACCGCCTCCCGGATGCTGATCTCGAAGTCGACGATCAACGCGATGGCAAAGAGCGACTGCGCGGCGGTCAGCCAGATTTCACCCGCCTGCTTCTGGTCGAACGGGAGCGCACCGTACTGTCCGAGCGCGAGGGAGTAGACGGCGACGAGCGTCCCGATGAGGAGCGTCCACTGGTTGAGCTTCGAGGAGATGAGCGCGTTGAAGCCGGCCGTCGACCGCGCCTTGTTCACGAGGACGAGAACGACGATCAGTTCCGGCGACTCCGAGGCCAGCGGGGCGATCCACTGGATCATGAAGAAGGCGGGAATCCCCATCTGCGTCCCGAGCGATTCGAGGCCGTGGGCGAACGGTTTGACCGCGGTGAAGATGATGAATCCGGAGAACGCGAAGAGTGTGAGGACGCTCGCGATCCGGACGGGGCGAGCGAGTTGTTGGAGGGCGCCCGGCACGCCGCCGTGGTCCGACTCGCCGTCCGGTTCGCCTCGAATCACGATCAGCAGGTACGCGACGTAGATTCCCACGAGGACGACGAAGTCGATGGCACCGATGCCGCCGCCGAGCGGGACGGCGAAGGCCCACACCGTCGCCGCGAAGAGGAAGACGATTTCGAGGCCGATGTCGCGGTCGAGGGTCACGGCATCGGCGAAAAAGCCGTCGCGGCTCTCGACCGCCGGGTCGGACGCCGCGCCGGCACGGAGGATGGTGAACAGCGCGATGCCGGCCCACCCGATGCCGATGAGGATGCGGTTCGCGCCGGTCATGTTGGCGACGGCGAGGTTCCCCGCCTCTGCCCCCTGTGCGGTGCCGGCGAAGGCGCCAGCGTTCCACGCGTAGAGCGCGTCCACTGCGTACTCGGGGGCGACGGCCAACACCGCGAGGACGGCGATAGCGAACGCTCGTGGGACGTCCTTCTCCGCCGTCTCCGCGCCCCACGTGAGGAGAAACGCCGCGCCGAGAATGCCGATGCCGCTCACTGCTACCGTCGCGACCGTCGAGAAGTTGGCGCCGAGGGGGAGCCAGTTCCACAGCCACGGCACGGTCAGGAGAGTTGCTACACCGATCGCGGAGAATGCCTTGCGCGTCATGTTTCACACCGAGGTCGTGGAGGATTCGACGGCACTCCATCACAAAAACCACAAGATAAGTCCAAATCCCTCGTTTTCTGGATATCTGAGTGTTCTGTGGGCGAAATTCGCTCGTTGGCACCCTTGTCCAAGAAATCGGGCTATTCGGGCTGCTATCCCTCGAAAACAGTCGATTCAGCCACTACGTGCCGGGTGCCGGCTACGGCTCCTGCACCTCGGCGTCGGGAGCGATCCGTTTGACGCTCCGAATCCCGCGTTTTGCCCCCTGTTTCGACGCGTATCCTTCCGCGCTGTCCGCGACGATGTTGCCGTTCGAGGCGACGAGTCGCCACCGCCACTCCGAACTCCTGTCCTGATACAACTCGAAGACCGGTTGGGCTGCCATGGGCGCCGTTCGGCCGAGACGAACTTACGCGTTCCGTCGGACGCGGCGACGAAATCCTTACGTACTGGTTCGTGGTAACACGATACATGGCCCTCACCGCCGACTGCCAGCGATGTAGCGAATCGTTCGACTACCGACAGGACGCCTGTCCGAACTGTGGCTGGAAGCCCGAGACGTGGCGACAGGGTGGGCGATACGGCCTCGGCCGTGCCGGTATCGGGGAGCGGGACTGATGGGCGCCGACAACGAGTGTCTCGGCTGTGGCGTCGACTTCGACTACGACGAGGAGGCGTGCCCCGAGTGCGGGTGGGACCCCGCGGAGTTCGCCGCGCGCGGCCGCTACGGGCTAGCGAAACCCGGCCACGGCGAACCCGAGGACGACGGCGACGGCGACCGTGACGGACCGAGTGGCCCACCGCCGGGCCTGGACGGGCTGATCGGATTTTAGTCCGACCGCGACGACAACGGCGGCCGATCCGCCGCCCGACGCGCCTCGTGAAGCGCGTCACACACCGATCCCTGCCCGCTCATGTTGACGCCGGCCGATCGCGTCCGGTGACGGACCAGTTCGAACGACTCGGGGTCGATCGGGTCGCCCTCCGGGGTTCGGAACAGTTCGGGGTGGTCGTCGTCGACGAGGCCCGTCGCGCGCGCCTTCTCCAGATACCGCTCCAGTGGGTCGGCGTCGACGCTCACCGCGAGAGCGCCGTCGCGGACCCAGACGCGGGCCTGGTCGTCGTCGAACTCGATGTCGTCGTGGACGACGGTGACGATCTGTTTGCCGTCGAGGCCTGCGTCGAGGAGCGCCCCGGTGGCGTCGTGCTGACGGGCGAGTCGCGCCTTCTCGTCGAGTTCGGCGCGGACGGGTGCCACGTCGCCGTCGGCGTCGGGAAACGCGGCTCCGAACGACAGGCGCTCGTTGACGCCGCGGTTGATCTCCGCGTCGTGCATGTGTTCGCGGAGTTCGACCGTCGCGCGGGTGACGCCGGGCAACGCTTCGACCTCGTCGCGGGCGTCGGTCGCCATCATCCACGCGAAGGCGGGCGAACACCACGCCGTCGGGAGCGTGAAGGCGACGTGAATCTCGCCGTCGTCGATCCCGATTTCGTCGATGTACTCCAGTTCGACGATGGAAGTGTCGAGTTCGGGATCGGTGACGCGGTCGAGCCGGTCGCGGACCTGCCGCTCGGTCACCGCCCCGTCGTCGCCACCGCCGTCGAGCGAATCCGTCGACATCAGTCGTCCGCGGGCGCCGTGCTCGTTCCGTAGTGGTCTTCGAGGCCGAACTCCGCCGTGATGGCGTCCGACTGGAACTCGCGTTTCTTCTCCTCGATGTCGATGTCGTACAGTTCGGCGGCGTTCTCGCCCATGATCTTCTTTTTCGTCTCCAGATCCAACTCGACGCCGTACTCGTCGCGTTGCTCGTCGGTCAACTCGGCGTTCATCACCACGTCGACCAGCCAGTCGGGGTTCCAGAGCGCGTAGTCGGAGCCGAAGAGGAGGCGATCCTCTCCCAGCCAGAAGAGGAGTTCGTCCATGATCTCACCGAACTTCCGGGGCCGGTGGACGGCCATCGGTGCGGCGACGGCGAGGCCGCCGTAGACGTTCGGCTCCTGCGCGGCGATCCAGCAGAAGTCGTCGAGACGCGGCAGGCCGACGTGTTCGACCACGAAGTTCAACTCGGGGAAGGAGGTGGCGGCGTCGTCCACGTCCGCCACGTCGAACGCGTCGCGGTTGAGCGGCCGGATCGTCGGCCCCTTGTGCGGGTGGATGTTCCGAATCCCGAGTTCGGCACACTTCTCCAGGAATTTGAACGACTCCTCGCTGTCGAGGCGCCACCCCTTCGAGTCGCCGCGCCACTCCGCCGTGTAGAGTTTGACGCCCTGCAGGTCGTATTTGTCGTTCAGTTCCTCCAGATACTCCAGCCCCTCCTCGCCGTCACGCGGATCGAACGTGCCGTTGAGGACGAACCGCTCGGGGTACTCCTCCGCGAGTTCGGCGTTCTGCTCGGTCGTGTTGAACCCCTCGTCGTAGAAGTCGGTGAGGTAGGTGGGCTGGAAGATGCCCATGTCCACCGCGCCGTTCCCGAACAGATCCTGTTTCATCCGATCCGCACCGTACTTGCGATACTCCTCCAGCGACCACTGACGCTCCTCCGGCGTGAACGCCGTGTGGTAGTCGTAGAAACACTGGATGAACTGCTCGCCCCCCTCGTGGACGATGTTCTCCTCGGTCGCATCCCACAGGTGGAGATGCGAGTCGATGATGAACACGTCCTCGCCCTCGTACTCGTACATGCTACGACAACTCGTGGGTATTGGTATCAAATAACCATTATGGTCGTTCGTGACTGTCGGCGGAGCAATATTTTTGCCGACGGGGGTGAACCTCCCCATATGCTCGCCGCACGACTCCACGAGTACACGGAGGAGATGAGCGAGGCACTCGCCATCGACGAGGTGGACCGACCGACCGCCGACGGCCCCGACGACGTGATCGTCGAGGTGGAAGGCGCCGGCTGGTGCCAGACGGACAACCACATCATCGAGGGGATGTGGACCGAGTACGTCCCGCAGGAGTTGCCGATGACGCTCGGGCACGAGAACGCGGGCACCGTCGTCGAAGTTGGCGACAACGTCGACATCGTCGAGGCCGGGGAGCAGGTGATCTGTCACCCGCACATGACCTGTGGCACCTGCCGCCCCTGTCGACTCGGGGAGGATATGTACTGCGAGAACGCGCAGTTCCCCGGGCTGACGACCGACGGCGGCTTCGCGGAGTATCTCCACACGAACGACCGCGCCGTCATCCCGCTCCCGGGCGGCGTCGACCCGGCAGACATCGCACCCCACGCCGACGCCGGCATCACGGCCTACCACGCCGCGAAGAAGGCGGTCCGCGAACTCAACCCGGGCGATCACGCCGTCGTCATCGGCGTCGGCGGCCTCGGCCACATCGGCCTCCAGTGTCTCGACGCCATGAGTGCCGCCGAGATCACTGCGCTGGATATCAAAGGCGAGGCGCGGGACCTCGCGGCCGACCTCGGCGCGCACCACACCGTCGATCCGTCGAGCGCCGACGTGGCCGACGAGATCGACGCCATCACCGACGGCGTCGGCGCCCAGCAAGTGCTCGATTTCGTCGGCGCGGACGTGACGACGGGCTACGCACCCGATATCACCGCCGCGGGTGGCGACCACCACATTATCGGCTACGGCGGCCACATCCACGAGCCGTCACAGGCGCTCGTCAACGGCGAGTTCGCCTTCAAGGGCACGCTCGTCGGCCGCTACGCCGAACTGCAGGAACTCGTCGCGCTGGTCGAACGCGGCGACGTGGAACTGCGGACCTCCCGCTACGCCCTCGACGAGATCAACACCGTCGCCGAGCGCCTCGAACACGGCGAAATCGAGGGGCGAGCGGTCATCGTGCCACCCTGACGCTCGTCACTCGAACTCGGCTTCGTCCCCCTGTCCTCCCTCTCACGGCGCGAGCGCACCCCGTTCCCATCCTCCCGGAACGATCGGTACGATAGAAGCATCCGGTCCCCGTAGCCATCCGTATGTCGACCGACTGGCGCGCGGCGATCCGGGAGAACCGCGAGGCGAAAGACGAGTACTTTCGAACCGACCCACATTCCCCGATTCCGCCCGAGGAGCGCGACGACTTCGAGGGCCTGCGCTACTATCCGATCACCGAGGCGTACCGGTTCGAACTCCCGCTGCACGAACACGAGGACCCCGAGACGCTGACAGTCCCCACCAGTTCCGGCGGCGACCGGACGTATCTCCGGTGGGGCGAGTTCCGGTTCGAGGTGGACGGCGAGACGGTTACGCTCCAGGCGTACAAGAGCGACCCCGACGACGCCCGGTTGTGGGTGCCCTTCCGCGATGCGACGAGCGGCGAGGAGACGTACGGCGCCGGTCGGTATCTGGATCTGGAGGCCGACACCCACCGCACGGACGACGGCACGTGGGTCATCGATTTCAACGAGGCGTACAATCCGACCTGTGCGTACGCCGACCGGTACGAGTGCCCGCTCCCGCCGACGGAGAACTGGCTCGACGTGGCCATCGAGGCGGGCGAGAAAGCCTACGAGTAGGAGTTACTCCGCCGGGTACTCCTTCTCGAAGCCCCGGAACTCGGTCCGGTGGGCCTCCTCGTCCGCGAGGATGGTCACCGCGAGATCTTCCGTGACCGGATCGTCCGCCTCCTCGGCCGCGTCGATGAGCTTCCGATACGTCTCGATGGCGTCGTTTTCCGCGTCGAGCACGCCCCGGATGACCGAGAGTACGTCCGTCGAATCCTCGGGTGGTTGCAGCGAATCCTGCCGGGCGACGAACTCGGCCGATCCCGGTGGGCGCGCGTCTAGCTGCTTGAGACGCTGTCCCAGTTGCTCGGCGTGTCCCAGTTCCTCCTGAATGTCCTGCTGGAGACTCTCTTTGATCTCCTCGGCTCGAACCCCGTCGAGGACGATGGCGTTCGTCTGGTAGTTCATCACGGTCTCGATCTCGTCGCTATACGCCTTTCGCAAGAGTTCGATCACACGATCGGATGTCATGCTATTTTCACTTGTATCTCGACGGGTGTAAACTGTTCCCCAAATCGGCCGCTCGTCGACTCGTCCGTCGCGTTCAGCGCGCCCGCTCCGACACACGCATCTCGACGCCGGTCGTCGTGAACTCGAACCGTGCGCCACCCGCCGCTCCTTCGGTCACGTCGACTGCCCACCCGTGGGCCTCCGCGATGGTCCGGACGATGTTGAGTCCGAACCCCGTGCCTTCGGGGTCGGTGGAGTAGCCCGTCTCGAACACCTTCTCACGCTCCGACTCGGGAATGCCGGGACCGTCGTCCTCGATGTAGAAGCCGTCCGTCGTCCGCCCGACGGTGATCGTCACCTCGGGGGTGTCGTCATCGTCGTTCGCGTGCCCGCCTCGCCGGAAGTCTCCCGAGTCGGCCCCTTCGGCCGGCACGGGCGACGACTGGTTGTCCGCCCCACCGGCGTCGAGTGGGGTGTCGGTCGTCGTCGACGAGTCGGTGGAGCCGTGTTCGACGCTGTCGTCGGCCTCCGGTCGACTATCCGTGGAACCGTGTTCCACGCTATTCCGAAACAGGTTCTCGAACACCTGCGTGAGGCGGCTCTCGTCGGCTTCGACGGTTCCCGGGTCGCCGTCGAATCGGAGCCGTGCGTGTTCGGTGTCGGTGGTCGTCCACGCGTTCTCTGCGATCGAGCGGAGATCGACGGACTTGACGTCGTTTACCGTCCGACCGTATCGAGACAGCGTGAGCAGATCGTCGATCAGTTCGTCCATGCGGTCGAGCGCGCCCGCGATCCGGTCTAACCGCTCGTCGTCCACCTCCATCTGTACGAGGTCGAGGTTGCCGGTGGCGACGGTCAACGGATTGCGGAGATCGTGTGAGACGACGCTCGCGAACTCGTCGAGCCGCTTGTTCTGTCGGGCGAGTTCCTGTTCCCGGCGGGCGAGTTGCTCCCGGGCCGCCATCGAGTCGATGGTGTGGCCGATGCTCTCGCCGAGTTCGGAGAGCGCCTCTTGCTCCTGCGGATCGAACGCGTTCACGCGGTTGGCGTAGACGCTCAGGAAGCCGTGGTTGCGGTTGGCGCCGACGAGGGGGACGACCGCCATCGACTCCACTCCCTTCTCGGCCAGCAGATCCCACCATGGCTTGAGGCTCGGATCGTCGAACACGTCCTGTATCGGCTGGATCTCGCCCGTTCGGATCGACTCGCCGCCCGGCCCCTGGCCGGTCGGATCGGTCGGATCGACGGTGACCTCCAGGGAGTCGATATACTCGTCGTCGTGACCCGCCCACGCCGCCGGTCGCACGAATTCGTCACCGGGCGTGTAGCGGCCGATCCACGCACTGTCGTAGATGTTGGAGTCGGTCAACCGCTCACAGACCTCCTGTTCGAGTTCACTCCGTCCGGTGGCGTTCACCATCTCCTGGGTCGCGATGCGGAGCGTGTCGTTGATGCGGGTCAACTGCTCCGCTCGTCGCCGCTGACACTGCCCGCGGGCGTCGTAGACACCGACGACGAGGCCGACGAGGGCACCCAGAGTCGTGGCGTTGCCCACCGTCCGCGCTGCCGCCGGCACATCCTGTCCGCGAATCGCGGCGTCGACGAACAGCCAACCGACCGCGACGCTCAGCGCCACCATCCCGACGGTGGTCCAGCCGAGCACCCGGTCGGCGTGCTGTGTCGGGGCGATGTCCCCCTCGCGGATCAGCGCACCTGCGCCCGCAACGAATAGCGCCAGTGCTAGCGGGACGATCGCTTCGATCAGTACCAGTGCTGGAAACGCCTGTAAACGCACGGCTGACTGCAGGTGAAACACTGCGAGGACGAGTCCGGCACCGCAGATGATCGTCCCGCTCGTTCGTGCGGACAGTCGTCCCATTCCTCTGTCCGAGTTCGGTCTCCTCCATATATATGCACTGCCCACCAAAATCAGGCGCGATAACTAGGGCCCGATGCAGAGGGCAGGATCTCGGACCGGCATAATAATCACGAAATCGGCTGTAGAACCGGACAGCTGCCCACTCGTGGCGGTCTGTACGGCGGTCCTATACCCCTGCGGGCCTCCGTTCAGGTATGGGCCATTTCTCCAGAACGATAAACGGCGAGACGCCCGAGTCGGTCGCGTACGAAACCCTCCCGGTTCGCGTGCTGATCGTCGGTGCCGGCGCGGCCGGCGCGCGTACGGCCATCGAACTGGTCGAGCGCGGCGTCGCTCCCGAGGACATCCTCGTCGTCGGCAAGCGGCGCCACGGCGACGCGCACACGACGTGGGCACGTGGCGGCATCAACGGTGCGCTCGGGACGCACGACCCCGACGACGACTGGACGGTCCACGCCGCCGACACGCTCACCGAGGGGCACCACGTCAACGACCCCGACAAGGTCGAGACGGTCGCCCGCCGGATGCCCGGCCTCCTCCGCGAACTCGACGAGTGGGGGATGCCGTTCAGCCGCACGGACGACGGCGACATCGACCAGCGCTACTTCGGCGCGCAGTCGTTCCGTCGGACGGCCTTCGCCGGCGACCACACCGGCGAGTCCCTCCTCGACACGCTCGTCGACCGGGCGCAGTCGCTCTCGATTCCGTACCGCGAGAACGTCTTCGTCTCGCGCCTGCTCACCGACGCCGACCGCGTCCTCGGCGCGGCGGCGACCGACCTCGACACCGGCGACTTCCTGCTGTTCGACGCCGATATCGTCGTCCTCGCGGCTGGCGGCTACACCAGCCTCTACCGCCGCCACTCCTCGCGCGACGACGAGAACACCGGCGACGGGCCGGCCCTCGCCTACGCCGCCGGCGCGCGCCTGATGGATATGGAGTTCATCCAGTTCCACCCGACCGGGATGGTCGGCGCGCGCTACGGCGACGAGTGGGACGGCCGCCTCGTCACCGAGGCTGTTCGCGGCGAGGGCGGGCACCTCTACAACGCCCAAGACGAGCGGTTCATGGAACGCTACTCGGCCGAGCAGATGGAACTCGACGCCAGGGACGTGGTCGCGCGGGCCATCGACGCCGAACTCGACGCCGGCCGTGGCACCGCGAACGGCGGCGTCTACCTCGACATCTCCCACCGCGACCGCGATTTCATCCGCGAGCGCCTGCCCCGGATGTACGAGCGCTTCGCGGATCTCGGCGTCGACATGGCGAGCGACCCGGTCGAAGTCGCGCCGACCGCCCACTACGGCATGGGTGGGGTCGTCGTCGACGACGTGGGCGAGACGGACGTGGCCGGTCTCTACGCCATCGGCGAGACGATGGCCGGCGTTCACGGCGCGAACCGCCTCGGCGGCAACTCGCTCGCCGAGACCATCGCCTTCGGGCAGGTGGCCGGCGACGCCATCGCGGCGCGTCTCGCCGCCGGTGACGCCACCGACACCCCCTCGTCGACGCTCCACGACCACGCCCGGCGTCACTTCGCCGCCCTCGAAACGCTCGCGGACAGTCGAGGCTCGACACAGCCGGCGACCCTCCTCGACGACCTGCGCGACCTGCTGTGGACCCACGCCGGCATCCACCGCGACGAAACCGGGTTGGCTGCCGGCCTCGACGCCCTCACGGCCCTCCGCGGGCGGGCCCTCGACCTCGACGTGGGGAACCCGACCAGCCGTTCCTTCGAGTTCGCCCTGAACCTCCAGTTCGGGCTGACCGTCGCCGAGGCCATCCTCCGGAGCGCGCACGAACGCACCGAGTCGCGGGGGGCCCACCACCGCCCCGACCATCCCGAGACCGATCCCGACTGGCGTCGGAACGTCGTCGTCGAACGCGGGACGCTCGGCTCGATGGCGCTCTCGACGACGACCGTCGGCCGCCCGAGCGACCCGGTGCGGACGGCACTCGACGCCGGCTACGAACTCGACTATCACCAGTTGGAGTGAGACGACGACCTAGCCGCCGAGAGCGAGGGGGCCGGCGTCGGCGGATCCCCGATACATATACCCTTCGACGGACTGCGCCGCCGCACAGCCCGTCACCGGGGGTAATACCCCTGTGGAGTGTACGTGGTGATGCGATGGTCCCCAACGACTCCAGTCACCCCACGCGCCGCGCGCTCCTCCGCCGCTGCACTGGCGCCCTCGCGGCGAGCGTCGCGACCGCCGGGTGCGCTTCGGCCCTCCCGCCGCTCGGCTCCGCACAGCGATTCGGCCGGATCGACGTGCCCGACGCCGATCCGCCTCGTTACCGCGAGTGGCTCCCCGCTCCCGGCGCGGTCGACGCCCTTGACGACGCGCACTACGCCTACCTGTTCCGGCGCCCCGGTCCGCTCGACTACCCCGCGCCCGTCCGGTTCACGACGCCGCGCAAACGTCTCCTCACCGACCTCGACCACTTCGGCGTCGGCTACGCGAACTACGACCGCCTGCTCGCCACCGACCTCGGAACGGCCATCGAGGCCGCGTTCGACCCCGCCGCCGTCGCCGGGACGCTCACCGACAGCGGCTACGTGCCCGCCGGATCGCACGGCGACTTCGACAGGCGGAGCAGGCCGAGTGCCTCGGGGCTTGACCCCGAAGGTGAAGGCCGTACGCTCCGCTAAACGTGTTCCGTGCGCTCGATATACTGCTCAATCGTGTTGGTCGAAACGTCGCCTCCCATCCCAACGTAGTACGATTCCTCCCAGAACCCACCGCCCCACAGATACTCCTCCAAGAACGGTTCGTGCTGTTCCCACATCTCTCGTGCTGTGATGCTCTTGACCGTCCGTACAATCTCGCTCGGTGCGTGCTTCGAGTGAGCGGAGAGGAACAAATGTACGTGGTCGGGTGAGATGTGGAGCGACAGTATCTCGTAGCCATACTCGTCGCACACATCGCGGAGACTCGCTTCCAGCGAGTCTTCGATTGGTTCGAGGATGGCATGGCGGTATTTTGGACATTGCAAATCGGAGATTTGCAAGCAGTCAATCTCCGATTGACGACACCACACGAAGTGGTAGTTGACGTTGTACACCGTGTGGTTCGACCGCTTCTCACCCATACAGACTACGTGGACAAGAGTTGAGTATTTTGGTATATAAGTAAACGTGTGAGATGACGAAACGACTGTCCGTGGACTTCGAGGATGACGTGTATAAGGAGTTCTCGAAGAAGTGCATCGAAGTTGATGAACTAAGTCCGACGTAGTTCGCGGACTCGTCAACGACTGGCTCAACGAATCCGAAGAATGACCGACACACAGGCTCTCATCAAGACGCTGGACTTCCAACTCGACATCCAGAGTGACAACGAGAGCCTACTGTACGACGCCACCGTCGAAGCACGGTCGGTGTACAACGAAACCATCCGCCTCGCCAAAGAAGGTGTGGACTGGGACGCCATCCCCGACAGGGTAGCCGACGACGCTGACCTCGTGAAGAACACGACTCAGCGCGTCGTTGCGAAGGAACTCGGTGCGATGGAGAACTACTACGAGTACGACGACTTCGGCCAGCCGAGCCACACCAAGGACGGCGCGTATCCGCTTCGAGCAAACTACGAGGAGGGCTACAACCTGTCGCTCACCGACGATGGCAACGTTGCGTTCCGCATCAGCGCGAAACCGTACAAACACGTCAAGGGCGTCCTCGACGGTGACGACGCCCACCTCGACATTCTCAAGACTGCCCTCACGAACGACGAGTGGAAGATTGGGACGGCAGAAGCCCTGTTCCACAACGACAACGCCGAGTTGCACGTCAACGTCACCAACACCGAACAGACCGTCCGCGTCAAGCAGAACTCACGAACGGTCGTCAGTGTGGACGTGAACGAGGACAACGTGGCTCTCACCGCGCTCTCAGAAGATGGCGTCGAGGACTCGTTGGTTATCGACTTCCCCGAAATCAAGTTCGAGCGCCATCGCTACTTCACGATGCGGAGGCGTGTGCAGAACGCGGGGAAGTCGAGTATGCACGATACGTTGGAAGGGCGTGAGGAACGGTTCGTCCGTGACCGACTCCACAAAGTGAGTCGTCACATCGTGGAGTGGAGCCGTCAGTTCGAGAAGCCGTGTATCGTCTTTGAAGACCTCAAAGAGATGCGCGACAGTATCGACTACGGTACGCGGATGAACCGACGCTTGCACCACCTCCCGTTCCGCGCCCTTCAGTTCTATACGTCGTACAAAGCGTCGTTCGAGAGGATTCCGACCACGTGGATTAACCCCGAGTACACGAGTCAACGGTGTCCGATGTGCGGTCACACGGAGCGTGCGAACCGGAACAAGAAGCGGTTCAAGTGTCGGGGCTGTGGGCATCAAGACCACAGCGACCGTGGTGCAAGCGTCAACATCGCCGTGAAAGGCGTGAAGAAACTCGAATGGAATGTGCCTGCTCTCAACAGCCTTCCCCAAGTCAGGAAGGTGCGACGGCAGGCATCGGGGGTCGTGGACGCCCCGACCGTGACCCACCCGACCGACCGAGGCTATCAGGCCGATGGTCGAGTGGGAGTGTCCGACTAACCCACGGGAAGCCTCGGGGCTTGACCTCGAGGCGGTTCACATCGGCTATCAGGCCTACCGCGGTCTCCGCCGTAACGACGACCCCGCCATGCAGTATCTCGCCGCCGGCATGATCATCCTCTTCGGCGTCACCTACCTGCTGGCGGTCGTCGGCCAGGGCCTGATCGCCTTCCACATCGTCTCCATCAGCTTCCAGAGCGTCTTCCGGCTCCTCGTCCGCCTCCTCCAACTCGTCGGTCTGTCGTTGATCGCCTACTCGCTGCACCTCGCCGCGGGGCGGAACGTCCCGACCCGCTAACGAAAGAGCACCGTCGGCGCACGCTCCACGGCCTCGACCGGCGTGTCGGCGTCGATCGCGGGGAGGCGGATCGTCGCGACCGATCCCGACTCGTCCGCGCTGTCGCCATTGCGCGCCCGAATCCGGAACGACCCGCCGTAGCGCGTCACGATCCAGTTGACCAGCCACAGCCCCAGTCCGGAGCCGTGGACCAGATCCGTCTCCTTGCCTTCCGCGATCACCGCCACCTCCATGTCGTCGATCCCCGGCCCGTCGTCGGTGACGGTGAGTTCGATCCACTCGCCGTCGTCGATTGCCGTCAGTTCCACCCACGGCTCCGCCACGGGGTTGTGCGCCACCGCGTTCGTGACGAGTTCCGACACCGCCTGCTCCAGTTCGGGGCCGGCACAGATCCGCCGCTCCGTCGCGACGGTCGTCTCGACCCTCGCCGTCGCCGACAGATCGACCGTGGCGTCGTCGAAGAGAGTCGCCGGGTCGAGTCGTCTCGGCTCCCGGTCGCGTCGTGCGTTCCGCTCCAGTTCCCGGGCCTGCTCGCTCAGATCCATCAGCTGACCCGCGGTTCGCTCGATGCGTTCCCCGAGGTCGTCGAGGTCGGCCGTCTCGGCTCGCTCCGACCGGAGGTGGTTCCCCACCCCGAGCAGGACGTTCAGGTCGTTGCGGAGGTTGTGTCGGAGCACCCGGTTGAGCAGGCGAACGAGCTGTTCCGTCCGCTTGCGCTCGGTCACGTCGGTCTGGAATCCGAGGAAGTGGGTGGGGTCGCCGTCGGCCGTCACCGTCCGTCGTCCCCATGATCGACCCTCGTCGTGCTCACCGTCGTCGGCATCCGTGCCGTCGGCCCGTGAGTCCTACTCGGTGCGCCGGACGATGTAGACGTCGTACTTGGCGTCGGTCGAGAGAGGATCACCGACGCTCGGTACCGGCGTCGAGACGCGACCGGCGTTCTCGCTCCCGATGAAGATGACCGAGACGTCGAGGTCCGCGGCGACCTCCCGGATCGTGTGGGTGACGTTGTCGATGGTCGTCGCCGTCGGGTGTTCGCTCGGCGTCGGGTGCTCACACCGGAACGTCACGTCGTCGTCGATGGTCTTGACGCGCAGTTCGAACTCCGTGCAGATCTCCTCGGGGTCGTACGGCTCGCCGGGTTCGATCCAGCCGCGCTCTGCCGCGAACGACTCGTCCTCGGGGACGACCGTCAGCGCGACCACCGCTTCGTCCCGGTAGCTGGCGAACTCCCGGGCGCGCTTCAGGGCGGTCTCGGCGAGGGCCGAGCCGTCGAATGGAACCAGTAGGGTCACGGCCGATCGTTCAGTCGGCTCGATCATAATATTGCCCCTGTCTCGGGCCTCCCACTGGCGAAATCAAATATGAGAACACTCGTCCAACGTTTATATACGATGACGAGGCACCACGGTCCATGTCGGAACGCCCCCAAGTCGTCGTTCGTCGCCCGGGGAGTGGGTCGTGACGGCAGACCCACGACGGCCGGATGGAGGGACACGAACGGGTGACGCCGGCCCGGCGTCGCCACCGGAGTCCCCCCGGCCGACGAGCTACGGCACCTCGTTCGACCGGGTGCTGTACGCCCTGTTCGCCCGCCACGCCGACGACGCCCGTCACGTCCGGGACCGCAAGCGCTACCGCGGAACCGATATGCGACTCAGCTTCGACGTGTATCTCGCCCGCGTCTACGGGCTCTCCTGGCTCGTCGCGCTCGCTGTGACGCTTCCCACCGCCGTCGTCGCGGTGACGCTGGCCGACGCCGTGCCCGTTTCGGTGGCTGGCGTCGTCGGGGACGTGGTGCCGTTCGCCCGCTTCGCCCTCCCGATGCCACCGACGACCCTCGTGATGCTCGTCGTTGGCCTCGCCGTCGGCGGCATCACCAAAACCGCCACCGTCCGCCTCGGTGGCGGTTATCTGCGCTGGCTGGCGAACGCCCGCCGCAACGACATCGAGCGGACGCTCCCCGGTGCCGCGCGCTACCTTCACGTCCTCTCCTCCGGCGGCGACGACCACCGGACCATGCTCCGGAAGGTCGCCGACACCGAGCCGTACGGCGAGACAGCAGTGTCCGTTCGGAAGGTGCTGAACACCGCGTCCCTGACCGGGAGCTTGCACGAGGGACTCCGGCGCATCGCCCGCGACACGCCCTCTCGGGAACTGCTCGCGCCGTTCCTCCTGAAGTTCAGCGAACACGCCCAGCAGGGCGAGGCGGAACTCGCGAACTACCTCCGGATGGAGAGCCGGATGCTCGCCCACCGGCAGGACCGCGCCCGGCAGCGCGCCGCCGGCTTGCTCGAACTCCTCTCGGAGGTGTTCATGGTGTTGCTCGTGCTGCCGACGCTCCTCGTGATCGTCCTGACCGTCCTCGCGATCATCTCGCCCGCGCTCTCCGAACCGATCACGACGCCGCTCGGCACGCTCACCGTCCGGGCGCTCGTCGTCTACACCAGCGCGCTGTTCGTCCTCGGCCTCGGTATCGGCGCGAGCGTCGTCGTCGGCGGACTTCGCCCGCCGGGCCAGACCGTCGAGTACGACCGTCCGGCGGGTGCGCTGGCGACGCTCGCCTCCACCCCACACAACCCCGCGAGCGCCGCGGTCGTCGCCCTCTTGCCGGCGCTCGTCGTCGCCGCCGTTCTCCACACTATCGGCTATCCGCCTGCCGACGTGGCCCTCCTCGGCTACGCCGCCTACGCCCTCCCCGTCGGCGTCGTCGGCGTCCGCCGCGCCCGCCTCGACGACGCCAAGGATCGCGAGATCAAGGACTTCGTCCACGCCGTCTCCGGCCACGTCAATCTGGGGCGACCCTTCCCGCAGGCGGTCGAACTCGTCGCCCGCGACGTGGACTTCGGCCCGCTCGATCCGGACGTGGCCGACCTCGCCCTCAATCTGGGGTTCACGTCGCCCGAGACGGGCATCGACGAGAACGTCCGCACGGCGGCGCTCGAACGCTTCGTCGAAACGGTCGGCACACCGCTGGCCGAGCAGACGGTCGGGCTGGTGACGGGCGCGCTCGACTCCGGGAGCGACGCCGGGACCGTCTTCGACACGCTCCAGACCGAAATCGGCAGACTGTATCACGAGAAACGCGAACTCCGGGCGAACCTGCTGGCGTACGTCGCCGTCGGGTGGACGACCGCCCTGCTGGTCGTCGGTATCGCCGTCGCGGTCGGCCTCCACGTCTTCGACGGCTTCGAGCAGCTCGCCTCCGTCCGCGGCCCCTCCGGCTACGTCATCGAGGGATCGACCATCGACATGGCACGCGAGCGCTACCGGCTCTACATCGTCACGCAGTCGACGATGCTGGCGTCGGGGTGGTTCGCCGGCACCGCCAGCCGCGGCCGCTACGAGGCGCTCCTCCACTCCGGCGCGCTCGTGGTCGTCTGTCACGTCGTCTTCGCAGGGGTGGGGATGATATGAGCGACCGCGCGCAGTCGGCACCGGTCGGCGTCGCCATCTTGCTTGCCGTGACCGTCGTGAGTATGGGGGCGCTGACCGTCGCCGTCGGCTCGGTCGTCGAGGCAGGGGCGACACAGGCGGAAACCCGGGCAGCCGCCGGATCGATGGACGCGGCGCTCGACCCCGAGCGGAGCGGCCGCCACGAACGCCGACTCGCGTTGCACGAGGGACGACTCCGGACCGTCGACCGCTCGCTCCGCGTCCTCGACGGCGACGCCGTCGTGTTCGAGCGGTCGGTCGACGGCCTCGTCTTTACCGCCGGACAGCGGCGGGTCCGATACGTCGCCGGCGCGACCGTCGGTGCCACCGGCAACGGCGCCTTCCTCCACGCGTCGCCGCCGCTGTCGGTCCGCGACGGGACGCTCTTCGTCGGCGTGACGGCCCTCGACGCACCCGCCGTCGCCGTCGACGGACCGGGGACGGTGACCCTGCGAACGAACGTGACCCACTCCCGTCGGCGCCTGTCCGGGCAAGGGTACGCCGTCGCCGTCGAGACCCGGACGCCCGCTGTCTGGGAGCGGTGGTTCGAGGACATGGGCGCGACGACCGCTCGCCAGTCGTTCGATAACGACGACGTCCCCAGCGTCGTCGCCCGATTCCCCGACGTTCAGGACGTGTACGTGTTCGTCCACGACATGAATCTGGAGGTGGGTCGGTGACGGACTTGGACCGGGCTCTCGTCCCCGTGGTCGGCAAGGGGCTAGAGGTGCTGCTCGTCTTGCTGTACGTCGCGTCCCTAGTGACCGTCCTCCACGGCGGCGTTCTCCCCGAGTACCGCACGGCAGCCGGCGCGGAGGTGAGCGACCGCACGCTCGTCACGGCCGCCGACCGGATCGAAGCGTCGGTGCCGCCGCCGAGTACCGCCGTCGACGTGACCCGGACCGTCGACCTGCCCGACACCATCGACCGCGCGACGTACCGGCTCCGGGCGGTGAACGGCACGCTCGTCCTCGATCACCCCGACGACGCGCTCTCCGGGCGCGTCCCCCTGGCGCTTCCGGACCGCGTCGTCGCCGTCAGGGGAACGTGGGAGAGCGACGATCCGGCCGTCGTCCGGGTACGCGGCGACGCCGAAGGAGTGCGGGTGATCCTCGAATGAGGGCGCAGACGAATCTGGTCGCGCTCGTCCTCGCGCTCGTCCTCCTCACCGGGGCGACGGTTATCGGCGTCACGTTCGCGGATGCGGCGCTGGCCGACGCCGACCGCGAGCCACTGGATCGCCACGCCGCGACCGCCGTCGCGGATCGCCTCGTCGCCGCCGACGCCCCGACGACGGTGCGCGCGAACGCGCTCAACGCCTCCGTCGTCGACGACCTGAACGCGAGTCGGATCGAGGCGCTCGCCCCGCCTGCTGAGGGGGCTGCCCTCCGGATCACGCTCGACGGCGAGACGGTTGTCGACCGCGGTGCGCCGAGCGGCGGTGCCACCATCCGCCGATCCGTGGTCGTCGTCTCCCGGAGCGAGCCGATTCAGCGGGCGGTCAACGTCACCCGCGGCTCGGCGCTGCGCGTCCCCCGCGGTGTCGGCCGAGCGACCGTCGCCGTCGACCCCGGACCGAACACCACCCTCCGGACCGTCCGCGCGAACGGGCGCGTCGTCCTCTACGACGGCAGCGGACTCGACACCAACACGACCGTCCGCCTCTCCCGGTACGAACCGACGACGATCCGGGTCGCTCCCGGCGCGAACGCGACCGGTCGCGTCGCGGTGACGTACCGCCAACCTCGAACCGAACCCCGAACGCTGACGGTGACCGTCGATGTCTAGGGGGCAGCTCTCCTTGTCGGTCGTCGAGGCCGCTATCGGCGTCGTCCTCGTCCTGGGGGTGGCTGCGGGCTTCGCCGTCGGCGCGACGGCCCCCACGTCGTCGACGCCGCAACTCGACGCGTTGGCACACGACACCGCGACCGTTCTCGGCTCGGAGCCGACCGACCGGGGTCAGGACTCTCGGCTGGCCGCGCTCGCCCGTTCGGATCGGTCGTTCGCTCGGACGCGGGAGTCGACCCGTCGGCGGATCGTCGACCTGCTCCCGGCCGACGTGGTCTTCCACGTTCGCACGCCCCGGGGGTCGTTCGGCTATCCACACCCACCGACCGCCGCTGTGGGCTCGGTGACGGTCCCGACCCGGTACGGCCCGGTCACGATTCGGGTGTGGTACGGATGACCCGGCATCGCGGCCAACTCGTCCTGCTCGCGGCCGCCGTCGTCGTCACCGCGCTGGTGCCTATGTTGCTCGCGTACGCCCAACTCACCGCGGGCATCGGCGCCGGGGGCGACGTGGCCGCGACGGCGCCGGAGCGCGGGACGCTCGACGACACCACGCGGGCGCTCGAACGCGCAGTCGGCGACGCGACGGTCGCGCTGTCGAACGGGACGAGCGCCGACCGTCACGCTAGCGTCGCCGGACGGGCTATCGCCCGACTCGATCCGACCGTCGCGGCGCTCGAATCGTCGGGGACGAATCGGGGCGTGGTCGTCTCGATTACGCGCAATGCCACCGCGGCCCGGCAGTGGGCGGGCACTGCTTGCCCCCGCGGTCCGGACCGGGCGTTCGATGGCTGCGTCGTCACCGAGGGCGTCGTCACCCAGACGCGTGCGAACACGACGGTGCTCGTCGCCGTCGCCGTCGACATCTCGGTTCGGGGTGCCGACGGCACCGCCACGGCGACGGTCGTCGTCTGCGGCGTTCGCGGTGCGGTGGCGGCTCGGACGGCATCCGGAGATTCGCTGCCGGCCTAGGTGTCGCAGTTCGGGCACTCGCGCCGTTGGACGCCGTCGAGGCCGAGCGTCCACTCCATCCGGCTTCCGCAGTCGTCGCAGACGTTCTGCTCGTCGGGTTCGGGATCGTCCGGTTCGTCGCCGAAGAACGGTTGCATCGCTCGGTTCGTCGGGTGCTATCGGTAAATGGTTGGGGCGCGTCGGACGCGGCCGATTCCGGGACGCCGACACACGCCGCCGTGGCGGCCGTCAGGGATCGCTCGCGGCCGCCGATCCGCCGGCGACGGGGTCCGAACCGGGTGGTCGGGTCGGTTCCCGCGCTTCTTCGTGCTGCTCGTCCGCCGGGATGCGGTCGGCTCTCGGCAGCGTCACGGTCGCGATGGCGCCGCCGTCGTCGGCGTTGCGGACGGTGAACTCGCCGTCGTAGGTCTCGACGATCCATCGGACGAGCCAGAGACCGATGCCGTCGCTGTGCTGGAGCGCCGTCTCAGTCGCTTCGGCGTCGGCGTGGACGGCGAGTTCGGCGGGGGTGAACCCCGGGCCGTCGTCCTCGATGCGGAGTTCGACGGCGTCTCGCTGTCCTCGTCGCTCGACCGGACGGACGGTCACTCGGAGCCAGGGGTCGTCGGTGCGTTCCGCGGCGTCGTCGCGGTCAGCGCGCCGACTGCCCGTTGCCCCGTATTCGACGGCGTCACCAGACTGCGTCTGGTTGCCTGTCGAACCGCGTTCGACAGCGTCCTCGGGAGTCGGCGACCGGGGGTGCGTGGAGCCATGTTCGACGGCGTTCCGAAGCAGATTGTCCACGACCGACGAGAGGAGGTCGTTCGCTTCCACGTACGCGTCCTCGATATCCGTCTCGACGGTCACGGTCTCGGTCGAGCGCCGGAGTTCGTCGAGGCGGTCGCGCACGAGTGCCCCGAGGGCGACCGGCTTCGTCTCCGTCGTCGAGCCGAGCTCGTCGAGCCGGTTCGCGGCGCCGCTCAGGCGTTCGATGTGTTCGAGTTGCTCGCGGATCACGTCGGGTGACTCCGGTGGCGACGAATCCGTACCGGTCACGAGGTCGAGGTGGCCACGGATCAGGTTGAGGCTGGTTCGGATATCGTGGCGAAACAGCCGCAGAAACACGCTGTTGCGCTGGTTGAGCGTTCGCGTCCGTTCGTGTTCGGCGCGGAGTTCGAGGAGGGAGCCGACGAGGACGCCAACGACTCCGCCGGCCGCGATGTTGACGAGGACGACGCTTCGCCACCCGACGCCCCTGAGTACCGACGGCATCAGCAAGATGACGAGGACGGCCACCAGCGTCGGCAGACCGAGGCCGAGCGTCGACCACCCGGCGACCCGCCAGACGCGGTCGTCGTCGAGCGTACTCTGAGCGAGCCCGATCCCGGTCACGAGGAAGCTCCCGGCGATCATCCCGCCCATGCTGAGGCTGAGCAGCGACCGTACTTCCGTGGACTCGATCGGAAGGAGGACCCCGGCGCTGCAGACGCCGAACAGCACGACGCCCACGCCGATGAGATAGCTCACCCCGAGGTCTCCCTTCGACACCATCTCACTCGCCTTCTCGGGAACCGATCACATAAACGAATTGATCGGATTATCAGGGTTGATTATCCTCCATCGCCGGACTGACGGTCGTCGCCCTCGTAGCGAGCGTATGACCGATACACCGTCTGAATACGTCGATCACCTGCGCGAGAATCGCGCCGAGAAGGACCGCGTCTTCGCCGAGGAGCGTGGCTCACCCATTCCGCCGGACGACCGCGACGACTTCGACGGCCTCGCGTACTTCGATCCGGACCCCGACTACCGAGTCGAGGCGACCCTCACCGTCCACGACGACCCCGACCCCGTCGACATGGAGACGAGCGACGACCGCACCGTCCGCTACCTTCGGGTCGTCACCTTCGAGTTCGATCTCGACGGCGAGACGCACACGCTCCACGGCTACCGACAGGAGGGTGCGGACGACGGTATTTTCGTCCCCTTCCGCGACAAGACGACGGGCCAGCAGACCTACCGCGGCGGCCGGTACATGGAACTCGCGCCCGAGGGTACCCTCGCCGACGGCGACCACGTCACCCTCGATTTCAACCTCGCGTACACCCCCTTCTGTGCGTTCAGCGACGCCTTCTCCTGTCCGCTCCCGCCCGAGGAGAACTGGCTGGAGACGACGGTGCCGGCCGGGGAGCGTGACCCGCCGCTCTGACTGTCGATGGGGGCAAACGGTTTTCACGCCTCGTCGACGAGAAGGCGTATGAGCGACTCCCAGCCGACTCCGAAACCGGCCGTCAAGCGCGCCGACGATGTCGACTACGAGGAACTGTCGAAAGCCGACGGCGTGCGCAAGGCAGTCATCTTCGACGAGTCCGACGGCGCGCCCAACTTCCGGATGCGCCGGTACCGCCTCGATCCGGGTGCCGAGGTGCCCAAGCACACCAACGCCGTCGAACACGAGGTCCACACCGTCGAGGGCGAGTACGTCGTCGGCATCGAGGACGAGGAACACACGGTGACCGAGGGCGACTCCCTCCTCATCCCCGCGGGCACCGTCCACTGGTTCCGCAACGAGAGCGACGCGGAGAGCTCGTTCGTCTGCATGGTGCCGAACGGTGACGCGGGCATCGAACTGGTCGACGAATAATCGAACGCTCGACGACTCGCCCACTCTCGGCGGAACCGTTTTGCCGACCCGTTCCTTTCCCAACATGAAATGTCCACGTCACGACTCGTCCCCGTCCTCGTCGCCGCGCTGGTACTCCTGAGCGGATGCTCGGGTGTCCTCGGTGGCGACACGCCGACGGCGACACCGACACCGACGCCGGCGCCCACCGAGACGCCGACGGCCGAGGCGTCCTACACCCAGACTCCTCACATGGGCTGTCAGCCCGGCGCCATCCGGAAGGACGGCACCTGCGAACCCGTCACCTCGGGCGGCAACGCCGACATCTTCAGCGCCGAGAACCTCTCGGCCATCACGACCGAGCGAACGACGATCGACGGCACGCCGGGCTATCTCGCCCGGCCCGCGGACGACGGCGAGTACCCCGCAGTCGTGATGATCCACGAGTGGTGGGGCCTCAACGAGAACATCGAACACATGGCGGAGATTCTCGCTGGCCACGGCTACGTCGTCTTCGCGGTCGACCTCTACGACGGCGAGGTGGCGACGAACTCCTCGGAGGCGGCCCAGTTGTCGGGGCAGGTTCGGGAGAACCCCGACGCCGCGGTGTCGAAGATGCGCCGCGCCGTCTCGGGCCTGCGCGCCCGGTCGGACACCACTCAGCAAGTCGCCAGTCTCGGCTGGTGTTTCGGCGGCGGCCAGAGCCTCCAGTTGAGTCTCAGCGACGCCGACCTGAACGCGACGGTCATCTACTACGGCACGCTCACGACGAACCGGTCGACGCTCCAGCGCATCGACGCCCCCGTCCTTGGGGTCTTCGGCTCGGAGGACCAGGTCGTCGGCATCGAGAACGTCCGCGAGTTCAATCGGACGCTCGGTGATCTCGGCGTCGAACGCGAAATCTACGTCTACGAGGGCGCGGGCCACGCCTTCGCCAACCCGAGCGGCGAGAGCTTCCGCCCCGAGGCGACGCGTGACGCGTGGTCGAAGACGCTCCGTTTCCTCGACGAGAACCTGCGGTCCGACGCCGACGCCTGAGCGGAGCGTCGGCGCTTCCGATGCGCCGGCGTGTGATGTCATTCCCTCAACAATCCTTAATATCGTCGGGCGTCGTGTGTGTGGTGGTGTGTCATGACAGTAACAGATCGGTCTCGGATTCTCTCTCCCGATTCTCCGGGCCACGTTGCGGGGCGTGACGCCCAGTCGGCCAACATTTCGGCCGGACAGGCGCTGGCAGAGTTGCTCCGGACGACGCTCGGGCCGAAGGGACTGGACAAGATGCTCGTGGGTACCGACGGGAAAGTCGTCGTCACGAACGACGGCGCGAGCATGCTCGATCGGCTGGATATCGACCAGCCGATTGCGAGGGTCCTCGCCGACGTTGCGTCCCAGCAGGCGGACCGCGTCGGTGACGGAACGACCACAGCCGTCGTCGTCGCGGGGGAACTCCTCGCGGCCGCCGAGGATCTCCTCGATCGCGGCCTCCACCCGACGACGATTATGGACGGCTACCACCACGCGGTGCAGCGAGCGGTCGAGACGCTGGAGAACGACGCCCTCGTGATCGACGCGAGCGATCCGGAGCGGCTTCGAGAGGTCGCCCGCACGGTCATCACCGGGAAGTGGGACGCGTCGGCGACGGCGTTTCTCGCGGCCCGCGCGGTCGAGACGGTACAGGCGATCCGGGACGGGCAGACCGTCGACTTCGCGAAGATCACCCGGAAGACCGCTCCGGGCGGTTCGGTGTTCGACACGCAGGTGTTCGACGGCCTCCTCATCGACATGGCGGAGTCGTCGACCGACGTGGTCTCGCCCGACCCCGGCCCGCCCCGCCGCATCGAGGACGCGACCGTCGCTCTCGTCGACGATCAACTCACCATCGAGACGGTGACGGGTCAGGGGGCCGTGACCGTCGACTCGCCGGCGCAACTCGACGCGTTCCGGGCGTACGAGGACGAAGTCTACGCCTCGCAGGTCGACCGTATCGCCGGCGTCGGTGCCGACGTCGTCTTCTGTCAGAAGTCCATCGACGACCGGGTTCGCTACCTGCTCGCGGCGGAGGGGATTCTCGCCGTCGAGCGCACCCGACAGGACGAACTCCACAAACTCGGCCGCGCCACGGGCGCCCGCCCCGTCGCGTCGGTGGACGAACTCACGACGGCCGAGACGGGGCAGGCAGGTGTCGTGGAGCAACAGACCGCCGGCCCCCACCGGTTCACCGTCGTCAGGGACGCCGAGGGCTTCGATCAGGCCTCCCTGCTCGTCCGCGGCGGCACCGAACACGTCGTCGAGGAGGTCAAGCGGTTGCTCGACGACTGTTTTCACGTTCTCAGACTCGTCGTCGAGGAGGGCCGCGTCGTCCCCGGCGGCGGGGCGACCGAAGCGCACCTCGCTCGCGTGCTTCGGGACGACGCCGCGTCGGTCCCACGGCGGGACCAACTCGCCATCGAGGCGTTCGCGGACGCACTCGACGTGATTCCCCGAACGCTCGCCGAGACGGCGGGACTCGACCCCGTGGACACGCTGCTCGAACTGCGCACCCGCCACCACCGCGGCGAGCGACGGGCGGGGCTCGCCCTCGATACGGGCACGGTGACGGACGTGGTCGACCGCGGTGTCGTCGAACCGGCCGCGGTGAAACAGCGTGCCCTCCGCAGCGCCGCCGAAGCGGCGAACCTGGTGCTCCGTATCGACGACGTGGCCGCCGCCGCGTCACCCGACGGGGACGGCCACGGGGAGACGGACCACGCCCACGGCCCCGGCGAACTCGTCGAGAGTACCGAGGGCTACCCGTGGGCCGTCGGTCACTCGATGAGCCACGACCACGACCACTGAGACGGCTTGTTGTAAGTCGTCACCGGCGGTCGCCGCTCCCGTGGCCGGCGACCGCGTGACCGGTCAGGTCGGCTTGGCGGCCGAGCCACGGTCGCCGCCGACGCCCCCGTTGGAGAGCGTGTCCGGGTCGATGTCGATGTCGAACACCTCGTTCGGCACCGACACCGTCACGCACGTGTTCGGCAGGTCGACGATGCCGGCGATGCGGCTCTCGACCGGGGCCGTACTCAGGATGATGTACGCCTGTTCGGCCGTGTAGCCGAAGTTCGTCAGGTAGTCGATGGCGTCGAGACAGGCCCGTCGCATCCCGATGTTGGCGTTCTTGTAGTGCTGGGTGCCGTCCTCGTCGACGGAGTAGCCCTCGAAGACGACGTAGTTCGAGAAGTCCGGGTCCTGATAGCCGGGTTTGAACATCGCGTAGTCGGTGCCGAACTTCGCCACGCCGTTCTTGATCAGGTCGACGCGCAGGTCGATCCACCCGGCCATCTCGATGGCGCCACAGAACGTGATCTCGCCGTCACCCTGCGAGAAGTGCAGGTCCCCGGTGATGAAGTTCGCGCCCTCGACGAACACCGGAATGTACACCCGCGACCCCCGACCGAGGTTCTTGATGTCGCAGTTGCCGGCGTTCTCCCGCGGTGGGATCGTTCGCGCCGCCTTCTCGGCCGCCTCCGGCACGTCCTCCTCGTCCATCCCGCCAAGGAGCACCTCGTTCGGCTCCGGCGGCAGCGCGAGCGGTGGCTGTTCCTTCCGGGTCTCGTGGTTGACGGCCGTCTCACGGTCGGGCCCCTGGTCGATGAGTTCCTGTTCCCGCCGGTTCCACTCCTCGAGCAGTTCGTGCGACGGGGCGGTGCCCATGATCCCGGGATGGGCACAGCCGGGGAAGCGTACGTCCTCGACGTGCCGGGAGTGTGTCATCACGCCGTCGAGGTCCCAGATGGCCTTGGCCGCGTCGGG
This sequence comes from Haloplanus aerogenes, assembly GCF_003856835.1. Taxonomy (NCBI): domain Archaea; kingdom Methanobacteriati; phylum Methanobacteriota; class Halobacteria; order Halobacteriales; family Haloferacaceae; genus Haloplanus; species Haloplanus aerogenes. The sequence continues at coordinate 705,000 of NZ_CP034145.1, forward strand.
GAAGTGGTCGGTCAGGAACCCACCCCCGTTCTCCTGTTCGAAGATGCCGGTGAACCCCCACTCGTGGTCCGGGAACGGTCCCAGATCGAGGATGTCGACGACGAGGATGTCGCCCGGTTCGGCGCCTTTCACCTCGAAGGGACCGCTCAGGTGGTGGTTCGGATCGAGACGCATGTCCCGGATGTCGTTCGCGGTGTCGTCGTTCACCACCTGATTCCCCGTCCAGTCGAGACACTCGATCCGGACTTTCTCCCCCGGTTCGATCGACGCCGCCGGCGGCACGTCGGGGTGCCACCGATTCACGATCGGATCGGGTTGCTCGTCTATCGGTGCGTCGGTATCGACCTCGAAGATCGTCTCTGGCATGGTGTTCGTTACCATACAAACCACAAGAAAATATAATTAAGCATCCAACAATTTCGATATATATCAAATAGATTGTATAATTGACGCATTCAAGTAGTAAATTTGAACTGCCCAACACGCCGCAAATACGGTTCATTCGGTCACTAAAAACGAAATTTATCTTTAATTAAATAATACTAAACATATAATACTGTTGTCAAAAAGGTGAATTTTTTATAGCTGTATGTCATATTTCTCCGCGGCATCGTATGTCACCCAAAATACACGAGGTAGGAGGGGGAGGATCGTGGCACTAATCAACACGCTCGGGATGGGGCTGGTGTACGTCGGAGCGGTGCTGATCGTCAACGGGCTCTGGTTGCTCGGATACGGCGATGGCAAGGACGTCGCGATTCTCAACTTTCTGACAGGGCTGATCACCTTCTTGATCGCCGCCTGGTGGGCGTTCTTCCCCGAAGCGTCCGGTGGGTCGTCGTTCAACGCGGCCGGCACGCTCCTGTTCTCGTTCACGTACCTCTGGGTCGGCGCGAACGCGTGGCGGGGCATCGAGGACCAGCGTGGGTTCGGCTGGTACTGTCTGTTCGTCGCCGCACTCGCGGCGCCGACGGGCTTTCTCGTCTTCCAGGCCGGCGACATCGGCCTCGCGGCGCTCTGGTGGATCTGGGCCGTCCTCTGGTTCACGTTCTGGGTCCTCCTTGGCATCGAACGTGACGAGTACACCTCCGCTGTCGGGTGGTACACGACGGCCGTCGGTATCGTCTCCGGTGCCGCGGGCTACGTGATGGCGATGGGGGCGTGGCCGTGGGCGTGACCGTTCGCGCGTTCTCGCGTCCGACCGCGTGACCGTGAACACGCTCCCGGCGGTCGAGGACTGCCTCGACCTCTACCTGCGGATTCACGACCACTTCGGCACCGAGACGTTCACGCGGGAGCGCCTCGCGGAGGTCGTCGATCACGACGACGACCGCCCACTCAGGCGTCTCCTCGAGTTGCTCGTCGCGTACGGACTGCTCGACCGCCGCGGAGAGCGCTACTCGGTGCAGTGTGCGCCGGACGACGGCATCGACCGCTGGCGGGCAGTGGCGGTGGCACGTGCCGAGCGCCTCCACCGACTCGTCGCTCGGCGGGAATCGGTCACCGACGCCGCGACCCGCGACGACTCGCTGGCCCACGACGGCGAGACGTTCGCGAGTGTCTACGTCGACGACACCGACGACGTCGACGCCGTCGAGACGGCCCTCGTCGACGCCCTGACCGCACACCCGGCGTGCGACGGCGTGGTGTTGCGGGCCGCCGGCGACCTCGCGGCGACGGTCCAGCGCGTCGCGGACCGACTGTCTGCCCACGGTGTCGAACGCCGACCGTGGCGCTTCGAGAAGACGGCGACCGAACTGGTCGGGGCGGAGAAGGACCACCTCGAGTTCCGTCTCTACCTTCGACGACGCAGCGGTTAGCTGTCGTCCGTGTCGACCGTCCCCACCCACCAGACCGCCTCGTGGACGCGCCACCCGCCGCTCTGGAGGTTCTGTGAAATCGTGTGCTCGTTGCCCTCCTCGTCGACGACCCTGACCGCGTAGCGCTCCGTCCCCACGACTTCGAACGTCCGGTCACGGTCGTTGAGACGGAGTTCGTCGCCCACCTCTACGCTATCGAGGCGCGTCGTCAGGGCGTTCGGGGAAAGCGCCGAGCGACCGCTATCGTCCGAGTCCATGCCACTCCGAACTTCGACGCGGCGCCGCATATGCCTTTGCGCTGGTGTCTCCGCCGAGCGTGCGGCGTGCATCTCAAAAATGTCAGAATTAAATGAATATTTTTAAACATTAGTCAACTAACTATTTCGTTGGGCGGTTCGCCCAGGACTCCTATGCCCGAAGTACACTTCGAAGTCGACACCACACGGCCCCCGGACGATCAACCCGGGGCGAATCCGTTCAATCGGTGGCATCCCGAACTCGAACCCGTGGTTCACACCGAACCGGGGGGGACCGTTCGGCTCGAATGTCTCGATTGGACCGGTGGTCAGATCGTCGACAACGACGACCCGAACGAGGTCCGCGACGTGGACCTCAACCAGGTGCATTACCTCAGCGGGCCGGTCGAAGTCGACGGGGCCGAACCCGGCGACCTCCTCAAGGTGACGCTCCTCGACATCGGCGTGCTGAACGAGCGCTCCGAGTTCGGTTTCACCGGAATCTTCTCCCAGCAGAACGGGGGTGGGTTCCTGACCGATCACTTCCCCGACGCGGCCAAGGCCATCTGGGACCTCGACGGCACGTACGTCTCGTCCCGCCACGTCCCGGACGTCCACTACGAGGGGAAGATCCACCCCGGCTTGCTCGGTACTGCACCCTCACAGGAACTGCTCGACGAATGGGTCGACCGCGAGGCGACACTGATCGACCAACACGACGACGACCCCGAATCGATTCCGAACCACCCCACCGGCGAATCCCAGCCGCCCGTGGCGAGTCCCCCCACGCCCGACGGGGCGCAGGCCGGCGAGGCCGAGGGCGACGTTGCCGACCGGATCGAACAGGAAGGCGCCCGAACCGTGCCGCCCCGAGAACACGGCGGCAACACCGACATCAAGGACCTCTCGCTCGGCTCGACGATCTACTTCCCGGTGTTCGTCGAGGGGGCGAAGTTCGGCATCGGCGACATCCACGCCTCGCAGGGCGACGGCGAGATCACGTTCTGCGGCGCCATCGAGATGGCCGGCTACGTCGACCTCAAATTCGAACTCGTGAAAGACGGGATGTCGAAACACGGCATCAGCCATCCCATCTTCGAGCCGGGGCACCGCGGCCCGAACTTCTCGGAGTACGTCGTCTTCGAGGGCTACTCCGTCACCGAAGACGGCGAACAGCGGTACATGGATCCACACGTCGCCTACCGACAGGCGTGTCTCGAAGCCATCGAGTACCTGAAGAAGTTCGGCTACACCGGCGAACAGGCGTTGATGATCCTCGGAACGGTTCCGATCGAGGGTCGACACAGCGGCGTCGTCGACATTCCGAACGCGTGTTCGACGCTCGCACTCCCGAAAGACGTCTTCGAGTTCGACATCAGCCCGGACGAACTCGGCGAGGCGGCGGATCGGGGACAGGTCCCCATCACCGACGACCCGCTCAGCTGATACGTGGCCGCTCTTTTCTCACTCCTCTTCCGCTTCTGCGTCGACGACCCGACGGAGCGCCCCCGCGAGCGTCGTGAGCGAGTCCGTCTCCGACGCGTCCCGGTCGCCCGTCGCCACCTCGTGATACCGCGCGCCGCTCAGGAGCGCCAGCCGAATCGCGTCGTCCGTCGTGAACACGCGCTCGCCGGCCGCGTCGTTCAGTTCCTCCCGCACTTCTCGGAGACGATCGCGCGTCTCCATCGACATGGTGAGCGACACCTGAAACCGGTGGGGGATCTCCTCGTGAAACTCCCTGGCCGCCGTTTCGAGTTCGTCTGTTGACATCATACGGGAGGAGGCGACATCGGATAGTAAACGTTGGGGGGTGGCGGCTGCCGTCGCCGGCCGAACGCAGTATTAAGTGGACCGCAACAGAGATTCACACGATTCGCCCCGAGGACATATGCAACGACGAGACTGGGTTTACGCCCTCGAAACCGGCCTGCTCATCGCCGTCGGCGGCGCCGCGGGTGCCAACCTCCGGTACGCCATCGGCACCGTCCTGCCGGGCCTCCAGGGGACGCTCGTCGCGAACGTGACGGGGAGTTTCCTCCTCGGCGTTCTCCTCTACGAGGCGCTCTACACGGACCTGTTGGCCGAGAAGACCCGCGTCGTCTTCGGGACGGGCTTTCTCTCCTCCTACACGACCTACAGCACCTTCGCCGTCGAGTCGACGACCGTCCCGCTCTGGCTGGGCTTTCTGAACGTCGTCGGCAGTTACGCGCTCGGTATCGTCGCCGTCCTCGCCGGTCGCCGACTCGTCGTCGCGTTCACCGAAACGGGAGGGTCGACCGATGGCTAACCCCGCCTATCTGGTCGCTGTCGGCGGGATCATCGGCGCCCTCCTCCGCCACCTCGTCAGCCTCGCCGTCGAGCGCGAGTCGTTCCCGACGGGGACGCTGACCGTGAACGTCCTCGGGAGTTTCGTCCTCGGGCTCCTGACGGCGCTCGATCCGGGGACGGACCTGCTGTTGCTCGTCGGCACCGGCGCCTGCGGGGCGTTTACCACCTTCTCCTCGTTCTCGTTCAACGTCGTGCGTCTCTGGGAAGGCGGGGACCCCGTGAAGGCCGCCGCCTACGCCGTCGCGAACATCGTCGGAGCGCTCGCCGCCATCGGCCTCGCGCGCGTCGTCGCGTCCCTGCTCTAAACGAGCGCGGCGATCATCGCGGAGACCTGATCCGCCTCGTCCTGATTGATCGTATGTCCCATACCCGGGTAGAGTCGCTTCGTCACGTCGGCATGCAAGCGCTCGAACACGTCGGCCGACTCGTGGACGCGCTCCTCGGGGATGTGTGGGTCCACGTCGCTACACCCGAAGAAGACGGGCGTCCCCTCCAGGTCGCCGGTGTAGTCGTCGGGGTCGATGGTCTCGCCGATGAGGCCGCCGGACAGTGCCGCGAGGCCGCCGTAGCGGTCGGGGTTGCGGGCGACGAACTCGCTCGCGAGACACGCGCCCTGCGAGAACCCGAGGAGCACGACGCGCTCGGTCGGGATGTTGGCATCGTTGGCGTCGCCGATGGCGTCCGCGATGGCCTGCAGGCCGGAGGTTCGACCGGGTTCGTTCGTCTCGACGGGCGCCGTGAACGGGTTGGGGTACCACGTGTTCCGCTGTGCCTGCGGCGCGAGGTAGGCGACGCCCTCGTGGTGGAACTGCTGGGCCATCTGGACGATGCTCCGCGCCGTCGCCCCGCGACCGTGGACGAGGACGACGGCCGCATCCGCCTCGTCGAGGGGCGTCCCGGCCGTTACGAGCGGCTGGTTCTGGTGGGGACCGTCCATCAATTCGTCTCCATCGTGCCGCCGTCGAGCGGTGGTAGCTGTCCCTCGATCATCTCGCGGTCCTCCGCCAGCCACGGCGGCAACTGGAGACTCGATCCGAGTTCCTCGACCGACTCGTCGCGGGTGAAGCCCGGCCCGTCGGTCGCGATCTCGAACAGGATGCCGCCGGGGTCGCGGGTGTAGACGGACTGGAAGTACTGGCGGTCCTTCTGTGGCGTGACGTTCAGTCCCGCGTCGACGAGCGCCTCGCGCCATGCCATCTGCGTCGCCTCGTCGGGCGCGCGGATGGCGACGTGGTGGACGGTGCCGACGCCCTCCCGTCCCCGTTCCGCGTCCGGACGGTCGAGCACGTCGACGACGGCGGCCCGGTCGCTCGCCGCGCGGTAGCGGGTGCGCTCGCCCGCCGCGTCGACCCGCTCGTACCCCAGCAGTTCGAGTATCTCACCCGTCCGTTCCGGGTCGAGCGAGTCGAGCGTGACGCCGTGGAAGCCTCGAACCCCGTGTTCGGCGGGCACCGGCCCGCCGCGCCACGGCTCGACGTCGCTCTCGCCCGTGACCAGTTCGAGCGGCTGGCCGTCGTGATCCGTGAACGGGACGACCGTCTCGCCGAAGCGCTCGACCGGGTCTCCGCGGTCGACACCCGCCGAATCGAGGCGGTCGAGCCAGTAGTCGACCGACTCCGGCGGGACGACGAAGGCCGCCGCGCTCGGCTGGCCCCGGCCGACCCGTCCCGGTGTCCCGTTCCCGAACGGGAAGAACGTCAGGGCCGTTCCCGGCGTCCCCACCTCGTCGCCGTAGTAGAGGTGGTATGTGAACTTGTCGTCGAAGTTGACCGTTCGCTTCACGAGCCGCAGGCCCAGAACGTCGGTGTAGAAGTCGACGTTTCGCTGGGGGTCGCTCGCGATGGACGTTACGTGGTGGATTCCGGCGGTTGCGTGCATGGTGTGTCGGTCGTCAGCGTCGACGGCGACGCGAAAGCCGCGTCGCCGTTGGGGTGCCTCCGCCCCGAAGTAGGGCACCCACGGAAATATACCTTCCCTGACAGTAGTGATATCTGGTTGCATCGGTGTTACCGGCTCGGCGCAGTCGCTCCCGCCGGTCAGATCCCGAACGTCCGTTCGAACTCCGTGACCGCTTCGTCGGTGCCGGCGACGACCACCTCGTCGCCCGCCTCGAACGTGAACCGTCCGGGTTCGAAGTCGGTGATCGTCTCTCCCTCGCGGACCACCGCGACGACGGTCCCGCCGGTTCGCGTCCGCACCGCCTCGTCGACGAGCGTACTCCCCACCAGATCTCCGGCGGGGAGGCGCACGACGTTCACCTGCTTGTCGTACGCCAGTACCTCCTCGTCCTCGAAGACGGTCGAGGCGAGCATCCGGCCGCTGACCGTCGCCAGCGACTGCACGTAGTCGCCGCCCGCGCGGTACAGTTTCTGCACGTCGTCTTCCTCGTTCGCCCGGACGACGATGTAGAGATCCGGGTTCAACTCCCGGGCGATGAGCGTCGCGAAGATGGCCGTCGTGTCGTCGGCGACGGTGAGGATGAGCGCCGACGCGTCCGCGATGCCCACCGATTCGAGTACGTCCGGGTCGCGCGCGTCGCCAACCACGTCGACCCGGTCGTCGTCCTCGACGTCGAGGACCGTCAGTTCGGCACCGGATCCGGAGAGGGCGTCCGCGGCGGCGCGCCCCGAGTCGCCGTAGCCCGCGACGACGATGCGCTGGGGGGCGAACCGCCGGACCGTCGAGGCGGTTGCCTCCTGTAACGCCTCGACCTGTGCCGACTCGCCAGCGACGAGCAACCGCGTCCGTGCGGCCAGTTCGTCGCCCATCTCGACCGGCGTCCGGAAGTCGCCGTCGAACCACGCGCCGATCACGTTCACGCCGAAGCGGTCACGCAGGCGCGCCTCCCGGAACGTCCGCCCGTGGAGGTCGCTGTTCGCCGCGACCGTTACCTCGACGAGTTCGAAGTCGTCGCCGACGGTCACCCCCTCGGCCACGTCCGTCGTGACCGTCGTCGGCACCTGCCTCGCCAGACTCGATCCCAACAACTGCCGGGGCGAGAGAACCTCGTCCGCCCCCGCCGCCCGGTGGTACCGCGCGAGTGCCGCTTCCTCGACGAGTGTGATCACGCGAACGTTCGGCCGGGCGTCCCGGGCCGAGAGGACGATGCTCGCGTTCGTGTCGTCCGCGGCGTCGGCGACGACGACGCGCGCCGACCCGATGCCCGCCGCCTGCAGGTCGTCGGTCGACTCCGGGTCGCCGTGGACGACGCGATACCCCGCCTCGTGGAGTTCGCCCGCCCGCTCTTCGTCCGCCTCGACGAGGACGTACGGCTGATCGCGGGCGTCGAGTTCCGTGATGAAGGCGTCCGTCCGCGGCGTGTGCTCGCAGATGATCACGTGATCCTGCATCCCCAAGACGGAGGCGGGCGCACTCGGCGTGAGCGCCCCCCGGAGCCACGGCACCGCGAACACGTCGACGGCAGTGAGGATGAGGCCGATGCCGGTGAGTTGCATCGTGATCGCCAGCAGATTCATCTGGGGCGACCGCCACGGCGCGTCCTCGCCGTACCCGGTCGTGGTGAAACTCTGCACGACGACTTCGAGCGAGCGATACAGGGGCTGGGGACGCCCCTCCCAGATGGCCATCCCGGTGTTGTAGACGAGCGTGAACAGCACCGTCGTCGCGACGACCAGCGCGAGATAGTAGACGGTCCGACGGCTTCGGAGCGACATGACCGGCACGTTCTCCCCCGCGGTAGTTATATCGCCACGACTCCGTGCCGTCGCTCACGCCCACGGCCTTTTTGCACGCCGGTTCCCACCCCCACCATGCTCCGGCGCCTCCGCGAGAACGGTCCCGCCGTCCTCGTCCCCCTCGCGTGGACGTTCGTCACCGCCGCGCATCTCGATTTCGTCGCCCAACGGACGCTCCTGATCGCCCACGTCGTGATGGCGACGCTCCTCCTCGCGTTCGCGGCGCTCTCGTGGACCGACATGCGCTCCGGGGCGTTGCTCGTCTGGCGACGGGTCATCGTCCTCGGATTCTTCCTGACCGTCGCCGGCGCGTTCGGCCTCGTGCTGTCGTCGCCGTCGTTGCTAGGGCTCGCCGTCGTCGGCTGGATGGTCCTCCCCGCTGCGGGCCTCTGGGACACCGGCCGCCGTGGCGCTCGCCCCGCCCGCGCCTACCGCGCCGGTGGGGCGCTGTCGGGTCTCGGCGCCGTCGCCTACGTTCTCGCCCCCGTCGTCGGCTCGGCGGCGACGCTCGTCGGCCTCTTGCTGGTTGGCGTCGGCCAGACGGCCGGCATCGTCGCCGCCGTCGTGGCAGACTGACCGCTCAGACCAGCCGGTCGTGCAGGTCGTCGGCCACCGCTTCGGTCGTCGCGCTCCCGCCGATGTCCGCCGTCCGCGGCGCGTCGGCGTCGGCCAACTGCGCCGCGACGCCGTCCCACAGCGCCTCGGCCACCGCGTCCTCCTCCAGATGCTCGAACATGAGCGACCCCGAGAGGACGGTGCCGAGCGGGTTGGCGATGCCCTCGCCCATGATGTCGAAGGCGCTCCCGTGGACGGGTTCGAACATCGAGGGGTAGGTGCCGTCGGGGTTGATGTTCGTCGACGGCGCGAGGCCGAGACTGCCCATGATGCCGCCGCCGATGTCGGTGAGGATGTCGCCGAAGAGGTTGGAAGCGACGATGACGTCGTACTCGTCCGGGCGCCGAACCATGTCCATGCTCGCGGCGTCGACCAGCAAGCGTTCCACCTCCACGTCCGGGTAGTCCTCGCTCACCTCCTCGACCATCTCGTCCCAGAAGACCATGCTGTGTGCCTGCGCGTTCGACTTCGTGACGTTCGTCAGCCTCCCGCTTCGCTCGCTCGCCGCCTCGAACGCCGGGCGAAGGAGCTTCTCGGTGCCCTCCCGGGTGAACACCGACGCCTGCACTGCCACCTCGTTGGCGAAGCCCCGGTGTTCGCGCCCGCCAACGTCCGCGTACTCGCCTTCCGTGTTCTGGCGGTAGACGACGAAGTCGATGTCACCGCCCTCGTAGCCGCGGAGGGGACTCTGGACCCCCTCGAACAGGTAGGCTGGGCGCTTGCAGACGTGCTGCTGGAACCCCTTCGTGATCGGGAGGCGGAGGCCGCGGAGGGTGACGTGGTCCGGTACGTCGGGGTGGCCAACGGCACCGAGGAGGATGGCGTCGAACGACTCCAGTTGGTCGAGGCCGTCGTCGGGCATGAGCGCCCCTTCGTCGAGATAGCGCTGGCTGCCCCAGTCGAACCACGTCGTCTCCATCCCGACGCCGTGGGCGTCCGCCACGTCGATCAACAGCGGTTCGACCGCCTCGACGACTTCGTTCCCGATGCCGTCGCCCGGAATGACCGCGATGTCGTAGGTCATGGGGCGTGGTGTCGGAGGGCGGTGATAAAGGATACGGAGGCCGTCGCCGGCGAGTCACGACGGATCGCGGAGCCGAATCGCGGCCGCATCCTCGCCACCCGGGTAGTCCAGTCGGTAGGTTACGTCCGGTTCGCCGTCGCCGAGACGCTCCTCGGCGGGCGACCCGCCCCACGAGTCGGCGACCGAGATGGTCTCGCTCTCCCCGGCCGGCACCAGCCGGCTCAGACGAGTGACCGGCGTGTAAGCGACTACCGGGCCGACGCGGTTGAGCGCCCCGAGGAATCGCCCCGCGGTCGACCCCTCGTTCGTCACGTCGATGGTGATGTCCGGTGCCGTTCTCCCGTCGTGAGTCTCCGGAACGTCGAACGAGGCCGACAGGCGTGGCGTCTCCCCGTCGAGACGCGCGACGATGCCGTCGTCGACGGGCCGCTCTCCGCCGGGCCAGATCAACTGGAGGTCGTCGGTCGCGGTCGACGGCGCCTCGAACAGCACCAGTCCGTCGCTCCGTCCCCGTTCGTACCAGTGGTCCTCCCCCCACGTCGTCCGATACAGGCGGTCGAGCCGCGTCGGGGCGTACCGCACGTCGGCCATTCTGAGTCCGAACGCCTCCCACGAGAGCGGGCCGTCGACGCGAACCGACGCGACGAGATACGGCGTGTCCGCGTGCGAGATCCCGATCGAGTCCGGCGATGATGGCGTCACGACGCCGTACTGGAGGTGGAGGGACTCGACGGTCACGTCGGCAGTCGGCTCGTCGGTCCGTGTCGGCGTCGCCGTCCGCGTCCGCGTCCCTGTCGGTGGCGGCCCGTCGGACTGCCGCCGATTCCCGAGACAGCCGGTCAGGGCAGCGAGCGTTCCGCCCATGCTCGCGACGAACGTTCGTCGGTGCACTGTCGGCGCTTCGGTGCCGGACGACAAGTGTCTTCAGTAGGGGCAAGCGCCGCTTTGACCGACCGGTCAGCCGCTCGCCGAGCAGTTGTTCGGCCCCAACTCCAGTTCGAACGCCGTCTCGTCGTCGACGGATTCCCGGCCGCAGTTGATGGCGACGATGCGGTCGGCGTTGGCCGGTTCCGCCCCCACCTGCGTCACGCGCTCGACGAACGCCGCCTCGTCCATTCCGAAGACGGCGAGTCGCTCACGCAGGTCGCCGAGGCGGGCAACGCGAGGCGCCGTGTCGACACCGGCGTCGGTGTGCCCCGGCGCTATCAGCGTGTCGGCGTCGAACGCGTCGAGACACTCCGTCAGCGTCGCGTACAGCGTTCGGGCCTGTTCGGTGGGGTCGGCATCCTCCTGCAGGTCGGGACGGGCGACGCCGTCGAGAAACACGCTGTCACCGGTGAGCAGTACCTCTCCCACGGCAAAGCCCGTCATCCCCGTCGTGTGTCCGGGGAGCGCGACGGCCCGGAGGGTGGCGTCGCCGATGGCGAGTTCGTCGCCGTCGGTGACCGTCTCGAAGTCACTCCCGTCCGCAACGCCGCGCTCCACCGCCCGCTGTGGCAACACTGGCGTCGCCCCCGTCGCCGCCGCGAGTGCCCGCACGCCGCTCACGTGGTCGGCGTGGACGTGCGTGTCGACGGCGACGGTGAGCGTCGCTCCCAGTTCGTCGGCGTCCTCGCGATACCGCTCGGTGAAGGCACGGAGCGGGTCGATCACGGCCATCTCCGCACCCGAGACGATGGCGTAGCCGAGACAGCCACTCGCCGGCCGGTGGTACTGGTAGACCGTCGTCGCCCCGTCTTCCCACACCACGGTGCGGTCGTACAGCCGCGCCCACGCCTCCATCCCGCCCGCGAGGTTCCGAGCGTCGACGCCAGCGTCGACGAGCTGGTCGGCCACTTCGGCGCTCGCCTCGCCGCGGGGGCAGACCACGACGACCAGCTCCCGTACGTCGGCCGGCAACAGGTCGGCCACGTCGCCGGTGACGCCCGCGGCGACGAACTTCATGTAGGGGACGTGGTGATAGTTCGGCGCCTCGATCCGCCAGCGCTCGATTTCGGTGCGGTCCCGAACGTCCAGCAGGGTCAGGGGGTCGCCGGCGGCGAGGCGACGGCGGAGTTCCGTGGGGGTGACCTGCCCCGCGCGCTCGGTGTCGGTAGCCATACGCCTCCTACGCACCCGACGGCGTTAAGCGCCGGGTCGGTGCGCCGACAGTATAACGAGCGCCGCGAACCAAAGACGGCGCATGGACGGTGACACGCTCGTCGAGACGGTCCGGAAACGGATGGCCACGGAACTCGACCGCCTCGGCTCGGAGAAGGCGCTCGTCGCCGCGACCGAGGCGCAGTTGGACCGCGAGCGCGTGCTGGAATCGACGCTCGCCGCGGAGCGCCGCGCCGCCGCAACGTTCGACGCGTGGGCCGAGAGCGAGGCCGACCCGGACGCTCGGGACGCGTTCGAGCGGGTCGCGGCGCTGGAGCGCGACCATGACGATCGAGTGAGAGAATTGCTGGACGACGCCGATACCGACGCCGCTCCCGACCCCGACGCCCTCCACACCCACCTCCGAAACCTCGATTCGACGCCCGAGCGCGTCGCCGCCGGCCTCGTGGCCCGCCCGCTCGTCAGCGACCGCTCGCTCCTGCAGGTAGTGAACTTCTTCGTCAACGAGGCGGACGAATCGACGGCCGACGTGATCCGCGACCTCCGGTCGGAGACGGCGGCGCTCGTCGACGACGGCGTGGCCCTCCTCGATTCCTGTTGCACCGACGACGCCGACTGGGAGCGCGCCCGCGACGCTGCCGCGGAGACGGTCGCCGTCGCCTACGAAGAGTACGCCGAGACGTTGCAGGGGATGGGTGTCGATCCCGCGCCGGTCTGTTAGTCTTCGGATCGCAGCCGAGCCACGATGTCGTCCGTCCGGTCGGTCGAGCCCAGATCCACCACCTCGTCGCCGACGCCGATCCTGCCGGGGTCGATCACGTCCGCGCAGATACCGCCCCGACCCTTACCCAGGGCGCGGGCCACGCCCTCCTGCTCGGCGAGTTGCTCGACGTGCGAACACGGTGGACGGGGGCGGGTCCCTGTCAGCGTCGCCCCGCCGACGCGGAAGCGGTGGTCGAGCAGGTCGTGGAGGTCGACACCCTCGGTGACGAGGTTGCGTCGGTGCTGGCCGGCCGAAAGCGACAGGCCGAGTTCCGCGTCGATGGCTGCGATATCCTCGCTCGCGATCAGCGTCACCTCGCACACGTCGAACGGGGTGTAGTGGCCCCGCCCCTCGCAGTAGCGGTCGCCGCGGAGGCCGCCCTCGACGGCCGCGACGCGGTCGACCGACTGCATCGGCTCCGACCCCGCATCCGCGACGAAGATGTTCGTGACTCGCTCCATGTTTCGGCTCCGGGGCCGCCGGCCATAACGGTTCGGCACGGGGTCGTGTCGGCGGACTCACAGAACGACGGAATTATATAGTTAATCGTTAACAATACACACGGTAGCGCGGTATGAGCCTCTCGCAACTCGGGCAGATGGCGGTGCCGACCATCGCCACGACGATCCAGAACGCCGGCGTATCGGGAGTGGGTGGAGCCGGATTTCCGACGCACGCGAAGTGGCGACGCCTCGACGACGTGGACCACCTGCTCGTCAACCACCAGGAGAGCGAGCCGATCTACTACATGGATCGGTGGCTCGGTCGGGAACGCGCACACGCGTTCGCGGCCCTGTTCAACGCCTTGCTCGACTCGGGGTTCGAGACGATCGTCGTCACTCCGAAGCAGAAGGACCGCGACTGGACCCGGCCGCTAGAGCGGGTGACGGACGCGACGGTCTACCTCCCAGCGGATCTGCCGGTCGACGCCGACGACGAGTCCGGCGTCGTGTTCGCCTACACCGACGACCAGTACAAGTTCGGGATGGAGAGTGTCCTCCTGAACGTCGCCACCGGGACCGTCGTGGGGCAGGACCTCCCGATGGATCACGGCTGGATCGTCCAGAACACGGAGACGCTCTGGAACGTCTACCGGGCGCTCGACCGGGGCGCCCCGACGACGCGGACGTACGTCCACGTCGCCGGCAACGTCCCTCGCCACCGCTTCCTCGACGTACCTGTCGGGACGCGCGCCGCCGACCTCCTCGACGCCGCTGGCCGGCCTATCGGCTCGCTCTCGGACACCGAAGTCCTTCTGCACGGCGGGCCGGGGTGGTCGTTCCGGACCGACACCACGCCCGAGGAGTTCCGGGTGTCCAAGCGAACCAACGCCGTCCTCGTGATGGATCGAGAGGTCGTCGCGGCAAACACGTACGGCGAGGGGCGGATCGATGTCCTCGACGCTCGTGACTGGGACGACGATCACGAGACCGAACCGACGCGACTCGCCCCCGACGCCGTCGGCGTCCCCCTCGTCACCAATCCGGCCATCGACATCGTCGCACCGGGCGAGCCGCTGGTGTCGTCGGGCGACCGCGTCGAGAAACGAGAGATGATCGCCACGCCGGGCGACGGCATCAGCAACGCCCACCACGCACCCATCGACGGCATCGTGACCGACGTGACGGACACGCGCGTCGACATCCGGGCGGACGTGTGTCCGGTCGACTAGGGTTCGACTGTCGTCGTCGCGTCGGATTTGAGCCACGCACGGGCGTTTCGTCGGTCGCAGATCACCAGCGCCCCGTCGTCCTCGTAGTCGGCGTAGCGGTCGAACTCGGTCGTTTCGGCGATGTCGCCGTCGACCCGTTCGGCACGCGTTCGGTTCTGCATCTATCGACTGTCAGTGGACCGGAAACTTCAGTGAACCGATCCGCGCTCGTCACACGGGGAGGCGGGACCGGGCGAACCCACCGAACGTCCGGAGTTTCGACGGCCGGCGGATCCGAGTCATCTCCGACTCGGTCAGTTCGAAGTCGAACACGTCGAGGTTCGCGGCGAGGTGGTCGCGGCTCGTCGCCTTCGGAATCGCACCGACGCCGTCGTGTTGAATCGCCCACCGGATCGCCACCTGCGCGGCCGTCTTGTCGTAGCGTCGACCGATGCCGACGAGAACGTCGTCGTCGAGGACGCCCCCGTGACACAGCGGGCTGTACGCCGTCAGCAACACGTCGTGACGCCTGCAGTACGAGAGCAGGCGCCGCTGGTCCCAGTAGGGGTGAAACTGCACCTGGTTGGCGAAGATGGGGGCGTCCGACTGTCGTCGCGCCCGATCCAGCAGGCGGATGTCGAAGTTCGAGACGCCGATGTGGCGCACCAGCCCCTCGTCGACGAGTTCGTTCATGGCCTCTAGCGTCTCCGCGAGCGGTGGTCTGCCGGGGAGGCGCACCGGCACGAACGGCGGGCGACCGTTCGGCCAGTGGATCAGGAGGAGGTCGAGGTAGTCCGTTCCCAGTCGGTCGAGGCTCTCCCGGACCGACCGCTGCACCGTCTCGCGGCGCCGACTGTCGCCGTCGAGTTTCGTCGCGAGGAACACGTCCTCGCGATCCACGTCGCTCTCGCGGATGCCGGCACCGACCGCTCGCTCGTTGCCGTAGGCCTGTGCGGTGTCGACGTGGCGATATCCCAAATCGAGTGCCGTCTCGACGGCCCGCCGACAGTCGTCGCCGCGGAGGCGCCACGTCCCGAGGCCGACGGCGGGCACGTCGACGCCGCCGACGGTCACGGTGTCGTCTGTCATACGGTACCACGGGACGCGGTCGTGGTAAGGGTGACGGGTGCCACCGCTGCCGCGACCGACGGCGTCTTTGGCCGCGCGTCCAACCTCCGCCCGTGACCAGCGAGTACGAGTACTCCGGCGACGTGATGGACGTTCTGGGGCAGTTGTTCGAGGCGGGGGCGACGGCGCTCGACGGCTCCACGGGCAGTCGTCCCCCGGTCGACGACATCCGCCAGATCCTCACGAGCGCCGAGACGGTGGCGACGAACAAACTCCCCGACGGCGAGTTTCGGTCGACGCTGCTCGACGGCTGTGAGCGGGCGCTGGCGAACCTCGACGAGAGGGCCTTCGACTCGGCCGCCGTCCGTTGCCGCGAGATGGCTCGCGAAGTCGACACGCGGCGATAGTCGGATACGCTGTAGCCGGATCGAGTCTTTATGCCGACCCGTTCCTACCGCCCGGTATGCGCCTCCACTGGCACCGGACGGATCTGCGGCCATCGGACAACCTCGCGCTGGTGAGCCCCGATGACAGCGAGGAGCCACGCTCCTCGGGGAGCCGGCCTCCGGCCGGCGACGACCCGATCCTCCCGGTGTACGTTTTCGACCCGAAGATTCTCGACCACGCCGCCCCGCCACGCGTCGCGTTCGTCCTCGACAGCCTCGCCGCCCTCCGCGAGTGGTACCGGGACCGCGAGAGCGACCTGCTCGTGGTCCGCGGCGAGGCGCCCGCCGAACTCGCCCGCCTCGCCGACGACTACGGGGTCGACACAGTGTCGTGGGCGCAGGCCTACTCCGGATTGGGTCGACGCCGGGACGACCGGGTGGCCGACCACCTCAACGAGATGGGCGTCGAGACCCGCATCGTCCACGACCACCTCCTCCACGAACCGGGGTCGATCACGACGAACGCGGGGGAGCCGTACTCGGTCTACAGCTACTTCTGGAAGAAGTGGAAAGATCGGGAGAAACGGGGATCGGTGCCGGGGCCGGGCGCGGATCGACTCGCCGACCCACCGCACGACACACCGATCCCCACGCTCGACGACCTGGGCTTCGACCGCCCCGAAGCCGAGATTCCGCCCGGCGGCTACATGGAGGCGCGGCACCGCCTCAACGACTTCTGTTCGGACGACATCTACCGCTACGAGGACGCCCGCGACGACCCGGCGGCGAACGCCACTTCCCGGCTCTCGCCCCACCTGACTCACGGGACCGTTGGCATCCGGACGGTCCACGACCGGGTGGTGCGCGCCCGCGAGACGGCGCCCAACGACGCGACTCGGGAGGCGGTCGAGACGTTCCGCGGCGAACTCGCGTGGCGGGAGTTCTACCACCACGTCCTCTACTTCAACCCCGAGGTGGTGACCGAGAACTACCGCGACTACGAGAACCCTATCGAGTGGCGCGACGACCCCGAGGCTCTACAGGCGTGGAAGGACGGCGAGACGGGCTATCCCATCGTCGACGCCGGGATGCGCCAGTTGCGCGCGGAGGCGTACATGCACAACCGCGTGCGGATGATCGTCGCCTCCTTCCTCACGAAGGATCTCCTGATCGACTGGCGCGAGGGGTACGACTGGTTCCGGCGGAACCTCGTCGACCACAACCCCGCGAACGACAACGGCGGCTGGCAGTGGGCCGCCTCCACGGGCACCGACGCTCAGCCCTACTTCCGCATCTTCAACCCGATGACACAGGGCGAGCGTCACGACCCCGACGCCGAATACATCCGCGAGTACGTGCCCGAACTCCGGGGCGTCGACGCCGATCTGATCCACGACTGGCACGACCTCTCCCCGACCCAGCGCCGGCGGACGGCGCCCGATTACCCGGCGCCCATCGTCGAGCACAGCGAGCGCCGGGAGCAGGCGCTGGCGATGTTCGAACGAGCGCGGGGGGAAGACGACTAACCCAACTGACCCCGGAACAGCAACACGGCGACGACGCCCACCACCAGTGCGAGGAGGACGCTGTCGGTGCGGTGCGCGACTAGCACGACGGCCACCCCGGCGGCAGCGACTCCCCACGGCGCGACCGAGCGCCGCCCCGGCCAGAGGCCGGCCGCGATGGTCAGAAAGACCGCCGTCAGGACGAAATCCAGCCCGTAGCGCGCGGGGTCGCCGATGGCGCTCCCCGCCACCGCGCCGGCGACGGTCGCGACGATCAAGAACGCCCAGATAGCCAGTCCGCTCCCCAGCAGGAACGCGCCCCGGCCGCTCCCGTCGCGGAGGTCACGCACCGTGAGCGCCCAGTTCTCGTCGGTGATGAAGAAGACGCTCGCGTACGTCTCCAGCGGCGACAGCTTCTCGAACCACGGCCGGAGGGCGGCGCCCATCAGGACGTACCGGAGGTTGATGACGAAGGTGGTGAGCAGGACGGCCACGACCGGAATGGGCGTATCCCAGAGTTCGACGGCGACGAACTGGGCGCCGCCGGCGAGGACGGTGGCGCTCATCAGCGCCGCTTCGGTGACGCTCAACCCGACGCGACGGGCGAGCATCCCGAACACGAGGCCGTAACCGGCGACAGCGAGGAACGACGTTCCTCGGGCAGCCGGTGCGACGCGCCGGCGACGCCGAGCGCGACGGGGAGGCAGGCCACGACCCCCGCCCACGCGTCTCCGGCCGCGAACGTCACGTCGTCGTCGGCAGACGACTCAGTCCCGGTGGAGGGCTCGGCGGACATCACCCCTTCCTGTTTCCCGGATGGGAGCAGTAGTGACGGTTACCTTCCCCCGACCTTTTTATCCCCCAGCACGAGGCTCACTACTCATGACCAGCGACGACGACCCGACGGTGCCCATCGTCTGCCCGGCCTGTGACACGACGACCCGGGTTCGGCTCGCGGACGTGGCGGACGCCGTCGACCGACACAACGAGAGCGTCCACGACGGCGAGGAGGTCGCGGCGGTCGACCCCGCCATCGCGGACCGCCTCGCCGACCTCGTGGCCGAGGATATGGGTCTGCTTGACGGCGAGGACGGCTGACGGCGCGAGTCCGGCCTACTCTCACGATCCGGGTCTCGACCCGAACGTGTTCGCCAGAACGCTCGCTTCGAACCGGGACGACAGTCGACGTGGGAAGATGTTCGAATCTACACGCACCCGCCGGTCGGTCGTCCTGTCGACGAGTACGCTCGCACTCACTGCACTCGCCGGCTGTAGCGGCAGTAGCGGCGGTGGTGGCGAGGATGACGGTGGAAGCGGCGGCAGCGGCGGTGGGAGCACCGACACCGAGAGTGATGGGGGTGGTAGCGGTGGCACCCCCAGTTTCGACGGCTGGATGGAGAACGTCGGCAACTACGACGGCGTCGCCGACGAGACGGGGAGTAGCGAGGTGACCGTCGCCGTCGGCGCCTCCGGCAACGGCGGGAATTTCACGTTCGATCCGGCGGCGATCCGGGTGTCGACCGGCACGACGATCGTCTGGGAGTGGACCGGACAGGGCGCCCAGCACAACGTCGCCGCCGAGGGCGGCGGCTTCGAGAGCGACCTCTCCTCCGAGGAGGGGTACACCTTCGAACACACGTTCTCCGAGGCGGGAACGTACAAGTACGTCTGCACTCCCCACCGGACGCTGGGGATGAAAGGCGCCGTCGTCGTGGAGTGACGGCAGTGGCGGTGGTCGTGCGACCACCGGTCACAGCCGAGTCGCACTCTTTTACTCCGCGCCGCTCCGTGCATACGTATGAGCGACACTACAGCGCGCGAGCGCATCACGATCTACTCCGACTACGTCTGCCCGTTCTGTTATCTCGGGCGGCAGTCACTCGATCGGTATCAGGACGAGCGCGAGGAGTCGTTAGAGATCGACTGGCGGCCGTTCGACCTTCGTGCCGGGAAGCGCGGCCCGGACGGCGAGATCGACCACTCCGTCGATGACGGCAAGGACGACGACTA
Source organism: Haloplanus aerogenes (assembly GCF_003856835.1). NCBI lineage: Archaea > Methanobacteriati > Methanobacteriota > Halobacteria > Halobacteriales > Haloferacaceae > Haloplanus > Haloplanus aerogenes. The sequence goes on from NZ_CP034145.1 coordinate 724,201, forward strand.
CTACCAGCAGGCCCGGGAGAACGTCCGCCGCCTGCGCGAGAACTACGACGCGGAGATGGCCCAGGAGATTGCGACGGATGTCGATTCCCGCCCGGCGCAGGCCGTCTCGCTCCACGTGAAGGAGACGGAGCCGTACGAGACGTGGCTGGCGTTCGACGAGGCGGTCTTCGAGGCGCTGTGGGCCGACGGGCGCGATATCGGCGACGCGGACGTACTCGCCGACTGTGCCGAGACGGCGGGGCTCGACCCTGACCTCGTCTCGGCGGCCCTTGACGACGACGTGCTTCTTGACCGCCTCGACGAGCAGTTCCGCGCGGCGCAACAACAGGGCGTCACAGGCGTCCCCACTTTCGCGTACGGCGGTCACGCCGCCCGCGGTGCGGTGCCGCCGGCGCAGTTGCGGCGACTGGTCGAGGGGACGTGAGCTATCGACGCTCCCGCAGGTAGTCGACCGTCTCTCCGACGACGGCCGGCGTCCGATACGGCGGGTCGAGTTCGACCACGATCGATCCCCCGTAGTTCCGGTCGTCGAGGCAGTCGAACACGCGTCCGATGGACAGATCGCCCGCTCGCGGCGGAAGGTGATGATATCGGCCACCGGGTTCCAGCGTGCCGACCGACTCGTCCGCTGCGAGGCCGTACTCCTCGCGAACGGCCGAGAGCCGACGGTCGTCGTCCGGCACCGTCCCGTGGATGTGGATAGAGGCGAGCGGCCGCATCGCGTCCAGCATCCGAAGCGGCTCCCGCGCGTGACCGAGGTCACACGTGAACTGCAGCGAGTCGGGAACGGCCTCGCGGTCCGTATCGGGCTGCATCTCGATCGCTTGGTGTGCCCGTCGCAGTCGCTGCGCGTCCCCCGGCGTCGTGAGGAGGTACTCGAAGCGCCCCCGAGGACAGACGTTCTCGACGGCGACGGTCGTCGAGAGCCACTCGCTGTCCTCGATTCGTGCTGCGGCTTCGGCGAGGTTGGCGACCAACATCGACCGCAGGGGTTGGAGGTCCGGGTCGTCGCCCGTCGGGAACCGTGGGGGATGGGCCGTCAGCACCGACGGGTCGGCGTACGGCTCCCGGCCGCCGTCGTCGGTGAGGCTCGATTGAGCGTCTTTCACCGCCGACAGACAGCGTTGCCATCCACCATTCGAACAGAGGTCGTACATCGGCGTGCCGTGGACGCTGGCGACGTCGAGACCGTACTCCTCCCGGAGCCGTTGGACGGGTCCTCGGAGCTGATACTCCGCGTTCAGGAAGCCGAAGAGGCCGTCCGACTCGTGTCGTGGCGGGGTGACGAACAGCTCGACGGCGTCGCACTCCCGCCCGACCGCCTCGAGAAACGCCCGTCTCCGGCTGGACTCGCCATCTCGGCCTGCCCGAGACACGAACAGATCCGGCACCGAGAATCGGATGTCGGGACTCGTCATTCGTGGACGTACTGTCGGGCCGCTTGCGTGTCTCGGAGGCGCGTCCCCGGTGTACACTCGTCCAGAATGCGTGTCACCACGTCGAGCGTAATCGGTCGGAAGTTCAGCAGTTCGCTACTCACGTTCACGCGCCGGTCGTCGTACGCGACGAAGGGGTACGTCTCGGTGTCGTTGTTGTGGTGGTGGCCGTGGAGCACCCATCCGTCCCACGACTCGGGAACGTCTTCCGGTCGGTGCGTGCAGTAGAAGCGGTAGTCGCCGTGTTCGAGGACACAGGAGTCGAGCACCGGAAACGGCGCGTCTTCGGGAGCGAGACCTACGTCGTGGTTTCCACGGACGAGCACGTCGCCGTCGAGTCGCTGGAAGTATTCGACCGTCTCCCGCCCGTCCTGCATGTCCATCGCCACGTCGCCGAGGTGGACGAGGAGGTCGGCCGCGTCGACCGTCTCGTAGTGCCGGTCGAGGAGTGTCGAGTCCATCTCGCCGACGCTACTGAACGGCCGGTCGCAGTACTCGATGATGTTCGCGTGACCGAAGTGGTGGTCGGAGATTACGTACCGGCCCATACACGCGGGGTGGGCGGTTTCCTGAAAATTGTTTTGGGGATTCGGATCGTGGTCAGCGATTTCGTATAGCAATACGTGGTTTATTCACCCTGCCCACCCCAATCTATTCCCCGCCGTATCCCTCAGTTCGACCGATGACCAACCACGGACCGAGCAGACGGCGGTTCCTCCAGGCGGGCGCGCTGGCGCTGACTGCGGGGCTGGCGGGCTGTGGATCGTCGGCGCCGGCGGCGCAGGAGGGGAGCGGGGACAGCGCGACGACGACCGGACCGAGTCCCTACACCCGCGTCTACCGCGAGGCCATCGACTCGGTGTTGCTCGTCGAGACCCGGCAGGGGAGCGGCACGGGATGGGTCTACGACGGGACACACGTCGTCACGAATGCCCACGTCGTCGGGGATGCGACGGCGGTCGACCTCCGGACGCGCGACGGCCGCTGGCACACGGGCGAGGTGATCGGCACCGACCCCAACAGCGACCTGGCGGTGATCGAACCCGACGGCCTGACCGACGCGGCGACTCCACTCTCGCTCGCGGAGTCCCCGGCGACCATCGGACAGGAGGTAGTCGCCATCGGCAACCCGTTCGACCTCGACGGGTCGGTGACGACGGGGGTCGTCAGCGGCACGGATCGGTCGATCCCCGCCCCGACGGGGTTCAGCATTCCGGACGCCATCCAGACGGACGCGGCGGTCAATCCGGGCAACAGCGGCGGCCCGCTGATGGCGCTCGACGGACGAGTGGTCGCCGTCATCAACTCCGGCGGCGGCGACAACATCGCCTTCGGCATCTCCGCGGCCCTCGCCCGGCGCGTCCTCCCCGAACTGATCGAGACAGGATCGTTCGAACACTCCTTCCTCGGTGTCTCCGTCACCACCGTCACGCCCGCAGTGGCCGAGGCGAACAGGCTCACGGACCCCCGCGGCCTCTTGGTCGTCACCATCGCCCCCGACGGCCCGGTCGACGGCGTTTTCCAGCCCAGCGAGGACGCCGAGACGGTCGAGGGCGAGCGCATCCCCGTCGGCGGCGACGTGTTGCTGGCGGTCGACGGGACGCGAACGGATACGACGGAGGCGCTCGGGAGCTACCTCGCGCTGGAGACTCGCCCCGGCGACACCGTCTCCATGACGATTCTGCGCGACGGGGAGGAGCAGACCGTCGAGGTGGAACTCGGCACGCGGCCGACGCGGCCCTCGTGAGCCGACGCGACCGATCTGTGTCCGAATTCGACTCGCTGATAATCGGACCGGACCACTCATAAGCTGTCCCGCGTTCCGTTCCAACCACGGAGGCTCTCAGGGTGGACGAACGAGTCATCCTCGTATTGTTGGTTGTCGGTTTCGGAGTGTCGACGCTCGGAACGCCGGCTGCCGCCCAGTCTTCGCCGCCGCCGGACGTGGCCGTCACCGTCGATGGCCTGCCACTCGATGTCGGCGACGTCCACCACACGTCGGCCGATCCGTGGATGAGCGTGACAGTGACGGCTCCCGAGGGCGAGACAGTTCGGTTAGTGGAGGTTCGAGTCGATGGAGAGACCAGACACGTCTTCGAGCCGTCCACTCGTCGGACCGACCGAAACGTCGTTCTCGACCTGTCAAACGGCGAGCATCGGATCACTGTCGTCGCCAAGGCCGGCACCACCGAGACGTACGCCGCGACGATCGTTCGGGACGACCGCGCGCCGACGGTCACGTTCGACCAGCCCCTCCGGGGCATGCCGGTCTCCTATGGCACCGACACGTTGGAACGCCTCGGTACCCAACGACCGACGTTCCTCGTGGACGGTGCTCCCGTCTCGACCCTCCCGGATGTACAGACGCTGACCGTGTCGAACTCCACGCTGACCATCGCTGGCTCCATCGAAGACGACTCCGAGATACGGGCTGTCAGGATCGAACACGCCTACGAATACGCCGCGGTCGGCGGGCGGATGCCCGGAAGCACCGACTTCGCTTACGATCCAGTCGACCGAGTGCCGATCCACCCCGGCATCTCGCTTCCACGGGACAACGTCGACGGCGACGCTTATCCCGAGCGGGTGGATACGTACTTCTCGTCGTCGCCGGGTGACTCGTTCAATCGGACGGTGACGCTCGCGCTCGGAGCCAACTACTTCCGGATCACCGTCGAGGACGCCCTCGGAAACGTCGCTGTCGAACACGTCGTCGTCACCGTCGAGGACGGCACGGGTCCGACGCTGAATGTCACCGACGTTCGCTACGTGTCGAAGACGCGTCTCCACATCGAGGGGACGGTCCGCGACGAGGTGCAGGTCCACGACGTGTGGCTCGAGGAGACGCTGGTGACACTCGACGATATCGAGGCCGATGTCGACCTCGAAGCCCTCGACGGGTCGGACATCTGTACGGCCGCCGACACGCTGGACTTCGACGACGAGGAGACCCTCTGTTCGGTGTACAGTGGAGCGACCGTCTACGTCCGCGAGGACATCGATGCCCTGATCGTTCGCCACCGGTTGATATTCCGGAAACCGACAGTCCCAGACGCCGATCGGAAACGTATCCGCTTTGATACGACGGTGTACCATCCACCGGAAGCCGACCGCTTCGTGATGGGAACGAACGACACCGCTCTCAACCCCCGATACCGGTCGTACACACTCGCGACGTTCCTCGCGCCGAACGTCACCGTGGCCGACAGCCGCACCGGCTACGTTGACGAGAACACCGTCACGGTCAGTGGCCGTGTCGTCGACGGGCAAGTCCGCGAGGTGAGCGTCGAGACAGTCGATCCCACCACGGGCCGCATCGTCGATATCGACCCGGTCGACCTCGGAACGAACGGGTCGTTCACGACGCGGCTCGCGGCCACGCCCGACGAGACGCAGGTTCGAGTGCGCGCCCGCGACGCCAGCGGGGCCGAATACGTGACGAACGCGACGGTTTCGGGGCCGCTCGAACCGACCACGACACCGGCGGGCGACGGTGATGACGGAGCCGATGCCGATACAGGGGTGGAATCGAACGCTGGTGGGGACGACGCGGCCGTGACCAATTCGACGGCGAACGACACGGCCGCTGGTGGGGTTCGCATCCCCGTCGTCGACGTCGTGATCCCCGTTCCGTCGGTGGGCATCCCCGACGCGCTCGGTGCCTCGGTGTCCGCGCCCCTCCCCGTCGTCGGACCGGTCGATATCCCCCTCATTGCCGGCGTGCCGCTACTCCTCGTCGTCGCCGTCGCCGGCGCCCGCGCTCGGAGCGGCTAATCCTGCGGAAAGCGAACGAGGCCGACGGCGAGCAGACACGCCGCGAGCGCGGACCCGCCCCCGGCCGCCACCTCGATGGAGGCGGCGGAGACGACGCCGACGGCGACGCCGCCGAAGAGGGAGAGACCCATCGCCGCGAGCAGGTAATCGACGCTCCGGGGCACCTCGGGCGTCGAGCGAACGCGCGAATCGGTCATCCGTGCTAATTACATCTAATTAGACGCGGGTGTATCTTTCGCCTCGTAGTCACTTCTTGGGGAGCGTTGCCACGAACTCTTCGGGGCCACGCTGTTCGACCACGTAGCCCTCGGCGTCGAAGGCGTCGCGTTCGGCGCGGAATTCGTAGAAGAGCGGCTGTGGATCGTGGTCGTTGACGATTGTCAGTTCCTCCCCGGCGTCGAGGTCGTCGAACGCGGCGTGGATCGTCTCGTGGCGTTGGCTGGGTGGCAGGTCGCGCAGGTCGAGTCGGTCGGTAGCCATGGATAGACGAGCGCGCCCGCCCACGGTGACGCTTGGCCCGAACATATTCGATCCCGAACCTGGCCGGGCGAACACCTTTGTCGATGTGTGCCCTTCCAGTCGGGTATGACACACTCGGACCCGCCGGCGGACGCCGATCCGGCCCGCTGGACGGTGACTCTGGCCGGCGCCGTCGCCGACCCACAGACGATGCGCGCGAGCGACCTCGCGTCGCTGGTCGGGGAACCGATGGAATCGTCGACGGCCTGCGAGGGGGAGACCGCCGAACCGAGTCGGTGGCGCGGCGTCCGCGTCGGGACGCTCCTCGGTCGGGCGCGGCCGCGGGCCGACGCCTCGCACGCGCTGGTTCACTCGGCCGACCCCGACTACGCCTGTGGATTCGACCTCGACCGCCTCCGCGACGCCCTCCTCGCGGTGCGTCTCGACGGCGAGCCGATTCCGACCGAGCGGGGCGGTCCCGTCCGCCTCCTCGTCGACGACGCCGACTGCTGGGAGCGCGTGAAGTGGGTGTCGCGGATCGACGTGCTCGACGAACCACCGGGTGACGCCGACACCGCGCGCGACGTGGTGCCGGCCGACGATTGAGAAATCGCCACGCACTTCTCTCCAACGCGTCAACGCCGCGCATGGTCGGATCGCGGACGGCCACGGCCGCCGTCGGACTGGTCGCCAGCCTTCTCGTGAGCGTCGCCGCGTGGTACTACTTCGACACCCTGCTCGCCTTCCTCTTCCTGCCGTTCGTTCCCATCCTGTGGCGGTCGAGTCGCGACGAGACACCGCCAGTCCGGGAGTGTTCGGCGTGCGGGTTCGCCACGCGCGACCAGTCGTTCGATTACTGCCCGCGTGACGGCACGCCGCTCGACCGGCGCGGCGACGGATCGTGATACTCCCGGCCGTCCGTCCACGGCGAGCGTCGGCACGCCGAGGTGCCGAACCCCGCCGGACAGTTGCACCGTGGGAGCGCCACCGACGTTCACGTATCTTTATATCGTTGTCGTGACAACCGCCTCTCGACAGCCAGTATGGGGGGCCCGAACAGCGACGAGTCGAGTGGGAAGAGTAGCGATTCACGACCGACTGCGACGTTACTGTTGGGTGGTGACGCCGCATTCGGGAGCGACGCGTCACCCGACCTCTCGCCCGAGAGGACGAACGTCCTCGTCGTCTCCGTCGCGCGGTCGGTGCAGGCCGTCGTCGAGGACTGGCGGGAGTACGTAGGGGCGTTGCCCGCCGCGTTCGGCCTGATCACCTACGCGGAGTTCGACCGATCGGCGTCCGCGTCGGCGTCCACCGGCAGACCGCCGCGTCAGCCCCTCCCCGGCAGCAACATCACGCTCACCTCGATGGCCGATCCGTCCGACCTGCGACGGCTCGGCACGGCGGTCACGCTCTATCTCGACGACTGGGCGGACACCGACCGCGAGACGCTCGTCTACGTCGACGCGCTCGCCCCCTTCGTCGACGCGAGTGGCCCCGAATCGACCTTCCAGTTCCTCCATCTGCTGGTCCAGAGCGCCGACCAGCTCGACGCCGACGTGGTCGTCCGCTTCGACCCTTCGACGGCCGACGACCGAACGGTCAACACGTTCCGGCCACTGTTCGACGAGGTGGTCGACGCCACGACGACGGCCGCGTTCGACGCGGACGAACTCCGTGCCGTGCTCGGGAACAATCGCCGGCGGTTCGTGCTCCGGGTGCTCCTCGACACGTCGTCGATCGAACTGGAGCGGCTCGCGACCCGACTCGCACGCTGGGAGAACGATACCGACGAGCCGACGGACGCCGAATACGACCGGGCGTACACCGCACTGGCGTCCATCCACGTCCCACGGCTGGCCGAGGTGGGTCTCGTGGCGTTCGACCGGCCGACCGAACGGGTGCGACTCGCTGACGGGAACTGGTCTACGGAGCGTCTCGAACGATATCTGACGACACCATCGGACGACGACTGAAGCGCGATCCGCGGGACTGCCGGCCACCCCTCGCCGTACCCAGCGGCTCGTTCGTGGCGAACGCTTACGACTACGGATTCGGATCGACGCGGACCTCGCCGTCGCCGTCGATCGTCACGTGACAGCCGGCGAGTTCGAACTCGATCGTGCCACCCTCTCGGGGCGTTCCGTCGTATTTGGGGCTGAAGATACGGTTCAGCGCATCCGGCTGAATCACGCTGTTGAGGTTCACGTCGGTCGGTTCCTTACCGGTCGCTTCGAGGACGGCGTGAACGACGGTGACACTCAGCTCGATATCGCTCGTCTCGTAGTAGTTGACGACGTACACTCCGTCTTCCGCACCGTCGTCGGCTGCCGGGCGATTGTGTGAATTTTGCATGGTGATGCGACGTCGGATACTCCCCCTTTCATTTCAACCAATATTAAAGATGTGTGTGCCTCGGGCGACCGGGCCCCGGGTCACAACACGATAGCAGAATGACAACATCCTGCACGCTACTCGTCGAGGGCGTCGGTCAGGCCCCACTCTTCGGCGCGGGCACGGGCCTCTTCGCGCGCCCGGTCGCGGATGGCCTCGATCTGTGCCTCGTCGGCCAGAAATGCCTCGACAGCGTCGGTGTCGTCGTTGCCGAGGCGGTCGTCGGGCGCGGCCTCGCGGGTTCGGGTCACGAGGTTACGGTCGGCCCCGAGTCGCTCCGCCGGCAGCCCCGGCGACACCCGGAGGTCGTCGGCTTCGTGGGCCTCGGCCAGCGCCGACGCGTCGAGTTCGTAGAGTTCGACGCTGTACGGGCCGGGGCCGGCCACGTCGGCCAGCGCGTCGGCGCCACCCCGGTCGGTCTCGGTGCAGTACGCCAGCACCGGAATCCCGTCCTCGAAGGTGACGACGCCGCGTGTCTCGTCACCGAGCAGGACGGCGTCTTGCGGCTCCAGGACGGCGTAGCCCGTCAGCCGTCGCTCCAGTGCCGTCGCCAGCGCCGCCCCGGGGTCGTCGACGACCCGCGAGCGGATCAGGTCTCCGCGCGGGATCTTCATACTTCGTCCGGCACGACCGCGCTCCGGAAGCGAGCGGCCACGTCCTCGCTTGCCCCGTCGCGCACGTCGAGTCGGCTCGCTGCCTCGCGGAACGCCTGTGACGCGGGCGCGTCCGGTGCGTGGGCCAGGAGAGGTTCACCCGCCTGCCGGGCCTCTCTGGCGGCGTCGCTCTCCGGAATCACGCCCAGCGTCTCGCCGCCGAAGTAGCGGTCGGCCTGTTCGGCGACGCGTTCGATCCCCTCGTCGTCGCGGACGCGGTTGAACAGCGTCCCTGCCGTCTCCGTGCCGTACGACCGGGCGTACTCCTGCACCTTGAGGCCGTCCGAGAGCGCCGGAATCGTCGGCTGGAGGACGATCACCGTCCGGTCCGCGAGGACGATAGGCAGGACCGCGCTCTTCGACCCCAGTGCCGCCGGCGAGTCCAGCAGGAGTACGTCCGTATCGGCGGCGAGTTCCGCGACCACGTCGCGCAATCGTTCGGGATCGGCCGCCTGGAACGCCGCCAAACTCGTCCCGCAGGGGACGACCTTCATCCCGAAGCGTTCGTACACCGCCTCGGAGACAGCGGCGTCCGCCTCCTCGACCAGTAGATCGTGAAGCGTCACCGCCGCGTCGTCGAGGCCGGCGTGAAAGAGCAGGTTCGCCATCCCCGTGTCGGCGTCGACGACCGTCACGTCGTGGGTCTCGGCGAGCGCCATCCCGAGCGCGAGCGTACTCGTCGTCTTTCCCGTCCCACCCTTGCCGCTCGCCACGGCGAACGCCTCGACCATCGCCGTCGAGTACCGCATCTCTCCGGTTAAACGTTCGGTCGGTCGGGCAACCCCAGCGCGTCGAGGTCGATCGGCTCGACGAGCGCCGCCGCGCGGTCGTAGGGCGACACGTCGTCGGCCGTCGCTCCGGGTCGCTCCCGCCCCGCGGCGTCGTACACCGCCTCGACGAACGCCTCGCGCGCCACCCGGTTGGCGAACAGGTCGTGGAGGTAGGTGCCCAGCACCGACCCGCGGGCCGCGCCGAGTTCGGGGCCCGTCCGTCCGTCCGGCGCTGCGAACGGCGTCCGGACCGCCCCCGTCGCTCGCGTCTCGCCGGCGTGGATCTCGTAGCCCTCGACCGTCCCCGTCGCGCCGGCGAGGGGACCACCGCCCTCGACGGTCCACGTCGCGGGTTCGACCCGCTTGTCGGTCGAAAAGCGGGTCGCGACCGGCAGGAGGCCGAGACCCGGCACGGTCCCCCGGTCGCCGGTTCCCTCTCTCGCCGCACCCTCGATCCGCTCCCCGAGGAACTGGTAGCCGCCACAGAGGCCGACGACGGGGCCGTCGACGGCGCGGAGGCAGTCGCCGAGGCCCGCTTCACGGGCGGCCAGCAGGTCGTCGACCGTGTTCTTCGTCCCCGGCAGGACGACGGCGTCGGCGGGGCGGTCGTCCGGCCCCACGCGGTCGAACTCGGCGTCGAGCGGGACGTACACGACCCGAACGCCCGGAACTCGCGCGAGCGGTTCGAGGTCGGTCGCGTTCGAGACGCGAGGGAGACGCGGGACGGCGACGGTGACCGTCCGCTCGGGTACCACACCGTCGTCCGCGCCCACCATTCTCCGTTCGCCTCGCGCCGGCAGGGCGACGCTGTCCTCCTCGGGCAGTCCCGGGTCGTCGTACGGGAGGACGGCGAGGATGGGGACGCCCGTCCGCGCCTCGACCGCTTCGATCCCGTCGTCGAGCAGGGTGCGGTCGCCGCGGAACTTCGTGATCACGACGCCGACGACCCGGTCGCGCAGGTCGTCGGGGAGGAGGTCGAGGGTGCCGACGATGGCGGCGAAGACACCGCCGCGCTCTACGTCGGCAGTCAGGAGGATGTCGGCGTCCGCGATCCGCGCCGTCTCGACGTTCGCGAGGTCGCGGTCGTGGAGATTGATCTCCGCGATGGAGCCGGCACCCTCCGCGACCACCACGTCTGCGTCGGCGGCCAGTCGGTCGTGGGCCGCGACGACCGCCTCTCGGGCGCGCGTCCACCACTCGTCGTAGTATCGACCGGCGGCGACGGTCGTCTCGGCCTCACCGTCGATCACGAGTTGGGACTCGCCGTCGCCCCGTGGTTTCAGGAGCACCGGGTTGTGGTCGGTCGTCGGCCGGACGCTCGCGGCGCGGGCCTGCACGTACTGCGAGACGCCGATTTCACCGAAGCCCGCGCCGGACGCTCGCGGCACCGCGCGGGCGTTGTTCGACATGTTCTGGGCCTTGAACGGCGCCACGTCGTAGCCGGCGTCGGCGAGGCGGCGACAGAGCCCCGCCGCCACCGTGGATTTCCCCACGTGGCTCGCGGTCCCCGCGACGAGAAGGGTCCGAGCGTCGTCGCTCACGCTCGGCCTCCGGCGAAGCGGTCGACCGGCGCCGCGAGCGCGGGTGTCGACGGCTCCCGCATGTCGCTCTCGTTCGCCTCCTCCTCGGCCGCAGCCGCGTCCACCCACGCCGGCCGCGTCACCGTCACCGGCCCCGGAACGATCCGAATCGTGATTTCGACCCGAACGTTCGGCGCCGACGTGGGGGTGTACTCGCGGTGGAGTTCCCGGACCACCCCGTCCTCGTCGACGAGCGCCCACCCCGTCACGTTCCGCGACGCCGGCCACGGATCGCCGCGGATGGCGATCCGAACCGTCGTCCCCTCGCCGACGCCGACGATCCGCGAGTCGTTGACGCTGAGATACCACCGCACGGCTCGCTCGGTTCGATCCACGATGTCACCCGTCCCCGTGCGGGATCGGATCTCGATCCGCTCGTGAGGCTCGTCACTCCCCGACCGGCGGACGTACTCGCTCGTTCCGTTCGCGTACGTCGAGACCGGGGCGACCACGCCCGACTCGTGTCTGATCGCGCCGAGCGTCCGCACCTGCGACCGGTACCGTCTCGGCGACTCCACGACCGCCCGCTCGTGGGTGACGCCCCGCAACTCCCCGTCGACGAACTCCCGGTGGGTGATCCGGAGACGGTAGGACTGATCGGTCAGCGCGGCCTCGTGGGCATCGGCGAGCGCCGACGCGTCCGTGACGCCTGTCGAATCGATGCCCGGCGGCAGCGAGCCCTCGGCCGCTTCCACCCGACGCACGCCCGGCGCGATGGGCAGTCCCTCGCGTTCCATCACGTCGGGACTCGCGGCCCCGTTCGACCCCCGTGCCGCGTCGTCGCCGTCCGCGCCCGACGACGTGAGTCCCGGTCCGACCGCGGCGACGACGCCCCCGACGACGATCACCGCCACCAGACCGACGGCGATCCAGCGAGCGGTCGGGATCGAGGTGTCGTCGTCGCCAGTCGTCGACTCCCTCGACGGGCCGGTGGGGGCACCACCATCGACTGTATCGCCCTCGGTCGCTCGTTCGCGTCGAGCCTCGTCGGTCGGCGTCCGGGTCGTGTCGTCGGTCCGCCGGTCGCCGGCACCCGTCGCCGTCGACCGGTGGCGCGTCCCGTCCCGTCGGTGTCCGCCGGTCGGGGGAGGCGCCGCAGTCGCTCCTGCCGTCGACGAGGGCGACGTGTCGTCGGCGCTTGTGGCTGTCGTCGGCCGTGCCGACGCGTCGTCCGACGATTCCGGTTCCGGGTCGTCGCCAGCCAGATCGCTCGGCTCGCAGTCGAAGAACTGCCGGAACAGGCGTTCGCGCGTCTCGCGCTCGACGGCGTACCGCACCATCTGTCGAAGGTCGGCAGCGTCGACGGTGTCGTCGGCATCGGCGTCGTCGACACCGCGACCCGCGACCCGCCGCGACTCGTCCGCGCCCGGCGGCGTCACCCACAGGTCGCCGTCGACGCGTACCGTCTCCCACCCGCGAGCGTCGTACACCGCCTCGACGAAGGCGGTCCGGTCTTCGGGGGCGAGGCCGTCGAAACAGTCCCGGAACGCCTCGCGCGACACGCGCGTCATGGACGACGGTAGGAACCGCGTAGCAAAGTCGTTGACGCGCCTAGAACTCGGTCCCCTTGCGCGCCCGCTGTCCCGCATCGATGGGGTGTCGCTCCTTTCGCACCTCGCTCACCAGATCGGCCCGGTCGGTGAGGTACGTCGGGCGGTCGTGGCCGCCGGTGCAGACGAGTTCCAGCCCCTCGGGCTTCGACTCGACGAGGTCGATCACGTCGTCGGGATCGATCAGGTCGCGGTTGGCCGCGTAGCCGATCTCGTCGAGGATCAGCATGTGAACGCCGTCCTCGGGAGCACCGTCGAGGGGGAGCGGTGCCGAGAGGTCGGCCTCGCGCGCCGCGTCGACCAGGTCGCGGGCGCGTGCCAGTCCACCCTCGGCCTTCGCAGCGTGGTCGGCGTCCTCGGTGCCATCCCTGAAACCGTGCCAGCCGTAGTGGCCGCTGTGTTCGTAGCTGAAGCCGGCAACCTGCTCGATGGCCTCGTACTCGCCACGCACGTCCTCGACGCTCTCGGCGCCGCCTTTCATGAACTGGAGCAGGTGGACGCGGTAGCCGTGGCCGGCGGCGCGAAAGCCCATACCGAGGGCAGCCGTGGTCTTTCCCTTCCCGTTCCCCCACCACACCTGTACGCGGCCGAACTCCGGAGGTGCTCGGGCTTGCGGGGCGGATGCTTCGCTCTCCTCGCTCATGCCCGCCAACTCGATCCGGCGCGGGCTTCATACTGTCGACTGTAACTGGGCCGAGAGAGTCGCCACTGCTGGATGGCGACTCTTTCGGCCGACTTACAGCCGGCAGTATCAGTGATCCGGTGCGAGCGCCGACACCGTCGCCCGGGCGTCGGTGACGACGCCCGACTCGGGGTCGTCGACGCCGTAGTCGCCGTCCGGGTAGCGCGAGGCCAGACTCGCGGCGAGGGCGTCACGAACGCACGCACGGGCCGCCGCGCCGACGGCCGTGGCGCTCCCGGAGAACTGGGCGGGGTCGCCAGCGGGGTCACAGGCCGCGACGACGGCGTCGGTCGTGGTGCCGGGGACGCCGACGCGGTCGAGGAGCGTCGCGGCCTTCGCCTCGGCGGCGACGGTCAGCAGGTTGGGGAGCGCCCCCGGCGCGAGCGCGCGAGTCGTCCCCACGACGACGTTCACGGTGCCAGCGTGGTGGTCGTCGGCGGTGGTCACGGAGTCGTCGCCAGCGCCGTGGTCTCGACGGCGTCGGTCGTGGACCGGCAGGGCGGCGGGGTTCGAGACGCCGGCGGTGACGACGGCCTCGACGGGGCCGAGTCGGGCCCGGCGGGCGTGGCGCTGGTGGACGCCCGTCAACAGCGCGGGACCGGTCGCGGCGTCGGTATCGAAGCCCGCGGCGTCAAGCCGTTCGGCGACGTAGGCGTCGAGGTCGGTCCGGTGCCACCCCTCGGGGACGGTACAGTTGTAGGCCGCGTCGGCCCGGTGTTCGCCGCCGGCGTGGCCGGTCGAGAGCCAGCGGGTGTTCGGCCGAGCGAGGCGGCAGACACCGTCGCGGACCGTCGCCTCGAACACGGCGGTCACAGCAGGGCGTCGAGGAGGCGATCGTTCTCGTTGGGCCGGCGGACGGCGACCCGGACGTGCGAATCGAGGTCGCGGAAGGTGGTCGCGTCCCGTACGACGATCCCTTCGCGCCGGGCGGCGTCGATCACCTCGCTCACCGATCGGTCGTGAACACCGAGGAGGAGGAAGGGTGCCTCGGAGGGGTAGACCTCGTACGCGGCGGCGAGGCGGTCGGCCATACGCTCGCGCTCGCGGCGCACCCGGTCGCGCGTCTCGGCGACGAACTTCGTCTGGCGGAAGCAGTACGTCCCCACGTCGGCCGCGGGCGTCGAGAGCCCCCAGACCGGCCGAGCGGCGTCGAGTCGCTCGCGCAGGCCGTCCGTCGCGACGGCCAGCCCGGCCCGAAGTCCGGGCAGGCCGAAGATTTTGGTCAGCGACCGCGCGACGATGACCCCGGGTTCGCCAGCGAGCGTCCGCCGGTCGGTGAAGTCGAGAAACGCCTCGTCGACGACGAGAACGGTGTCCGCGGCGCGGCACTGCTGGGCGAACGCCAGCAGGTCGGCCTGCGGGTAGCCGTCGCCAGTCGGATTGTTCGGGTTACAGACGACGACTACGTCGTACGGCGACGGGTCGGTCCCGAGGATTCGGTCGTGGGCGATAAACGTCGGATCGACGCCCTGCAGTCGCACCTCGCGTTCGTACTCCGCGAAGCTCGGTTTCGGGAGGAGTGCATCGTCGCCCGTCTCCAGTGTCACCTCGAACGCGAGGCGGAGCGCCCCGATGCCGCCGGCAGTCGGGGCGACGTTCAACGGTTCACACCCCAGATACTCTCCTGCGGCGGTCCGGAACTCGCAGTAGTCGTCGCCGGGATACTGTGTCGCGGCGCCGTACGCCGATTCGTAGACACCCGCGATGCCCCGTGGTCGCTCCGGATTCGTGTTGGCACTGAAATCCAGGAGCGTCGAATCCGACGCCCCCCCATGTGGCACGCGCGGTACGTCGGCCACGGCGTCAGGGTCCATGCGAGTCGATAAGACGCTCCATTACCTCAAGCGTTCCGTCGGCAACGCGCCCGAGCGCGCCCGCACGCTCGGCTAGCCGGAGCGCACCGCCCATACCCGCACCCTCCTTCGCTTCCCCCGCGGCGTAGCGAGCGAGCGCGTCGTCCCGCCCGGCGAAGCCGGGGTCGGTGACGACGAGGTCGCAGTCGAGGGCCTCGGTCGCCGCCGACAGATCGGCATCGGCGGCGACGTACGTCGTCGCCGCGACGGTCAGCGGCGCTGCGACGCCGGCATGACGGAGCAGCGCGGCAGCGGCGAGCATCTGTGTCCCGCCACCGAGCACCACCTCGGTCCCCGACTCCAGTGCCCCGGCGGTGAGTCCGGCGACGACCGCCAGCACCGGGTCGCCCAGAAACCGGACGGCGAGTTCCGGGTGGTAGGCCGCCTCGCCGGGCGCAACGTCGCTCGCCTCGAACGCGGCGTCGATCACCTCCCGTTTCAGGTCGAGCGGATTCTCCGGCAGCGACGACGAAACGGTGATACCGACGGCTTCGCCGTCTTCTCGAGGTGTCTTCGACACCTCGCTGACCCCGAGCGCCCGACAGACCCCGAGTGCGGTCGTAGTGCCGCCGGGAATCGTCTCGCCGATCACGAGTTCGTCGTCGGGGAGCGCGCGCCCGAGGTCGCGGGCGGCGACCCACGCCCCCGGCGCGGTCGGCACCGGATCGACCTCGCGCACGTCGCGGCCGGGTTTCGCGCCCACGTCGACGGTCGGTGCTCCGGTCGGCTTGGCGAGGCCGGCGTCGACGACGAGCGTCTCGAATCCGACCGCCTCGCGGACCGCGCGGGTGACGGCCGCGGGCGTCGGACATCCCGTCGGACTCACCGGAACCTCCGGTGCGCGCACCAGACGGCCGTACTCGATCAGTTCCGCGTCGGCGCTCGGCGTGTGGGGCAGGAGGTTGGGGTCGGCACCGGCGGCGCTGATGCCGTCGATCCGCGCCGTCGCCGTCGTTCCGGCGACGAGGACGAACCGCGTCACGACAGCGCCTCCGCAATCTGCAGGTCGCGCGGGCGATTCACGTTCACGGCGAGTCGGGCATCGTCGCTGACGTATATGTCGTCGTCGGTTGCCGCGACGACGTTGATCCCGGTCGGCGCGAGTTCGCGTCCGTCGCGCTCGAACGTCGTGTCGACGCTCACCCCTAGCCGCCGCTTCAGGTCGACGGGTACTGCGACGGCGAGCGAGTCCTCCGCCCGAGCCAGCACGCGATTCACCGACTCGGTGGTGAGGAGGGGTACGTCGGCGGCGACGGTCAGCGCCGGACGGCCGATCCGGTCCAGCGCGGCCGAGAGGTCGTCGACGTATCCGTCGCCGGGCGTCTCGACGACCGTGATGCCCGGATTCGACTGTAGATGCGCGCGCGTCCCGGGCGCGTGCGGCGAGACGGCCGCGTACACGCGGTCGACCCGACTCGCGGCGAGGGCGTCACACACCCGGTCGACCATGGGCGTTCCATTCACCGCAACGAGCGGTTTTTCGACCGCTCCGCCGAGTCGTGTCCCTTTCCCGCCGCACATCACCAGAGCGTCCACGCGATCACCCCCGCGTGCAGCGCCGCGATCCGGCCGAGTTCGTTCGCGGCACCCAGCACGTCGCCGGTGATGCCGCCCAGCCGACGCGTTCCCCATCGGCCGACGAGGAGGGCGACGAGCGGGCCGGCGACGAGTGTGGCGGCGAGCGCCGGCCCGCTCCCGCGGGGGGCGGCCAGCGCGGCGGGGACGGCGGCGACGACCACCGGAAGCAGGGCGGCGCTGTCGGCTTCCCCGACGACCGCCGACCCTAGCCCCTCGTGACCGGGCGTGCCGAGGGCGACGAGCGCCGCCATGCCGACCTTGGCGCTCACCTCCGCCGCGAGGACGAGACGGACGGCGACCCGCGGGCCGGAACCGGCGACGCCGAGGCCGCCGAGCGCGAGGGCGACGAGCGCGAGTCCGACCGCGAGCGCGCCGCCGACGCCGGTCTGTGAGTCCTTCAGGACCGACCGCCGGTCCGCGTCGGCGCCGTGGACCGCGGCGGCGTCGCCACAGTCCGCGAGACCGTCGACGTGCGTGACGCCGGTGACGAGATAGAGCGCGACGAGATAGCCCGCGACCGCCGTCGAGACGGGGAGTGGCGCGAGGAGCGGAAGGGCGGCCAGCGCGCCGACGACGTAGCCGGCGACGACGAACGCGACGGGCGTCCGCCGGAAGGCGTCCCACGCCGCTTCGTCGCCGCCGACGGGCAGGCGCGTCAGGAAGGCGAGCGCGCCGCGCACGGCCGTCAACACGCGGCGATCACCCCCACGGCCGCCAGCCCGAACGCCAGCCATCCGGCCCGTGAGACGACGGCGACGCCACGCTCGGCGGCCGCGCGCGTCGGCAGGTCGTCGGACCCCGTCCGACTGTCACCGGCTTCGCTCACCGGACTGCGTCCGGTGGTCTGAGGGACGTCGTCCCTCTCTGCCCGAGGCGTCTCCGACGCCTCGCTGTCGCCGGACCGTGTCCGGCTTCCGGCGGTGCGTCGCACCTCCTCGTCCGGGGACCGTCGATCCTCGATCAGGTCGTACGCGCCGGGCTTGCTCAGCCGAACGCCCAGTACGACGGCGAGCGTCGCCATCGGCCATCCGGCGTTGGGTGAGGCGGGTCGGCGAGCGAGCGGACGGGCGCGGCGGAGGGCGTCGGGCCGCCCCGCGGCGACGGCCAGCAAGCCAGCGCTCGTGCGTGCGGGAATCCACATTACCACGTCGTCGAGGCGGGCGGGCGCCCAGCCCATCGGCACCGAGCGGTAGCCGAAGGTGGAGTCGAGGGTGTTGACGGCCTTGATCCACGCCGCGGCGCCCGCGGCCGCCGGGAGCGAGAGCGGCGCGAGGAGGGCGAAGCCCGCGAGTGGGGCGACGAGGCCGTCGCTCAGGTTCTCTGCGGCGCTCTCGACGGCGGCGCTGCGCACCTCGCCCGCGGAGAGGGCGGCGGCGTCCCGGCCCGCGAGCGAGCGCAGGCGCTCCCGCGCGGCCGCGAGGTCCGTCTCGCTCGCGGCGACGACGGCGCGTGCCTCGTCCAGCAGCATCCGCCGACTGGTCGAGACGAAGCAGGCGAGGCCGGCGAGGGCAGCGCCGACGAGCGGGTCGAGTCGCATCCCGAGGGCGACGACGACGGCGACGACGCCCGCGGCGGCGAAGGGGACGAACAGTGCCGTGGCCACTCCGGCCAGTCGCGGGTGGGACCATTCGCGGTCCAGTGGGCCGAGCGCCCGGCCGAGCCACGCGACCGGGTGGAGGGACGCGGGGGGTTCGGCGACGAGGCGGTCCCCAACCGCGGCGAGGGCGACGCTCCCGGCGGCGAGGAGGGTCACGGCCCGCCCTCCAGCGCGTCGTCGAGGGCGGTCAGCGGTGTGTCGGACACGTCGACGAACCGTCCGCCGATGGCTTCGATGCCGCCGTCGGTGTCGGGGTCGTCGCCGACGTGGACGAGTCGTTCCACCGCGACGCCCAGGTCGGCCGCCACCGTCTCGAACGGGCGGGGATGCGGTTTGCGGAAGCCGCAGGCGGCGCTGGTGACGACGGCGTCGAAGGCGTCGCGGAGGTCCGCGCGGACGAGCGTTCGCGAGACGAGTTCCGGCACGCTACAGTTCGAGCAGAGACCGACGGGGCCGCGTTTACGGGCGGCGGCGAGGGCGGCGTCGACGCCCGGTCGGCGGCGCACGTCGGGGTCGAACGCGGCGACGACGGCGCGTCGGACGACGGTGTCGGACGCGTCGACGCCGCGGCTCCGGAGCGCGGCGGCGACGTGGGCGGGGAGGGGGAGTTCCGCGCCGTCGGGCGTGTCGATGTGCGGGGTGCGGTAGGCGGCCGTCCAGTCGTCGGGGACGGTGACACCCCGGTCGCGAAGCTCTCGAGCGACGGCGTCGGCCGGGTTTGCGGGCATCTCGGCCGTCACGAGCGTCCCGAAGAGGTCGAACGACACGGGCACGCTTTCCGCTCGGTGTGGAGGCACTTTAAGCATCGTCGTCGCGGCTCCGAGGGGTACGGTTACGTCGTTGTCGGCCCAGATCCGACCGTGACGGTCGCCCGCCTCCGCTCGCTCTCGACGCCCGCCGACGCCGCCGACTGGTACGCGGCGGGGCGCG
Organism: Haloplanus aerogenes; assembly: GCF_003856835.1. NCBI lineage: Archaea > Methanobacteriati > Methanobacteriota > Halobacteria > Halobacteriales > Haloferacaceae > Haloplanus > Haloplanus aerogenes. The sequence goes on from NZ_CP034145.1 coordinate 743,454, forward strand.
CGTACACCCGGCGCGTCGCCGAAGGGATGGATTTCGACGGCGTCGACCGGATCGACGGCGCGGACGTTGCGGCGACGCTGCGGACCGATCCCGCCGGGCTGTCGCCCCGCGAGGCCGAGTCGGTGGTCGGCGTCTTACTCGGCGATGCCGTCTACTCGGAGCCGTTCTGCGCGTGGATGCCGACGTGGTACGAACTCGCGGTGGTGCCGCTCGCGCGGGTGCTCGAACGGCGCCTGCGAACGATTGCTCGCGAGGTGGCGGCGGCGACGGGCGTGGTCGTGACGGCTCCCCGGCTCTCGCGCCCGCGTGACACGCTCGTGGCGGGCCGGTCACCGCTTGCGGGCGTGTCGGGCTTTCGCGAGCGGTTCGTCCTCGCGGCGGCAGTGACACACGTCGAGTGGTTCGGGCACGCCGCCGCGGCGGACGGTATCGACGTGCCGGCGGCGTTGCTCGACCGTACGCGGCGCGAGACGCTCGCGTACTACGCCGGGATCCGCCCGACGCTGTCGCCGCGAGTTCGCCGCTTCCAGCACCTCCTCTTTTCGGACGACGACTGGGTGCGCGACGTGGACGCGGCGTACGGCCTCGATAGCTGGTTGTTCGCGCTGTGGGCGCGGTTGCTCGGCGCGGAACGCCGGCGGTTGGCGTAGGCCGTCCGACAGACATCCGTCAGACACGCACGAAGGTTTCAAATATTGGGGGTGCGTGACAGGGAACGATGAGCAAGATCACGTTCCGCGCCGACGACGATCTCGTCGAGCGACTGGAGGCGTTCGACGCCTCCAAAAGCGAGGTGATGCGCGAGGCGTTGCGCACTTACCTCGACGACGCGGAGCGTGACGAGTCGTCGAACACCGGATCGGACGGGCTCGAAGCGATGCTCGCGGAGTACGCGTTCGCAGCGCGCGAACCACCGGAGATCAACGTAAACGTCACGGTGGACGGCGAGACGGCGGAGCCGTCGGACGTGTCCGTCGACCGCGAGGCCGACCCGACGGCGCGTAAGACGGAGCGTGACACGGCCGAGGGGACGACGGGATCGCACAACACGTGTTCGCAGTGTGGCGAGGAGATGTCGGCGGGGCACGTCTACTGCCCGAACTGCGGCGAGAAGGCTACACACCGCGTGTTCTGCGACTGTGGCGACGAGCTTCGATCCGACTGGGCGTTCTGTCCGAGCTGTGGTCGTCGCACCCCAGCGGCGGACGTGCTCGACCGGCCGTAAGGCACTCACACCGGTTTGTCTTACAACGGCCGTTAATTTTATAAGGTATTGGTCTCTTGGTATGTCCGCGTAAGACGGTCGTCTTACAGGGTCGCCGGCCACGGGGCGCAAACCCCGCTGTCGGCCGGTTCAGCCGTGTAAGACAGCATACGGGGCGATGCCCCGCCCGTCTTACCGGGGGAATGCAACAATGGAGCGTGTGACACTACGAATTCCGAAGCAGCAGATCGAGGAGGTCGAACAGATGGTCGAGACGGGAGAGTTCCCGAATCGAAGCGAAGCCATCCGCTCGGCAGTCCGCGAGATGCTCAACGAACAGAGCGAGTCCCGTGACGAGAAGCGCAACCGTAACCGCGGCTGGGCGAAGGTGTGACGATGCAGGGATTCGTCCAAGACGCCATCGAGCGCGAGGAGGCCGAACAGCGGGACGCCGACGAGGACGACTCGTTCGGCGACCCGCGCATCGTCATCGTCGGTGCGGGTGGCGCCGGCAACAACACCGTCAACCGCCTGTACAACATCGGCGTCGACGGTGCGGAGACGGTCGCCATCAACACCGACAAACAGCACCTGAAGATGATTGAGGCCGACACGAAGATCCTCGTCGGCAAATCGCTGACTCAGGGGCTCGGTGCCGGTGGCGACCCCTCGATGGGTGAGCGTGCGACCGAGATGGCCCAGGGGACGATCAAGGAAGTCCTCGGCGAGGCCGACCTCGTCTTCGTGACGGCCGGGATGGGCGGCGGTACCGGTACCGGCGCCGCGCCCGTCGTCTCCAAGATCGCCAAAGAGCAGGGCGCCATCGTCGTCGGCATGGTGTCGACGCCGTTCAACGTCGAGCGTGCTCGCACGGTGAAAGCCGAAGAGGGGCTGGAAAAGCTCCGCGGCGAAGCCGATTCGATCATCGTCCTCGACAACAACCGCTTGCTGGACTACGTGCCCAACCTGCCCATCGGCAAGGCGTTCTCCGTGATGGACCAGATCATCGCCGAGACCGTCAAGGGCATCTCCGAGACTATCACGCAGCCGTCCCTGATCAACCTGGACTACGCGGACATGTCCACGATCATGAATCAGGGCGGCGTCGCGGTGATGCTCGTCGGCGAGACGCAGGACAAGAACAAGACACAAGAGGTGGTGAGCGACGCGATGAACCACCCCCTCTTGGACGTGGACTACCGCGGTGCGTCCGGTGGACTCGTCCACATCACCGGCGGTCCCGACCTCACGCTGAAAGAGGCCGAAGGCATCGCCAACAACATCACCGAACGACTGGAGGCGAGCGCCAACGTCATCTGGGGCGCGCGCATCCAGGAGGAGTACAAGGGCAAGGTGCGGGTCATGGCCATCATGACCGGCGTCCAGAGCGCCCAGGTCCTCGGCCCGTCGACGCAGCGACAGGCCGAGAAGTCCCGGCGCAGCCTCAACGGCGAGGATGTTTCGGAATTCGATGCGAGCGACAATGTCGGTCAGGATCAGCGATCCTGGTCCGACGGCGGTCGTGACCGCAATCAGGTCGAACAGCGCAACGGCATCGACGTGATCAAGTAGCGACCGCGACGGCTTTTCGTCGACCAACCGCTCGTTTTCTGCCGCGTCTTACACCGCCTCGATCGATTCGACCAGCCGGCACTTCCGGCAGATGCGACCGCTCGTACTCGATCCACAGCGCTCGCACTCACCCAGGTCGTCGGTGTCGTCGGTATCGCGGTAGCGCTGGGCAGCGAGTTCCGCGAGTTCCTCGTAGCCCGCCATGATCGAGTGGCGCGTCCCAGGGTGGTTCTCCTCCATCTCCAGCAGGAGTTGCTGGATCTCGCCGCGGTAGGCCTCGCTGGCGTGGGGGCACTCCGTGATGTGGGCCGGCAAGTCGGCCAGGTGGGCGTACAGCGCCACCTCCTTCTCCGGCACGTCACGCAGGGGTTTGGCCCGCGGCACGAAGTGGGCGCTCTCGGCCCGGCGGTCGAAGGGGCCGAGACTCGCGTCGAAGTGTTTGGCCATCTGTCGCAGGTCGCCCTCGAAGAAGTTCATGAGCGCCGTCTGGGCCTCGTCGTCGAGGTTGTGACCCGTCAGGAGTTTGTCGGCGCCGAGTTCCTCGGCGTAGGATTCCAGCAGGTCGCGCCGGAACACGCCGCAGTAGGCGCAGGCGGCCATGTTCTCGGGGTCTTTCTCCACCACGTCGTCCATCCGCACACCGAGTTCGTCGGCGTACGACACGACTTCGTGGTGGAGTTCGAGGTCGGCAGTCAGTTCTCGACAGGCGTCGAGGCTCTCGTCGCGGTAGCCCTCGATCCCCTCGTGGATCGAGAGCGCGACGAGTTCGACACGGGGGTCGCGGCCGAACGTCTCCACCAGAATCTGGGTGAGGACGACGCTGTCCTTGCCGCCGGAGAGGCCGATCACCCACGTCTGCGGGTTCTCGGGCGAGGCGTCCGCCGGCAGGAGGTCGTCCTCCCGGATGCGGCGGCGCACGCGTTTTTCGACCGAGGCGCGGAAATGGTCGTCACAGAGGTGGGCGCCCGAGTAGGCGGCGTGCATCACCGCCTCGCGACCACACTTGTCGCAGTCCATCGACGCTCCCTTGCTGGGCGGGCCGTATCACGGTTTCGTCTCCTTCACCAGCACTCGTAGACCGTCCCGCCACGTCGGACGAACTCGTCGGAGACTTTGTACGTGGTTTCGAACGGCCAGTGACCCATAGGAAGTGGCGTCTGTGTCGGCGTCTCCGAACCGCCCCCGTCGTCGGTCGTAATTCCGGTGTTGGTCTGGCCGGTGACCCCGACGACGAAGGTCTCCTCTTCCACGGTGACCGTGATCTCGTTGATGCTGACATCCAGATCGTTGAGGCGGCCGATCTTATCGGGATACTCGGCGAGCATGCTGTTGTACTGGTAGACCCGTTCGTACGCCTCGACGAACGAACCGACGGACTCGCGGGACAGTTCGCTCGGCTGCTCGGGATACGGCTTCGGGTCCGTCGCGGCGCCCGTCGGTGCCGGCGGATCCGAGGCCGAACAGGATTCGGCGATCACCGTTCCCGTCCGCGTCGCAGTTGGTGTCGGTGTCGCGGTCGGCGTTCCCGTTGGTGACGACTCACTCCCCCCGAGACAGCCAGAGAGGCCAGTGAGGACACACGCAGAGCCGAGGAGGGTGCGTCGCGTGAGTGGCACGCTACGGAAACGTCAGTAGAAGTGAACAAATGTCTTGTGGAGGCTGTCGGTCGTCATCGCCAGCGGCTGCCCGAGCGGCGATCTCGGGCCGTCCGAGCGTCCATCGGTAGCAACCGTTTTGCGCGCCGACGCGTAAGGGCGCGTGATGGATCGAGACGCCGCCTTGGACCGGGCCGCGGAGATCGTCGATCTGGTGGACCGAGCGTCGACGGCGAGTCAGACACCGTCGGACCCGGACGACTCACCACCGCTTCTCCCTGTGCCCGTCCGCGAGGTGTGGGTGTACGGCGACGTGGCTCTCGGTCTCGACCCGATCGACCGCCTCGACGTGTACGTCACCAAGGATCTCCACATGCGCGGCGACGCGGACCGCGAGGGCGAGTTCCGGGAGCGCTACGGCGTCGAGGGCGTGGGCAAGACCGTCGACGCCGACTGGGCCGCGGCCTACCCCGAACACCTCCGCGCGAACGACAACGGACACGCGGCGCCGGAGCGCTGCCTCGCCGCGCACCTCGTGAACGACGACGAACCCATCCACCTGGAGGTGTGTAACGCCTCCTTCTCGGACAACGTCACCCAGCGACTCCGGGGGGCGATGGCCCGGGATGCCTACGAGGAGATCCTCGACCCCCGCGGCGTCTGCCTGTACGCCGACGGTCAGCGTGACGACGAGGCGATGGCGAAACTCCGCGGCGGCGAACTCGCCTTTCCCACCCTCTCTGGGGCGCTGGAGATGCTGGGACTCGACGAGGAGACCGCCGCCGAAGCGGCGGACGTGATGCGCGAGCGTCGCGCCGAGGCGACGGGGCGAACGGTGCGGGGCGACGTGGTGTAAGACGGAACGAACAGGTGACGCCAATGCCGACGGCGGACACGAGGCGGCGGCGTCACACGATCGCGACCCGCCCCGTGACGACGGTCAGGTCACAGGGCGGGTGGCCGCGTCGTCGTACTTGAATCCTCACCCCGCCGGCACCCGCCCGATCACCACGTCGAACGGCACCACCTCGGCCCGGCGATAGGTCCCATCCTGCATCGCGTCGATCACCTCCCGACCCATCTCCCGCCACGCCGCCCGGAGGTCGTCGTACGCCGTTCCCACCGCGCGGCGGAGTTCCGTCTCGTGGTCGGCCAATCCGGCTCCGGTTGCTTTCCGGGTCGCGTCCCGCAGATCGCCCTCGTCGTACGGCGGTTCGATCACCTTTCGGTGGTAGTGCCGGCGCGTCCGAACGTCGACGAGGCCGGCCGCTTCGAACGCCTCGACGATTCGCTCGCCGGGCGCCACGTCGGTGGCGACGCCGTCGAGAAACGCTTCCCGAACTCGGCGTTCGAGGTCCACTTCGCGGTCGATCGTCGACTCCACCGCCACGTCGGCGTTGTCGGGTTCGACGGCGGCGACGGCCTCGCTCGCTACTCGACGGAACTCCCGGAGCGCCGCGGTCGGATCGGGCAGGTTGACGAGGAGCGCCTGACACGTCACGAGGTCGGCGGCGTCGTCGCGGACGGGGAGTCGCAGGGCGTCGCCGGCGACGACCGGCAGGTCCGTCTCCTCGCGGGCCACCCGCAGGAGCGACGGATCGGCGTCGACGCCGATCACCTCGCAGCCGTCCCCGGCTTCCGACGCGAGAACCCGCGTCAACTCGCCGGTTCCACACCCCACGTCGAGGACGCGGTCACGGCTCGGCAGGTCGAGGGGGGCGAGCGCCTCGCGCGACGACCACAGCCCGTCGCGCGTCCGGCGGAGGTAGTCGGCCGAGAATCTGCGCACGGACGCCGTACTGTGTCCGGGGGCAAAAGTCGTACTGTCGGCAGTCTCAGTCGTCCCCGTCCCCGTCCCCGGCCCTGCGGCGAGCGGCGAGGGCGGCCGCCAGCACCGACACCGCGGCCGTCGCCGCGCCGAACCCGGGCACCTCGACGGTCGTATTGTCGTCGACCCGGACTGAGTAGCCGGACGACGAGGTGGTCGGGGGCGGTGACGGCGTCCCCGTCGGGGTGGGCGCCGGCGTGTCCGTTTCCGTTCCGGTCGCTGTCGGCGTCGCCGTCGACTCCTGTCCCGGAACCAGCGTCGCCACCACGCCCGCGTGATCGGACGGCCAGAGTCGGTCGCCGTCGACGCTGATCCGGTTGGCCGGGTCGGCGCCGACCCGCGTCACGTCCGTCGCGCCGATGGCACCCTGGACGAGGATGTGGTCGATCCGTGCGCTGAGCGACACCTCGTCGTTCCGGAGGCCCGCGGCGTGACAGCAGGTGTGGCCGACGCCGTCGGCGGCGTCGCGGAACGTCTCCAGCAGTCGGTCGTAGGCGCCGAGTGACCCGCCCGGGCCACTGTTGAGGTCGCCGACGAGGGCGATCGGATCGCGGCGCTCGGCCAGCAAGCCCTCCAGTTCCACTGCCTGTTGCAGGCGCGTCTCGGTCGACGCCGATTCGAGATGTGTATTACAGAACGTCAGTCGTGTGTCGCCGACCGTCGCGTCGGCAATCTGGTAGCCACGCTCGACCGAAATCGCGCGGCCGTCCTCCGACAGCGAGACGGCGGCGTCGAACCGCCCCGCCGTCACCTCGCCGATCGTCACGTCCTCGTGGGCGAGAAGCAGGTCGCGATCGGTTAGCCGCACCGCCTTGCGCTCGCCGTCGACCGTCGCGGGCAGTTGGAAGTCGGTCGTCTCCACGGCGTCGACGACGCGGTACGGGAGGTCGCGGTCGTCGAGCGCCGTCAGCAGCGTCTCCCGGAAGTCGTGTCGCACCTCCGTCGCCGTCGGCGTCGTTCCGCTCGTCGGCTCGCCGGTCCGGATCAGTGCGGCTTCCTGCAGGCCGACCAGATCGGGCTCCGTTCGGCCGATTTCGGCCGCGATGGCGTCGAGACGCGCCGGGACGTGACTCCGATCGACCGATCGGAGCAGGTCGCTCACCGCCGTCTGGACCGCCTCGCTCCCCTCCGTCGCCGCCACGAGGAGGCGAAAGAGGTTGGCGCCGAGATAGCAGTTGCGGGTGGCGACCGTCACCGGTGTCGTCGACTCTTGGGCGCGAGCGTCGCCGACGAGCGGCGTCCCGAGGCCGACGACGCCGGCGCCGATCCCCGCGCCGCCGGCGAGTACGTCGCGTCTGGTGATGCCGTCGCTCATTCGTCGTGGGTTACGGCGGGTCGCGGGAAAAGCGTCGTGACTCCGTTACTCCGCCAGTTCGCGCACGCGGTCGATGTTCCACGCGAAGCCCTTGCCGTCCTCGTTCGGCGTCTCCAGCACGAACGGCGTCTCGCGCAGGGCGGGGTGGGTGACGATCCGGCGCATGCCGTCGACGCCGATCTTCCCCTCGCCGATGTGGGCGTGTTCGTCCTTGTTCGTCCCGCAGGCGTGCTTGGAGTCGTTGAGGTGGATGCAGTGGAGGTCGTCGAGACCGATCACGTCGTCGAATTCGTCGACCGTCTCGTCGACGCCGGCGGGCGTCGAGAGGTCGTAGCCCGCGGCGAACGCGTGGGCGGTGTCGAGACAGACGCCGAGGTCGTGATCGCTCTCGTCGAGGACCGTCGCGAGGTGTTCGAAGTCGCCGCCAAGTTTCGTGCCGCTCCCCGCGTCGCTCTCGACGAGGACGGTCACGCCGTCGGGCACGTCGAGTTCGTCAAGGGCGCTCACGGCGTTGTCGAGGCCGCCGTCGACGCCTGCTCCCGTGTGGGCGCCGAGGTGGACGTTCACGTACGCGATGCCGAGTGTGTCCGCGGCGTCGACCTCGCGTTGCATGCTCTCGATGGACTTCGCGCGCAGGTCGTCTTTGGGCGTACAGAGGTTGACGAGATAGGAGGAGTGGATGACCCACGGACCGTCGAGGTGTTCGGCGGTTCCCTCCCGGAAGGCTGCGGCCTCGTCGTCACCGACGTTCGGGTCCTGCCACACCTGGGGAGAGTGGGTGAAGATCTGTCCGCAGTTGCCGCCGACCTCGCGCTGGTTGTCCACGGCGTTGTCGACGCCGCCGGCGACGGATACGTGTGCTCCAACTCGCATACGAGTGGGTGGAATCGAGCGAGCAAAGGCGCTTCGAATCGCTCGAAGCCAACGGTTTTGGCGGTGTCTGTCGAACGCCCAGTATGGACGGGCCGATAGCGGTGGGCGAGACGGTGGCGGACGTGGGCGTCACGCTCGTCCGGCCGGACGGAACGGCCGAGGACGTGACGCTCGGCGAACTGGTCGCGGACTGTCCGGTGTTGCTCAGTTTCTACACGGCGGATTTCAGCCCCGACTGCATTGACGAGTGGTGCTCGTTCCGCGATTTCGACTGGTTCTCGAGCGGTGATCACGTGCAGGTCGTCGGCTGTAGCAAGTCGAGCGCCGGCCTCCACCGCCGCTTCATCGACTATCTCGATCTGAGCTTCCCGCTCTACACCGATCCCGACCTCGAACTGGCGGACGCCTTCGGCGTCACCTACCGCACGCTCGGCATCACGCGCCGCTCCCGGCGGTCGTGTTTCCTGCTCGATTCGGACCTGACCGTCCGGTATCGGTGGCTGGGCGACCACTGGCTCGACCCCACCCGAGACACGCCGCAGGTGGGCGAGATTCACGAGGCCATCGTCGAAGAACTCGACGTGTCCGACGCCGAGACGTTCGGCTTCTATAGTACCAATTGAAAGTCATCGCACAGCCGATCGCTCACCGTACTGCGATCGGCTGTGCAAACAGTTTCAATCGCTACTATCGCGCTCGCCCGGCCGTCGCTTCGTCCACGCGTCGTCCGCGTACTTGTCTTCCGCCCGCTCGCGCGCCCGGTCGAGTTCGTCGTCGGTCCACTCGCCCGCTTCGGCGTCCGCCCACTCACTCAGTGCCGCTTCGAGGGCGTCGACCGCCTCGGACCGTTCGATGTCCGCGTGGTCGTCGATACCCGTCACTCGTTCGCGGAACGTCGCGGCGTCGGCTGCGGGGTCGGTGAACACGGCGAGGTGACGCTCCGGGCGGACCGCGTAGGTGAGCGAGCCGTGCTGGACGACGGCGTCCGTCCGCCGGTGCTGGGCGTTGCCGCTCACCTTCCGCTCTCGCCCGTCCGCACCGGGCACGACCACGTCGTGTGCGGGGTGGAGTTCGCGCAGGTAACAGGCGGGCGCGTGGGCGGCCGGCCGCTCGGTCTCCGCGAATCGTGCCGGGACGCCCATCCGCTCGAAGGCGTCGAGGATCGGCCGGCAGAGCCGGTGATACGACTCCACGAGGTCGCTGGGGAGTTCCGCTTTCGGTGCGACGATGGTGTAGGAGATGTCGCCGAAGTTGTCGTGGTAGATGCCGCCGCCGCCGGTCGGGCGGCGCGTGACGCCGACGCCCTCGCGCTCGCAGTGGGCCCAGTCGACGGTGTCGGGGTCCTGGTGGTAGCCCAGCGAGAGCGTGCTGGGGTCCCACCGGTACACTCGCAGGGTTCGGGGGCCGCCGGCGGCGGCCGTCTCCGCTGCAATCTCGTCGAGCGCCATGTTCATCGGCCCCGACCACGCCTCCTCGCGGATCAGCCGCCACTCGCGGTCGGCCAGCGGGTCGCGTTCGTCCATACCCCTCACCGCGGGGCGGGGACGCAAAGGGGTTTCGTGGCGAACGACGCCGTCGGATCGTCTCCCCTCGTCTACATAGCTCAATGTACCCGGCCGTACGACGTGATAGGGGGACGTTGGACGGGGGAGCGATGGGTGGCGGCATGGACCGATACGAGGAGTTCAGACCCCCACGTACGGCTCATATAAAGCCCCTTTATTGGAACTGGAAGTCTGTCTGGTGATGGTCGATTCAAACCGGACGTTCGACGGCGCATCGCGGCGCAAATTCATGCTGGTCACGGGTACCGGCGCGGTCGCAGGTCTCGCCGGCTGTGGTGGCCAGTCCGGTGGCAGTAGCGGCGGCGAATCCGGCGGGAGTTCGGGCGGTTCGGAGTCCGACGGCACGCCGACCCAGACCGAGAGCAACGACAGTTCGTCGAGCGGGATGGACACGAGCGTCCTGACCGCCGACGGCTCCTCGACCGTGTTCCCGATCACGAACACGGGTGCGAGCTACTGGAACTCCAACCCCGAGGCGGGCGACGAGGACTACTGGCCGCAGTCGTGGGCCAGCGAGGAGTACGACACGGACATGCGCCTCGCGGACTTCTTCGCGCAGGACTACGGCTACGAATCGACGGGGCAGCGCTCGGTGCCGCCGTTCCGCGCGAGCGTCGCCCTCTCGCACTCGGGGACGGGTGTCGAGGGCGTCATGGAGGGTCGCGTCGACATCGGTGACTCCTCGGCCCCCGCACAGGCCGAACTCGCCGGCTCCGGCGTGAGCGACGCGACGCTCGATAAGTTCACCGACCACGTCGTCGGCGTCGACGGCCAGCCCATCGTCGTCAGTCGCGAAATCTACGACGCGGGCGTCACCCAGATCACCATCGAACAGCTCCGCCAGATCTACCGGCAGGAGATCACGAACTGGTCGGAGCTCGGCGGCCCGGACCGCGAAATCCTCGCGCTCGGCCGCGCCGAGGGTTCGGGGACCGACACCGCCTTCCGGAACAACGTCTTCGGCGACCCGAACGCGCCGATCAGCCCCGACCAGCGCTTCGGCCAGAACCAGCAGCTCCAGCAGGCCATCGGGCAGGTCGACAACGCCATCGCCTACATCGCGCTGGCGTTCGTCGAGCCGGACGGCGCGACGCCGCCCATCGGCCTCGAAATCGACGGCACGGTGTACGAGTACGGCAACAACCTCGGTGCGCAGGAGTACCCGCTCTCGCGTGACCTCCACGCGTACACGTGGGAGGGCACCTCCCGGAAGGAAGCCTGCTTCATCAACTTCCTCCTGAGTGACTTCGGACAGGAGACGTTCGTCGCGTCGAACAACTACTTCAAGCTCCCGAAGGATCGGCTCCGGACCGAGCGCGAGAAGGTCGCTCCGTCGAACTTCTCGTAAGGCGTCCGTCGAGCGGCCGACCTATCGACCGTACCCCAATTTTCGCATGTTACAATCGATACAAACACGCGCGACGCACGAACTCTCAGCGGCCGCCACGTTCGCCCGCAACTACCGCGTGCGGACGGAAGACGGGGCGCTTCTGATGCACCTCCTCGGTGGCCTGTCGACGGCCGTGGCATTCGTCCTGTTCCTGCAGGGCTCCCAGTGGACTATCGTCCCCATCCTCGCTCTCCTCGCGACGGCCGTCATCGGCTGGCGGCGGTATCAGGCGGAACTCGTGAAGGGGCTGACCTTCCTCACCACCGTGGCGACGGTCTCGATCCTGTCGCTCATCATCGTCTTCCTCCTGCTCCGGTCGGCTCCCATCGTCGCGGAGATGGGGCTGTCCCTGCTGACCCGGACCGGCCAGCCGCTGTGGGGCCAGAACGACGTCTACGCGCTGACGCCGATGATGATCGGCACCGCGCTCACGACGGTCATCGCGACGATCATCGCGGCGCCGCTGGGTATCGCCGGCGCCGTCTTCGTCAGCGAAATCGCTCCCCGACGGCTCCGCGAGGTCGTCAAACCGGGTATCGAACTGATGGCCGGCATCCCGTCGATCACCTACGGCTTCATCGGCCTCACCATCTTCAACCAGTACCTCTACACCGAGTTCCGAACGCCGACGATTGGCAACTACTTCGCGGCGGGTATCATGATCGGCATCATGGCGCTCCCGACGGTGGTGAGCGTCGCGGAGGACGCTCTCTCGACGGTGCCGGAGTCGATGCAAAGTGGGTCGCTGGCGATGGGGTCGACGAACTGGCAGACGACCAAGAGCGTCACCATCCCGGCGGCGCTGTCTGGCGTCTCCGCCGGCGTCCTCCTCGGCGTCGGGCGCGCCATGGGTGAGACGATGGCCGCGACGGTCATGCTCTCTCATACCAAGGGGTTTCCGACGCCCGTCTTCGACGTGTTCACCAACTACGGCGAGACGCTGACGACGGTCATCGCCTTCGAGGGCGGCAACGCGAGCGGCCTCCACATGAGCGCGCTGTTCGCCGCCGGCGTCGTTCTCTTTTTCATGGTGATGGTCCTCAGCGTCACCTCCCAGTGGATCGAGTGGCGGATGCACACGAAACTCGGCGGTGAGAACGCGTGAGTAACGTCGAACGCACCGGTCTCGTGACCGGCGAGTCGTCGCTCGGCGATCTGGTGGCCAACGTCGTCATCGCCGTCTCGCTCCTCGGCTTCCTAGCCTCGTGGGGCACCATCTTCCAGTGGCTCGACGAGACGGGGACGTACGTCGGATTTCAGCTGTTTCACCTGCTCGGGGGGTCGCTGTTCGTCCTCGCGGCCGGCCTCGCGTTCGCCGGACTCGGCTCGTATTTCGACTACGTCGATTCGACGCCGTCCGACAGCGCGGGTTTGACCGTCGGCGCTATCTTCGGCCTGCTCTGGGCAATCGTCGGCGGTCTCGCCGCCGCCCAGTGGGGTGGTAACGCACTCGTCGTGTGGGGGTCCGGGGCCGTCGCGTTCGGACTGCTCGGGTGCGTCGCCGCCATCTACCCACGCGAGGATCTCGGCTCGACGCTTCCAATCGCTCTCCTGCTCGGCTTGATCGGCTACGTCATCGTCTCCGGCCACATCAACGCGGGCTGGACGTGGACGCCGGGCTGGACCGGCGCCGAGTTCCCCGGCTCGGAACTCGTCCCCGTCCTCGTCATCCACGGCGCGCTGTTGGGTCTCTGGAGCGCCGCCAAGGCCAGACGGGGGTACGGCGCCCAGGGGCGGCAACACGGCGCCTACTGGCTCGTCGGGCTGACGGTCTTCTCGATGCTCGGCGTTCTCGCCCTGCTGATCATGTTCATCATCGTCCAGGGTCTCGACGTGATGCTGACGGGGGCGAGCCTCACTGGCGGACAGGTGCGCCTGTTCGGCGTGACACTCCCCTGGATCGAGGTGCCGTTCGTGACGAACGTCCCCGGTGGCCTGTTCGTCGACATTCCGGGTGTCATGCCCGCTATCGTCGGCACGCTGTGGCTCGTTCTCGGGGCCGTCACCTTCGCCGTGCCGCTCGGTGTCGGCGCCGCCATCTTCCTCACCGAGTACGCCGAGCAGGGCCGGTTCACCCAGCTCGTCGAGGTGGCGACCAACGGCCTGTGGAGCACGCCGAGCATCGTCTTCGGCCTGTTCGGACTGGCCTTCCTCGTGCCCCGCATCAGCGGGGGCAACTCCATCTTCGTCGGCCAGCTGGTGCTCGGCTTCATGCTCTTGCCCCTCGTCCTGATCACCTCCCGAGAGGCGATCAAGGCCGTCCCCGACGAGTACCGCGACGCCAGCGCGGCGCTGGGAGTCACGAAGTGGGAGACGATCCGCAGTGTCGTCGTTCCCGCAGCGATGCCCGGCGTCATCACGGGCGTCATCCTCGGCGTCGGCCGCATCGCCGGCGAGACGGCACCCCTCCTGCTGGTGTTCGGCGGCTCACCGTTCCCGAGCGCGGGGCCGCAGGTACTCCAGTCGTTCCGCTTCAGCACGACGCCGCCGTTCGTCACCAACGAGGCGCTCCTGTCGCCGGCGAGCGCCCTGCCCTATCAGCTCTACTCGTCGATCACCGCGGGCGTGTTCGACCACCCCGCCTTCTCCAGCACGGAGTACGGGTGGGGGACCGCGCTCGTCTTGCTCCTCCTCGTCATCGGTCTCTACGCCGTCGGCGTCGGGAGCCGGATCTACTTCCGGAGGAAACTACACCATGAGTAACGTCGAACTCGATCAGACCGAAGACGCACAGCCCGATCAGACGACCACCGGCGAGACCGACGAGCGAGTCCGCGAGGAGTGGCTCGACTACGACTTCGCCGGCGAGACGAAACTCTCCGCGACGGACCTCGACGTGTACTACGGCGACGATCACGCGCTCGACGGCATCTCGATCGACATTCCCGCCGAGAGCGTCACGGCCCTCATCGGCCCCTCGGGCTGTGGGAAATCGACGTTCCTGCGGTGTCTGAACCGGATGAACGACCGCATCAAGGCCGCGCGGGTCGAGGGCTCCGTCGAACTCGACGGCGAGGAAATCTACCAGGACGGCATCAATCTGGTCGAACTCCGCAAGCGGGTCGGGATGGTGTTTCAGGCGCCGAACCCGTTCCCGAAGTCGATTCGCGACAACATCTCCTACGGACCGCGAAAGCACGGCGACATCGACAAGGGGCTGCTCGCTCGGTTGCTCGGCCGCGACGACCGGGAGAAGGAGCGCGAACTCGTCGAACGGTCGCTGAAGAACGCGGCGCTGTGGGACGAGGTGAACGATCGCCTCGACGACAACGCGCTCGGCCTCTCGGGTGGCCAGCAACAGCGACTCTGCATCGCTCGCTGTCTGGCGACCGATCCCGAGGTCATCCTGATGGACGAACCGGCGTCCGCGCTCGACCCCATCGCCACGGCGAAAATCGAGGATCTCATCGGTGACCTCGCGGAGGACTACACGGTCGTCATCGTCACCCACAACATGCAACAGGCGGCGCGCATCTCCGACCAGACCGCCGTGTTCCTGACCGGCGGGCAACTGGTCGAGTACGGCGACACCGACCAGATCTTCGAGAATCCCCGGAGCCAGCGCGTCGAGGACTACATCACCGGCAAGTTCGGATAGCCGTGACCCGAGACGAGTACCAGCAGTCGCTTGCCGATCTTCGCGCGGACGTGCTCGCGATGGGTAATCTCGTCGGCAGCCGTCTCGACCGCGCCCTGATGGCGCTGTCGACGGTCGACGAGGCCGCCGCCCGCGCGGTCGCCGGCGCCGACGACGAGGTCGACCGGCGGTATCTCGACCTCGAATCGCGGTGTATCCAGCTACTCGCCCGCCAACAACCCGTCGCCAGCGACCTCCGTTTCGTCGCCTCGTCGTTCAAGATCCTCACCGATCTCGAACGCGTCGGTGATCTGGCGGTCAACCTCGCGCAGTACACGCTGGCGGCGGACCGCAAGCGGTTCGAGGAAGTCGATCTCTCCGCAATCGGCGACCTCGCACGCGAGATGCTCGACGACGCGATGGTCGCCTACCGGACCGACGACGCCGCCCTGTGTCGGGACATCGCCGAGCGCGACGACGAACTCGACGTGCTGTGTCAGCGGGCAAGCGAGCGCGTGGTCCGGGAGTTGATCGAACACGAGGTCGACGAGGGCGACTCCTGGGCCGTCGAGGAGTTGCTGGACGACGTGTCCCGGCTCCTGCTCGTCGTTCGCGACCTCGAACGCGTCGGTGACCACGCCGTCAACATCGCCGCACGCACCCTGTACATGGTCGAAAGCGACCCGGCACTCGTCTAACATGGAAACCCGCAAACTCCAGAAGATCGGCGGTTCGACGTATTCGGTCTCCCTGCCCAAAGAATGGGCCACGGAGCATCATCTCGAAGCGGGGATGCCCATCCACCTCTACCCCCACACCGACGGCTCGCTGGTCGTCCGGAGCGCGGCGCAGGACGGCGGTCCGCTCTCGGCGGTGACGGTCGACCTGCCGACGGCAGACACCAACGCGGTCGAGCGCGCCCTCCGCGCGGCGTACGCCGTCGGCTACGACACCATCACCCTCCTCGCGCCCGAGACCACCGAGTTCACCGCCGACGAGCGGCGGGCCGTTCGCCGACTCGTCCAGACCATGGTGGGACTCTCGGTCACCGAGGAGACGACGGATCGGCTCGTCGTCGAGAACCTGCTCGACGCCTCGGAGGTGTCGATCCGGCAGTCGGTGATCCAGCTCCAGTTCACCGCGTGCTCGATGCACCGCACTGCTATCGAGCGCGTGGCGAATCGAGCCACCGAGCGGGAATCCGACCGGCTCGCCGGACGCGACGACGAGGTGGATCGACTGTTCGAGATGATCACCCGCCACTTCAACCGCTCGCTCGCCGATTTCGCGGAGATCGACGACCTCGACGTGCGTCGGTCGGAGCTGTTCGATTACTATCTTGTCGCGCGCCAGCTCGAACGGATCGCCGACCACGCCGTCCGCATCGGCGCGCTCGCCAGCCGGATCGATCCGACGGTCGACGACGACGTGTTCGCGGAGGTGGGCGCCCTCGCGGGGGCGACTTGTGAGGTGGCCGAGACGGCGACGACGGCCGTCCTCGAAACCTCCGCCGAGCGCGCCCACGAGGCGCTGGATCGACGCGACGCCGTCGGCGACGATCTCCGCGCGCTGGATCGGGCGCTCTTCGAGCGGTCGCCCCCCGGCGCCTACGCCCTCTCGCGCGTACTCGCCAGCCTCACCCGCACCGCCGACTGCGGCGCCAACGTGGCCCGCGTCGCCCTCCGCGCGAGCGTGCGTCCGGACGAGTAGTTATCGCCACGGCGGGTGTGGCGGTCGGATGGTCGAGAGATACGCGGCCAGATCCGCCGCGGTAATCACGCCGATTACGCTCTCCCCGTCGACCACCGGGAGGTGGTAGTGGCCGCTCTCGACCATCAGATCGGCCGCGACGGTGATGGGTTCGTTTCCCGTCGTCGTCACCACGTCGTGGCTCATGACCGTCGAGACGGGCGTCGACGCGCTCTCCTCGCCGTCGGCGACGACGCGCACGAAGTCGGTGGCGGTGAGGATACCCCGCAGGCTGCCCGCCTCGTCGACGACGACCACGGAGCCGATGTCGTGGTCGAGCAGTACCCGTCCCGCCTCCCGGAGTGTGGCGTCGCCGCCGACCGAGTGGACTGGCGCCGACATGAGACTCCCGACGAACACGTCTTCCATCCGGTGTGAGACGCGGTCACACAGTATAACGCTGTCGCGGAATTGCGGCGGGTACAAGTGTGCCTCCGCCGTCCGGAGGTGTATGACGACCCAGCCATCCGTCGTGATCGTCGGCGGCGGCGTCGCCGGCCTGTCGGCGGCCACGTTCGCCGCTCGTGCCGACTTCGAGACGCGCGTTCTGAACAGAGAGGGACGAAGTCCCTCTGGCAGCCGGACGCAGTCCGGCGACGCGGGTGACTCCATCCTCCGTCGCAACGCCCATCTGGAGAACTACCCCGGCTTCCCCGCCGGCGTCAACGCCCGCCTGTTGCTCGATATGATGGCCGAGGGCGCGGACCGGGCGGGCGCCGACCGCCGCGAGGCCGAGGTGACGCGGGTCGCCCGCGATGGCGACGAGTTCGCCGTCGAAACCGCCGCTGGCGAGGAGTACCGGGCCGACTACGTGATCGCCGCGACGAAGAACGCGGTCGACTACCTGCCCGCGGATGTCGAACTCGTCGACCGCGGGAAGTCGTTCGTGGTGACGGACGAACGCGGACGGACGGCCGTCGAGGGCCTGTACGCAGCCGGTCGCCTCGCCGGCAAACCGCATCAGGCCGTCGTGAGCGCCGGCCACGGGGCGGAGGTGGCGGTGACGATGCTAGAGGACGCCGACCACCCCTTCTACCACGACTGGGTGGCGCCCGACGGCTACTTCACCGACCGCGGCCGGGACCTGCCACCGGGGTGTGAGGAAATCGACGACACGGAACGGCGGGCGCGCGAAGACACGGCCCGGGAGACGATGCGCGAGCGGTTCGCGGCGCCACATCCCTCCGACCAGCCGACGCATCCGAGCCTCGACGACGCCTGACTATCCGTGACGGGCGAAGCGCCTTTGCCGCGGACGGACGACGTGCATCGTATGGCCGACGACGACATCGACGACGTGGATCGGGCGATCCTGCACGCCCTCCAGGAGGACGCGCGAAACATGTCGTCGGGCGACATCGCGGAGCGCACCGGCACGTCGGACAGCACGGTCCGCAAGCGCATCCGGCGGCTCGAATCCGCTGGCGTGATCAAGGGGTACAGCGCCGAAGTCGACTACCAGCAGTCGGGCTATCCGCTCCGGATGCTCCTCTTCTGTACGGCCTCGATCCCCGAACGAGGATCACTCATTCCGGAAATCCTCGATATCGACGGCGTCGTCTCCGTGCAGGAACTGGTCACGGGCGAGGAGAACCTGCTCGTCACCGTCGTCGGCGAGTCGGACAACGACATCACGCCCGTCGCCCAGGAACTGCTCGATATGGGCATCACCGTCTCCGACGAGGTACTCGTCCGGAGCCACGAGTCGAAACCCTTCGGGGAGTTCGCACCGGAGTGAGAGGGCACGCCGAATCACGAATCGTTCCCAAAACACGAGTTCTTCGAACGATTCAGTAATACACGACGCCAGCGCCCCGCCTCGGTTGCTCCCCCACCTGCCGTCTCCGGCCCGCAGCGCCGTCCGTACACCGTCCTCGGTCGTCAGGCAGAAACCATAACGTTCTATAATAATATTTTTACAGAACATTTTGATCAAATAGAAGAATTTAATAACCAATCTGTTCGTAGAATGGGGTAGAGATGACCGATACCGCTCGCTGGTAGGCGCATCCGGTCGACAACACGAACGATGACAGGCTCGGATCAGCAGACGACGGTCGGATCGCTCCCGGAGACGACGACATCGACGCCGCTCGCCCCCGCGGTCTTCACGCGACTCGTGTGGCTCCTGTGGGTGGCGAGTCTCGGTGCACTCGTCGCGCGACTCCGATTCGACGGGGCGTGGGAACTTCCGGGCGTGGCTGCCGTCGATGGGCTGACCGTCGTGATGTGGGTCGTCGTCACCTTCTTCAGCGGCATCGTCCACAGCTACTCGCGGCGCTACATGGCCGGGAGCCGGCACGAGACGCGGTTTTTCACCCTCGTGTTCGCGTTCACGCTCGTCGTGATGGCGCTGGTCGCGGCCGACCACCTCGCGCTCTTTGCCGCCGCGTGGCTGGCGATGGGGCTGCTGATGGCCGACCTGATCGGCCTCATCCGTGGCTGGCCGCAGGCCCGCGCCGCCGCGTCGGTCGCCCGCCGGTACTTCCTCGCGAGTAGCGGCCTCCTCGCCGTCGCCCTGCTGACGCTGTGGTTGGCGACCGGCGCGACGACCGTCTCGGGCGTCGTCGCCGGCGTCGACGCCGTTCCGCAGTCGTACTGGCTGGTCGCGGCCGGGGCGCTCCTCCTCGCCGCGATGATCCAGTCCGCGCTTGTCCCCTTCCACACGTGGCTCCTCTCCTCGATGACGGCGCCGACGCCGGCGTCCGCGCTGATGCACGCCGGCTTCGTCAACGCCGGCGGCGTCCTCCTCGTGCGCTTCGCGCCCGTCGCCGTCCGCGATCCGACCTTCATGCTCCTGATCGTGGTCGTCGGCGCGGTCAGCGCCCTCCTCGGCAAACTCCTGAAGTCCGTGCAGACGGACGTGAAGGGTCAACTTGGCTGTTCGACGGTCGGCCAGATGGGCTTCATGATCGCACAGGCCGGCCTCGGTTTCTTCGGCGCCGCCATCACGCACCTGATCCTCCACGGCTTCTACAAGGCCTACCAGTTCCTCGCGTCGGGGAGTCGGGTCGAACGGACGACCCCGACGACTGCGGGCGGATCGAACGGCGACACGTCCACCGACCTCCTCGTGGCGCTCCCCACGGCCGTCGCCGGCGGCGCCGTGTTCGCCCTCCTCACGGGCAAGGGGACCGCGCTCGACAGCGGCCTGTTGCTGGCGCTGTTCGTCGTCCTGACGACGTTCCGCGCGACCCGGGAGATGCTCCAGCACACGTCGCTCCCGGCGACGGTCCGGTACGGCGCCGTGCCGCTCGTCTTCCTGCCCGCCATCGCCGGCTACGCGGCGGCCTACCACCTCGTCACCGCCGCTCTCGTCGGCCTCCCGGTCGTGACGGCGCCCGCGGCGCTGACGCCCGTGCACGGCGCCGTCGCCGCCGGGTTCGTCCTCGCCTACGTCGCCATCGAGAGCGGCGTCTACCGGTCGAGTACGCGCCTCTACGTGATGCTGTCGAACGCCGCGTCCCCACCAACCGACACCGTGCTGACGTCGACGGAGGAATACAATGAGTACTGAGCCAGCGATTCGCGATAGTATCGAGCGCGCAGCGGAATCGGTCGGCACCGTCTGGCCGCTCCACTCGTTCGTGACTGCCAACCCGCTCTCGGGGTTCGAGGACCGTCCGTTTCCCGAGGCGGTCGACCGGGCGGCCGACCTGTTCGGTGGCCGGGGGTACCCCAGCGTCGACGTGTTCCGTGGGGCGTGGGAGAACGGGGGGATCGACCCCGACGCACTGGCCGACGAACTCGCCGACAGCGGCTACGACACCGGCGCGGACCCCGAGGAGCTGCTGGCGCGGATGGACACCGCCGACGCCGACGAGCCCCCGGATTCGGACTCGACGCCCGAGGACCGGGTCGACCACTTCCTCTCGAAGTGGCTGGCGGCCTTCCTCGACGAGGGGCGGGCGGAGTGGCCGATGCCGAACCGCGAGCGCGGGTTCTACGCCGCCTTCCGCCACGCGGCCCGCTACGACCGCGAGATTCCCGACCGCGATGCCGTGACGGGCCTCCCCGACCACCCCACTGACGCCGTCCGCGAGTTGCTCGCGGACCACCCCGAAGGGCGGTGGGAAGCCATCTTCGAACACCACTTCGCCGCGTTGCCGGGGTGGACAGGATTCGTCAAACACCGCGCCGGGACGGATGGCGACTGGCAGTCGACCTGCCCGATCACGCTCCCGGGCTATCTGGCCGTCCGCCTGTTCCTGACCGAACAGGTGGGCGCGCCGGTCGATCCGGGGCCGCGTGCGACGGCCGACGCCGACGACGCGACCGACGACCGCCCGCCGCTCCCCGAAGTGTGGTTGCGCGCGTGGGAGGCGACGTACCGGGACGACCTCGTCGGCGCCGTCGCGGACGCGAGCGCGTCGCTGGCCGACGACGACAGCGACGACGACGGCCGCCCCGACGCCCAGTTCGTCTTCTGTATCGACACGCGCTCGGAGCGCATCCGCCGCCACATCGAGGCCGCTGGCGCGTACGAGACCCACGGCTACGCTGGCTTCTTCGGCATCCCGATGCGTCACGAGTCCTACGGATCGAACGTGGCCGTCGACGCCTGCCCGCCGATCCTCGACCCGAAGTACCGCATCGACGACCGGCCGACCGACGACGACCCGCAGACCGCTCACGACCGTTGGGTCCGCTTCACCGACGCCGGCACCCACCTCCTGAAGGCGATCAAGTCGAACGCCGCGACGGCGTTCAGCTTCGTCGAGAACACCGGCGTCGGCTACGGCGCCGCGCTGGCGGCGCGGACGCTCGTGCCCGGCCGCGTCTACGACGCCATCGACACCGTCGACGACCGCGTGCCCGACGAACACGAGTTCTGCGAGCCGACGGTGGATCACGACCCGGACGCCGAAGGTGCGCTCCCGAGAGGGCTGACCCTCGACGAGAAAGTGTCCTACGCCGAGACGGCGTTCGACCTGATGGGCTGGGAGGAGTTCGCCCGCCTCGTCGTCTTCGCCGGCCACGCCAGCCAGACGGCGAACAATCCCTACGAATCCAGTCTCGACTGTGGCGCCTGCGCCGGCAACCCCGGCGGGCCGAACGCGCGCGTCC
Organism: Haloplanus aerogenes; assembly: GCF_003856835.1. Classification (NCBI taxonomy): domain Archaea; kingdom Methanobacteriati; phylum Methanobacteriota; class Halobacteria; order Halobacteriales; family Haloferacaceae; genus Haloplanus; species Haloplanus aerogenes. The sequence goes on from NZ_CP034145.1 coordinate 765,189, forward strand.
TCGCCACCATCTGTAACGACCCGGCTGTCAGGAACGCCCTCGATGACCGTGGGTTCGACATCCCCGACGACACCGTCTTCGTCGCCGCCGAACACAACACGACGACCGACGAGGTGACGCTGTTCGCGGACGCTGTGCCCGAGAGTCACGACGACGACATCGCCCACCTCCGCGACGTTCTGGAGACGGCGCGGGCGGGTGCGGCAGCCGAGCGCACCGGCAGCGTCCGCGACGTCGAGCGCCGCGCCGCCGACTGGGCGGAGACGCGTCCGGAGTGGGGTCTCGCCGGCAACGCCGGGTTCGTCGTCGGCCCGCGGGCGCTGACCGACGACCTCGACCTCGACGGCCGCGCGTTCCTCCACTCCTACGACTGGTCGACCGACCCGGACGGCGACGCCCTCGAAGCCATCCTGACCGGCCCGCTGGTCGTCACGCAGTGGATCAACACCCAGTATTACTTCTCGACCGTCGACACCGCCGTCTACGGGAGCGGGTCGAAGATCACACACAACCCGGTCGGGAACGTCGGCGTCTACCAGGGCAACGGCGGCGACCTGATGACCGGCCTGCCCCTCCAGTCCGTGTTAGCGGCCGACGACGACCCCCTCCACCAGCCCCTCCGCCTCTCGACCCTGATCCACGCGCCCGTCGAGCGGGTGACGGAGCTTCTCGCACAGCACGAGCAGGTCCGGACGCTTCTGGACAACGGGTGGCTGTCGCTGAGCGTCGTCGACCCCCAGCAGGACCACGCCGTCTTCCACTACGACGGCGACCTGACGTGGACCGCGGCGTCCGAGGCCGTCCGGGAAGCCGGACCGGCACCCGAGCCCGAAGCAGTGCCCGCGACGCCGCCGACGGCGGACGACTGAGCGGCCACTTCTCGCCCGCCGACATCGATACTGTGAGCGCCACGAGACTCTCGTATCGCTGACGCCCCTCGATTTCCTATCGCGACATACGATATACGGTCCCGACGCGGGGGGCTTTTGTCCCTCGCGCGCGGAGTCGGAGTATGGTGAAAAACGTGGCCAGCGTGGTGGCCGAACTCGACCCCGAGGATTTCTATCTGCTCTCGGGCGTCGAGCAGGGGATGCGGTTCAGCGAGTGGGTCAACCGCGACAAACTGCCCGACTACGCCAACCTCACCGCCGAGGAGGTGGACTACCGGCTGGACCGGTGTATGAAACGCGACCTGATCCAGCGCCGGACTATCCAGTACGAGGGTTACCAGCTCACCTTCGAGGGGTACGACGTTCTCGCCCTCCACACCTTCGCGGAGCGCGACACGGTCGAGGGCGTGGGCGCACCGCTCGGCGTCGGCAAGGAAAGCGACGTGTACGAGGCCCAGTCTTACCGCCCGCTCGCCCTCAAGTTCCACCGTGAGGGCTACACCAACTTCCGCGAGGTGAACAAGGAACGCGAGTACACCGCCGATCACCACCACGTCTCGTGGCTCTACACCGCGCGCAAGGCGGCCGAACGGGAACACGACGCGCTCGAAACGCTCTACCCCGACGTGTCGGTCCCGCGCCCTATCGATCACAACCGCCACGCCATCCTGATGGAGAAGTTCGAGGGCGTCGAACTCGCACGGGCGAAACTCGACGACGCGCAGGTTGTGGGCGTCCTCGATCTCGTACTCGACGAGGTGGCGACGGCCTACGAGGCGGGGATGGTCCACGCCGACCTCAGCGAACACAACGTCGCCGTCGCGGAGTCCGGCATCACCATCTTCGACTGGCCCCAGTCGGTGTCGACGGACCACGCCAACGCCGGCGAACTCCTCGAACGCGACGTGGAGAATCTGGTTGGCTTCTTCCGGCGGAAGTATCCCGCCGTCGTTCCCGAAGTAGACACCGCGGCCGTCGCCGACGCCCTTACCGCCGGTGAGTTCGAGACGGTCAGAGAGTTCGCGGCAAGTCGAAGTTCTTAACCCCAACCGTCTGGTAGCACCGACAACTCGCTGGTCGACGGGCCCCAGCGGGCACCCGACTCGTCGGGACGACATGTGACCCGCCACTCGGCGGCGTTGAATCGCAAGCGCCCGTGGGCAACAACCATGGCACGAAGCTTCTACTCCCACATCCGGGACGCGTGGCAGAACCCCGACGACGGGGCACTCGCCGAACTGCAGTGGCAACGCAAACAGGAATGGCGCGATCAGGGCGCCATCGAGCGCATCGAGCGCCCGACCCGCCTCGACAAGGCGCGCAACCTCGGCTACAAGGCCAAACAGGGCATCGTCGTCGTGCGGACTTCGGTCCGCAAGGGCGGCGCCCGCAAGCGCCGATTCAAGGCCGGTCGCCGCTCGAAGCGGCAGGGCGTCAACCGCATCGGTCGCCGCAAGAGCATCCAGCGCATCGCGGAAGAGCGCACCGCGCGCAAGTACCCCAACCTCCGCGTGCTCAACTCCTACTGGGTGGGCGAGGACGGCTCGCAGAAGTGGCACGAGGTGATCCTCGTCGACCCCGAGCATCCCGCCATCCAGAACGACGACGACCTGAACTGGATCTGTGACGACAGTCACCGCGGCCGGGCGTTCCGCGGCAAGACCAGCGCGGGTCAGAAAGGTCGCGGCCAGCAGAAGCGCGGCAAGGGCACGGAACACACCCGACCCAGCATCAACGGCGACCGGCGTCGCGGCAAGTAACGCCCTCTCCTCTCCGTTTCTCCCCACCGACCAGCCGTGCGTCGGTTTTCGGTCCGATAAATCGTATGTCGCGATATCGAATTCGGTTGGTGACGCCTCACAAGTTCCGAATGTAGTAACCTACAAACCACCAATCCTCCAACAATATCTGGATCATCGCCGGCTCAGAGATGTCAAATAGCTCGGTCAAGGCCTCTTTAGTCAGAATACTGTAGTATTGTGGAGAGGAATCGACAGCGACCACAAATTGAGATCAAACTCGTGTAGCTGAGGTGTCAAAGAAAGATGTACTAACAAGTCCTTACACGTCATAACATATAACTCCTTTCGCGGCGAAGGCTTCTCCATGAGCGGTTCAAGCTACGATGAAACGATTCAGTTTCGTGCCGGGGCCGAAAAAGAGGCTGCGGAGCTGCTTGATGAGGTTCATATTGGTGGCGTCAATGTGAGCGAACTTGCTCGGACCGGGTTGGTTGAGATGCTCCGCCGGTCGTTGGACGAACAGGACGAGATTACGGTCTACGAACGATACAGTCGCGGTGAAATCGATGAAGACGTGGCTCGGGTTCTCCTCGGGGAGAAGATCGACCAAATGGAAGCAGAGAAGGACGCATTCGAGTCGGCAATGGAGCGAGATACGTCGGCCTTCCTTGCTGATAGCGATGGCGAGTGACCCTCGCCACCCACTCCTGGCCGATACGAGTTCCCTGATCGCCGTTGCGAACACCGATCAATGGGACGTACTGGCGGAGTCGCTCGCTCTCACGACCACAAACGTCTGCAAGCACGAACTGCAGAACCATGTCAACTCGAACACGCACGCGCCGGAAGGCAGCCGCGAACAGTATCTGAAACGAGGCAGCCAGCGCGTGCTTGCGCACTTAGACGACGAGTCCTCATCGTGGTCGTGTGTGACTGTCGTTCCCCGGCCACACGGCCCGGATGCCGGTGAAGAATCGCTGAAGCAAGAACTGTCCGAACACGGCGACTCGTATCAGGTCGTCTCGCTGCTCGATGGAGCCGCACGCCGATCGATCAGGCGACTGGTTGACGACCACGGATACGACATTGACGTTGTGGGCCCGCCGTATCTACTCTACGTTCTCTTCGATAACGAACTCATTTCGAAGGCAGAGTTCTGTGAGGCGTCAGGCGAGATGATTAGGACGGAAGGGTGGACGGGATACGAGGTCGTCAAGTACGCGTGGGCCAGTATTCCTGTGGATTGTTCTGAGTTCCTTGACGACGATATCCTCCCTCCCTGAGAGCTTACCAATTGCTGGAACGCTCATACAGAATACAGGCTCTGTTGAAATCCTCAGCAAGAGACATATCCTGACTCGAATCACTCAGTACAGTCGTTCGAGTGAGTATCCCACGCCATCACGCTTCCAAGTGACTGACGACAGTCACCGTCCCATTCTCTTCCACACGGAGTTCGTACCCCTCATAGGTTCGAACTGATTCGTTCCACTGTACAGTTCCGTTAGTACGAACGATAATACGATAGTCAGTGGATTCTTCTAAAGATCGGCCAACATCTACGGTTCCTTTTGATGTATATGTCTTATTATATACTACCTCTTGGCTTTCCAGTTCTTTAGCACGGATGTTCACTCTGTCTTCGGTTTGAATGTTGACTTGGAAAAAAATGGCTCCGTTGAAATCCTATTACGTAGACACTACTCTCGGTGAAACTATTGGTACATCGGTCGTGTGTAGTCACCGTTACACCGGTGAGATAGTTATTAGTCGTTCGTCGTCTAATTGAGAGATATGATACTCCCCCTTCAAACAGGGATTCAAAGTGGACCTGAACCGTGGACCAGCCTCGTCATGTTCATTGGAGTCTTTGTCGTGGTGTACCTTCTTGGCCGGTTCACGCTCCTTCGCGTAACCAATTCCTTTACCGCTAAGTATGCACCATGGACAGGAGATATGAGTAATCTTGCCAGCCGAGTATTCCTTATCCTGTTAGCCCTTTCGGCTGGTCTTATGGGTGCTGGTTGGTACTCGGCTCGTTTCCTGCTAATACTGCTTGGTGTCCTACTCGTTGGAATCCTTCTCGGTGGTGTCGTTTGGTTTGAGTCCCTACTTGGCCGCAACAATATGAACACGCAATAGGTCTTTCACCTGCATCTACCAATTAGAGTGATCGGTCAATGTTATGAGTAAAACAGGCGATAGTGAGTTCCCGAAACTGTTTCCACCAGTGCCTTGAGCGGACGAATGCCCCGTATTTCCGTTTGAGCCGGGAGTTTACCGTCTCGTTCTGACTACGCTGACCGTAGAGATCAGCATCCATCCGAGCATTCCACGCTTTGTGAAGTGACGAGAACTCTCGGTGTTTGATAAGCGGACGAAGATTCTCCTCACGGGCTAACGCGCGAATCTTCTGGTCGTCATATCCCTTGTCACCGAGGAGAATAGCCACTTCACCAATATTCCGCTTGATGAGCGACGGCGCGATTTTCGAGTCGTGTTTTCTGGTCGTCGTCACGTGGAGATCAAGGATAGCATTCGCTCTCGTGTCCACGAGAAGTGTGACTTTCAACTGCTGAATCGTCAACTTCGTTCGCTTCGTGTAGTGTTTCGAGGCGTGACTCCGGTCGAAACCGGATGCATCGATACCGACGACACCGTTGGTTGGAAGGAGTGCAACCGAGAGGTTGAGCAGTACGCGCCATACGGTCATATCAAGCTGATTGAACGCCTTGCACAACGTCGAAGGGGACGGGAGTTCCTCCAAATCGAGGGCACTCCGAATCCGGGGCATCTCGATAAGTTCGTCGAGAAGCGTCCGATACGTCGTATTCTTCCGAACTTTGAGGCAGAGCAGGGCAATGTGTTGATGGAGTGTGTACCGCCGTTTCGAGAACTTCGAGGAGTAGCGAGCAACCGCTCGCCGGGCTAAGTGCATTGCTTGTTCGACGAACCGGAGTAATCGTGACTTCGGGAGGGCCTGCATTCGGTCACACTACCGGGCGAACCTGTAACTCTCTGAGGATTTCAACAGAGCCGATCGTCCTACAATCGCATGGATTTCACTCCCGCTCGTCACCGCAAGAGCATGTTCGTCAACGACGATAACACCGGTCAAATAGTCATAGAACACACATCATGCGACGATTCACCACACACGCTCTGTTGATCGTGGTCGGTCTCATCAGTGGGTTGCTCACCGTTGCCGCTGGGCCACGAATCGGAGATAGTCCGCCTGAGCAGCTGGCGATCGTTTGTACGCTTCTCGCTAGTGGTGCCTTGCTCATTACGGGCGGAGTTTGGTTCGTCGATCGAGAGTCGGATACAGAACGATATATTCGGGTCCCCGCAACGATGCTCCTTCTACTCGGGGGCGGCGTAATCGTCGTTGCAATCGTGGCATCGCAACCGCTCCAAGGAGGGATAACGCAGGGACTCAGAGCCATTCTCATGGGGCTAGTGGTTCTCGCGGGGGGCAGCGTCGCCTTTGTGGGCTGGCGGTGGCTTCAGCGACGGAACATTCGATATCCGCTCGCTCTCCACACGGTCGTGCTGGGACTCGGACTGAGTTATGTGCTGTTCAAACTGGTTGATCAGGCTATTGCACCAATCCCGACACCTGTGCTCATCCTCATTCCGCTCGGTGCCGTTGCCCTTGGGCTGGGGGTGCTGTTTCGGTTCCCTGTTCAATCCAAACCCAGTGAATAGGCCGTTCGAAAGTTCATTATAGAGGTGGCGGGTATCACATCGTGAAAGAAGGAAACAAAGAATGCCCACAAAGCAGTTAATGCGACATCACCTGTAATTTAACGTGAATAAGCAAGCCTTCGTATTATCGAGCGTAGGTCTTGTACTTTTGTGTGTTTCTATTGCTATGGGAGGTCTTTCTACAGGTTATGGAAAGGGAGCAATCCCGATATTACTCCGAATCGGTGTTGGATACACCGTACTCGGCGTTCTGACCGCTCTTTTGCAGCCAATCTCCGTACGGAAAGGATATTTGAATGCGTTGGGGACAGTAATTGTTCTCTTCGTCGTCGGTGTTGGAGTCATGTACTATGATTTGGGGATACAACCGCCCGAATATGGTACTCCACTGACGATACCTCTATTGGTGGGGAATCAAATTCAATTATCCCTCATTATGCTCCCAATTCCAGCAGGCTATATCTCAGGGAGACTCATTAGTGAAGAAAAACACTCGATGTCAATGCTCCTCCTTTCGAGCGCAATTGTGGTAGGCGCGCTTGGAAGTACAAAAGTCGCGTTAGCGCAAGGGTCTGCACCCGGATTCACCACCGTGTATTTCTTCGTATCTACGCTCGCTGTAGGGATATTTTCGCTACTCCCACTAAGTGTGATGTCGCGGTTCGACCCGAACAGCACAGTCTTTGAGCGAGACAGTTGAGCCACCAGCCTGAATATTTGATTACAGATTGAATCAGTAGATTCGCACATCTACTGAGCGGCTGTTGCACGCTATGTTATGTCTGAAGAATAGGATTTCCACAGAACCGGCGAGTTTACATTCATCAACAAGGTTCCGGCTTACGCACCTACACCTGGGGAAAATAGGGGCACAAAGTAGGTGAAGGGACACTACGTTTCACTCTGGCTGTGAAGTAGGTCGTCTATACTTAGCGTTCAGGGGTTCGTCTTCACTCACTAGTCTCTTCGGCTTGATCGTCCGTGATGGGCTCAAGAGATTCTTCCATCCGTTCGAACTTGGCTTCACGGCGCGCTTCCTCTGACGGCTCTTTCTGCACGAGAGATGCACCCTCTGGCAGGTCTACGTCCATGTCCTCCAAGGGGTCCATGTCGAGGACCATCTTGCGGATCTCCATATCCCGACTGAGTTTTCCGACCATTTGCTCGAATGTTGTCTCTCGCTCGTGGCGCACACGCCGCAACTCTCTGACTTTCCGGTCAAACTCCGTCTTCTGTGCCCAATCATAGATCCGACGCCCAAGCAGCGTCAGCTCATACCGCTTTTCCGTTCCGTGCTCAGTTGGCCGATGACTCACCACAAAAATATCGTGTTCGACACCTTCTGAGAGCCGTGAGGACACCGTCGACCCGCTCACTGAAACCGCATCATCGAGAGCGTTGAATGTCGCTGTTCCCGTCCCGATCTCCGTGATTAGTTCGGGCGCACCCTTTTTCCGCAGAAACGCCTCGAGTTCGTCCAAGCCCATCGTACTCCCGGTTCGCCCCACATCACTATAAACCCAACTGAAATTTGACTCAAACTGATTCTTGATCTATATCGAATTGAAGCTACAACCGATTCTCTAACTACAGCACGCATACCACTTGATATGTCGCCCGGTACAAGCTTAGAGCAGATAATCGACGATAATGCTCAACTATATTTCCACTCTACTCTATACTGTTCTTCGCTCCTACTCAGCAGATATATCTATACAGAATCACTCCAGTATTGGGTCGATCACGACTCAGAAGCGGAGTGGTTCGCCCTGGAGGTGGCTCAATGGCGACTGATCCATCGGCTGTCGCTGACTCAATCATTGTCCACGCGGAGACGCTCTGTGAACGTGAAGACCACCTCTGGGACGTTATTCGTCAGCTATCGATCCCCGTCGCCAACCTCGGGGATACCCGCGATCAGAACCGCGTAACCTTTGGAACTGACGAGATGTTCCGCACGCTCCTGTTCAGAGGAATTCGAGGCATCTCACAGAACGAATTAGCGCAACGGCTCGGTCGGGAGCCGAGCTTAGTCAAGAGCTTCCACCTCGACATTACCGATCTCTCGAATACGCCCACCCAGCAACAACTCTCGTACACGCACGCGCAGTTCAGCGAGGACACTCAGGAAGTCCTCAATCGGACGGTTGCTGGCGTCCGGCAAGTGGCTCTTGATAATGATGTTCTCACGGAAGGCCTTGTTCCGTCAGTCTCCGTAGAAACCGAGGAAGGGTCACAAAGTGCGAATGAGTACAAAAAGGAGAAGGCCCAGAAGACACTAACGCTTGCTCGAAAGCACGTCATCCCTGAGTTCGACACCCACCGAGCGGCCCACAAGACGTACTCCGACGAGGTGATGCTGGATATGTTTGCGAGTATCTGCGCGAACAACGGCAGTGCCCACTCAGAAGCCGAGTACGGCTGGCTCACCGACGACGAACTCATCTGTGACGACTCGACGTTCCTACGCACAATCAAGAAGATTGCGACGCCCGAAGCGTCCGACGGGCAGCTCACGTTCGAAGATTTCGAGGACGATGATTCGATGCCCGAGATCGACCAGATTCGGGACGCGATTATGACGGCGTTTAACGCCGCGACGGAAAACATCATCAACTCGATCCGTGGTGACGATCCCTTCGACTCTCGTGAGACCGTTGCAGCCATCGACATCACCCACGAGCAGTTTCACGTCTGGCCGTGGGAGGACAAGGAGGCGGGGATCGCGAAGCCAGACTACCCGAAGATGGTGAGCGGGTACAAGAAAGACGGCGAGTACAAGCGTGGGTACAAGTACGCTACTATCACGCTGGTTGGCGACCATGCACCGATCGTCCTCGGTATTGAGCCGGTCAAAGAAGACTCTACGTGGGAGCGCGACGGTTCGCCGTCGTACTCGAAAGCTGACCTGGTGAGTCGATTGCTCGACCGAGCAGAGCAGTTCGTTGACCTGGACATAGTGATGTTCGACCGTGGGTTCTACGCCAATCGTGTGTACGCGAACGTTCACGAGCGTGGGCTCACGTATCTCTCCCCAGTGCCGACGTACGAAGATGACTTGGCGGCGATTCAGGATATCCAAGCGCATCCGACGGCGGACAAGGCCGTCAAACACGATGTCCCGCTAGGGATCGACGGCGAAATCCATCACGAGGCGGAGTTCCTCTACACGCCGAGTACGAGCGACGATGCTGACGGGAAGTACGCGGTGTTCGTGACCAACGAGGACCACGTCGAACCCAAGGAGATTGCGAGCGTGGTGAACAGCTACAGTCGGCGGTGGGACATCGAGAACCAGTACAAGTCGATCAAGGACTTCCTGCCGAAGACCTCGTCGACGGACTACCGGCTGCGCCTGTGTAACTTCGCGCTGTCGACGCTGATCTATAATCTGTGGCGGCTCACAGACTATTTGATCAAGGTCGCGCTCGATAAGCCGATTCGGTCGCCGCCAGTGATCACGGCGAAGACGTTCGTGCGAGCGTTGGGCGACTTCCTGCGTGAGTTCGGGTAACGCTTTTCTCACGCCGGGTCCACTGATTCGGTAGCGGCTGCGCTATTCTTTTTCGCGTGTTTTCGAGGTATCTGTCAGTAGATAAAGCAATAGTCAGTCGGTGAGTCGATCCCGCTCGGTATTCGCGCCGGTTGTGGACTCACCAGCTCCCAGAATTTCCAGTTTCGTTTGTAGCCTTAAAAGAACGCGAAGAATGTGACGCCTGTCGACGGTGCTCGTCGCTGGGACATCCCTCGTAGACGTGCGTACTCCCGTCGTGTGGCTCTCGATGTCGTCCCAGTCGTACTCGACGCCCAGTCCGGGGCCCTCGGGTATGCGCACCCGCCCGTCGTCGTCGACGCCGACGTTGTCGAGCGGATACTGGGACTCTGTACTCTCGATCCGCGTGATCTGCGGTGCCATCCCTGTCGGTCCAGAGAAGACGGAACGGCTACCGCCCGGCGCGGTACTCGCCGTGTTTCATCCCGAGGACGAAGGCGACGACGGCGAAGACGATCATCGACGGCAGCACCATCATGAAGACGGTTCCGGGTGCCATCATCCCGCTCCCGGCGAGGCCGACGGTAGCGAGGGCCGTGACGGCGACCAGTATCCCCACCGACCGGACGAAGTCGAAGTCCATGTGTAGACGACGGCACCGCGCGGCAAAAAGGACGGCGGGTGCGACGGGTGTGTTTCGTTTAGTAGCGATTGGTCCCGAGAATGCGGGGGCTTTCTGGCTATCAGCACGCTGATTCTCTCAACTAGATACACCGTGCGACGACCGACAAACGATTAGTGCGCGGAGCGTCGACTCCTACCCATGCACCGTACGACCACCGCGGCTACCCGGCGGGCCAGCCCGCCAGCGGAGGTGTAGCGTGCCCGACCTACCGCCCGTCTACGGTGGGCGTATCCTCCACGTCCACCTCGATACCGGCGAGTCCGAAATCGAATCCATCGACCCCGACGACACCCGTCGATTCCTCGGGGGTAATGGCTTCGCGGCGAAGGCGGTCCACGACCACGTGCCGCCCGACGCCGACCCGTTCGACCCCGAGAACGTCCTGACCTTCGCCGTCGGGCCGATGAACGGCACGCCCTTCCAGTCGACGAGTCGGGGTGTGGTCGGCTTCGTCAGCCCACAGACGAACGGCTTCTTCGACAGTACCTTCGGCGGCACCTTCCCGCGTGCCCAGAAGACGACTGGCTTCGAGTTGATCGTCCTCCACGGCGCCGCGGACGACCTCTCGTACGTCCACGTAGACGAGGACGGCGCGAGTGTCGAACCCGCGGCCGACCTCGCGGGGATGGACACCTACGAGACGTGCGCCGAAGTCGAGGACCGCGCCGGCGACGACGCCGCAAACGACGTACACGTGATTGCCGCGGGTCCGGCAGGCGAGAATCAGGTGCGCTTCGCCTGCCTGCTTCACGACTCCGAGATGCGCGAGGGGGTCGCCGGCCGCGGCGGCGCGGGCGCCGTCCTCGGCTCGAAGAACGTGAAGGCGGTAGCAATCGAGGAAGGTGACTTCCGCCCGGAACCCGCCGCAGACGGTGATCTACGGGATCTCGTCGGGAGTCGGATGAAACCCCTGATGGAGGAGACGCAGATGCTCCAGAACTACGGCACCAGCGGCCTCGTGGGGCCGATCAACGAGATGGGGAAACTCGGCCGGCAGAACAACCGGGTCGAACAGGCGCCGGACGACCTGGCCGAGGCGATCAGCGGCGAACGCATCCGCGAGGAGTTCGTCACCGAGGACACGACGTGTGCGAACTGCGCCGTCGCCTGCGGCAAACACGTCACCGTGGAGAGCGAGGGCGTCACCGACGGGAAGATTCCCGAGTTCGAGAGTCTGTTCGGCACCGCGACCATGACCGACACCTTCGACGCCGAGCGGGTGATGAAGGCCAACGACCTCTGTGACCGCCTCGGCATGGACACCATCTCGTGGGGTGTCTCCGTCGCCTTCGCGCGCGAGTGTTACGACGAGGGGCTCCTGACCGACGACGACTCGCCACACCTCGCGTTCGGCGACGCCGATGGCCTCGTCGAACTCGCGCGTCTGACCGCCCACCGCGAGGGCTTCGGCGACCGCCTCGCGGAGGGGTCGTTCCGTCTCGCGGACGAACTCGGTGACGAGGCCGACCGGTATCTCCACGGCACCAAGGGGCTGGAGTACGCGGCCCACTCCCCGCGCGGCCTGAAGGGCATGAGCATCGGCTACGCCACCGGGACCCGCGGTGGCTCCCACCACGACACCCGCCCGACGCTCCAGTACGAGGGTGAACACGCCGAGACGACGGCGGGGACGCCGGCGTTCGCCGCGCGCACCCAGCATTTCACCGCGCTCGGCGACTCGCTCACACAGTGTCGGTTCGTGAGCGAGGCCGGGTGGGGCAAGCGCGTCACCGACCGCTACCGCGACGCCATCAACGCAGCGACGGGGTGGGATCTCTCGACCGACGAAGTCGAGCGCATCGGCGAACGGATCTACAACCTCGAACGCCTCATCAACGTCGAGCGCGGCGTCGCCCGCCGCGAGACGGACACCCTCTCCCACCGGGTGATGCACGAACCCATCCCCGAGGGGCCGAGCGAGGGGATGTACTGCCCGCCGGACGAACTGTCGTCGATGCTGGACGAGTACTACGACTTCCGCGGGTGGGACGACGACGGGATTCCGACGCCGGAACGGCTGGACGCGCTGGATATGGCGGAACTGGCGGACTAGCTCGCCCCGGCGTCGCGGTAGCCGGCGACGAACCACGCGCCGAGGGCGACGACGGCGGCGACGATGACGAACACCCAGAACGCGACCCACGCGGCGACGGCGACGTTCCCGACGTAGATGCCGGTGGCGACGACAGCGACGCCGGCGGCGACGAACGGCGTCAGGAAGGGCAGATCGGTCCACGACCCGCCGGTGTTGTAGTATTCGACTGCGTACCCCCACACGTTGCCGACGGTGAACTGGAAGACGACGAGGCCGAAGAGGCCGGACAGGACAGCGCGTAGTATCGCACCGCCAGTGACGGTGCCGGCGCGCAGGAGGGCGAGTCCCGTCCCGGCGACGAAGACGACGAGCATCACGCCGTGCCAGGGGCGGAGGCGGTTGTGGAGGGCCATAGCCGTGACTCGTCGGGTAGGGTAAAGAGACCGGCGACGTACTGGTGGGATGTATCGAAGTGCCCGATACACGTCAGTTGCATCCCTGGACCCGATAGAGGATGTACGTTCCCCCTCCTCGATCGGTTCCCTTCGGAAATCGGCTCACTTCGGTGAGAGTGAGCTCGGATTCGACATCGCGGACGTACCCTTGGGGATCAAGAATGTACGCGACGTTTCTCTCACAGATGTAGTCACTGATCTCGCCGCGTTCGTTGGCTCGATAAGTGGCCGGATTCATAACTCCGTCCAGATTTATCACGTCGTGGTTCGGGGTGTAATACTGATAGATGCCGGTGTTGAACGATCCGACAGTCGCCTCGCGAGGTATCTCATTCTCGATATAGTTCGCTCCTTCCCATTTCGTGACTTCTTGCGGATACGTTCCCCCCGGGTAGTGGGCAACTCCTGAGGCGACGAACAGGCCGCTGAACAGAAGCACGACTACCGCAGCCCGTGGGATAGACACCGATTTCGGAGGCGATACGTTCACCAGCTCGGCCAGCGCGATGCCCAACAATATCGACAGTATCGACAGCGTAAACAGACTGTACCACGGCCGCATGCCCAGTTCGTAGAACCAGTAAAACGGATAGTACAGCAGACTGCCGACGATCAAGAAATCCAGTCGAACGACGAGCGTCCTGACCTGTTCACCCCGGACCAGCACCAAGAGAATACCTCCCAGAATGAGGAGGGCAACCAGCGGTCCGAACGCGAACAGGTCGTAAAAGAAGTAGTTCCAGACGAAACGGCCGGTGTCTCGCATCGCTTCCCAGACCAGGATCGAGTAGGGCGTACTGCCTTCCAGCCGTATCACTCGAAGCGCTGCACCACTAACCGGCGTGAGCCGTCCCACGGTCAGCACACTCCAGAGGAGCCACGGGGCCACGAGAACACTCGCTACGACTCCGCTCTTGAACACCGGTCGGAGGCGAGTCAACAGGTTCATCGGATTGCCGAAGTCGTCCGTATCTTCGAGTATACGGAGCGCGAGAGCGCCGAAAACGCCGATACCGGCGAGTACGCTACTCATCCTGCTCATGAACGCCAGTGCGACGAGTGCTCCCACGACCACTGCCTGTCGATGTGTCGGGATCGGCCGATTTACTCGCGCTACCAGATACCAGATTAGCGTGGCGATAAACAGCATCTGTAGCGGCGATTCGAGTCCGCTGAGTGAGACGAACAGGATGTACGGGTTAAAAAGCCAGAGAAACGCCGTCAGCACCCCTGCAGTCGTCGAATGTAATTCATCTCCGATTCCGTACAGTGGGACGGCTGTCGATACGGTAACTACCGAGAGGACGATCAGTGACGCGTACACCGGCACGTTGACGCCGAAGGAGTAGCCAACTTCGAATATCGGCACGAGCAGTGCCGCGTAGAGCGGGTGGAACCCGTTCGTCGGCACACCCTGATTAAATACTACTCCATGTCCGTGTGAAATATTCCGTGCCAGGGCGTAGTAGTAGAAAGCGTCGTCCGCAAGGAACTTGTGGAGCAGTATTTCGATGGGCTGGAAAATCAGGACGAGTCGCATTCCCAGTGAGACCGCGAGCAGCCCGATCAGCAGTCGATGCGGGCGCGAGATTGACCGTCGCACGAATTGCATCATTGCTCGACGCTCAGAACTGCTGCAACGCGGCCTTCGCGATGCGAAGCATGCCTTGGTCCCGGGCGACGCGGTGATCCTTGGCGTCGTCCCACAGTGGCAACGCCGCCGCGGTGTGTACGACCGCGTCGGCATCGGCTCGTTCGAATATCTCGGCGCCCGCGTCTTCGTTGCGGACGGCCGCCTCGATGAAGTCGACGCCCTCCGTGTCGTCGGACGGCTTCGGGTTGAGGGCCGCCACGCCCCAACTTCGTTTGAATAATTGATGATATGTATGCAGTCCGACTAATTACGGTGCCGCTCGCCACGACCACGAAATCGTGTTCACTTCCCTGCGGAGTCTCTCGTTTCGATCCGCCCATAGCACTGAACAGGTTAACGAAGTGTCTTTATTGTTCCTCTCTTCGTCTCGTCGTACTGGAATAACCACATGGCACGACACGTCGTATTCACGAGTGAGAAACGCTTCTCGGTTGGAACTGTGCTCTTGGAATAACCCTCCCCTCGACAATGATCGAGATTTCCGTCGCTGTCGGTATCGATATTCGACTGGGGCGATATCTGGTGGGACGTGCTGGTTGCGTTCCCTCATGACGGTGCTCCGGTCACCCTTCGGCCAGTGAGTCGGGACCGGGCCTGCAGCACTCTTGCAATCGACGCTCCACTGACCGCGAACACGAGACGGATACGTGTCGGCTTTCGAGTCGACAGTCGAACCACCGGTAATGACTTACAATAACCGTATGAATGGGCGGGATCTCCAGTTCGATCGATCCAGTAATACTGTCCGGGGTTACTCTACGTAATTCCTCCCTAGGAGTGGTACAAACGGGGTGTAATCTCCTGAACGTCGGCGCGTGGATCTCCCCTCTCATCGGCACCGTCGCGTTCACGGCCGTCGCACGCGCGCCCTACATTTCTCAACGATCTGGGGGCGGATCGAGATCACCCCGAAAAACAGCACCGATCTCTCGCCAGCGGACGGGTGTCAGTCCCCATCATTGTCGTCTTCGGTTAGCGTCCTCGGCGTCGTCGGCCTCGCTGCGGCGTACGGCCTCGTCCCACTCTTCCTCACTGTTCTTCTCGCTGATTTCGGTCAGAACGCTCCTACTCGCTCTATCTCAAACAGGTCATCCTCGTCGACATCTTGGTCGTTGCGAGCGGGTTCGTCCTCCGCTCGATCGCAGGGGTCGTCGCGGTCGGCGTGCTGTACGGCATTCCGAAACTCGCACTGCAGGTGATCGGGTGATGTACGACTCGTAAGCGCGTGCCGGCACCGTTGCGGGCTGCATCGGTCGATACTGGCGAGAGACGATCCGCGAGTATCGCTCGAGGGACCGGCTACGAACCCTCTCGCTGCAGTGGTTCGTCGAACTCTGCTCGAGGGGCCCACACATTTCGTATCGCGATATGCAGTTCATCGTGGTTCGGTACGCCGACGCACGGACAACGCGGATTTATCCGCCTCGACCTCCGAGCATCGAGTATGAGTGGACTCTCGCTGGACGCCACGCAACTGGACCGCTACTCCCGGCACATCATCATGGACGACGTCGGGCCGGAGGGGCAGAAGCGCCTGCTGGATTCGAGTGCACTCGTCGTCGGCGCTGGCGGCCTCGGGGCACCCGTCATCCAGTATCTTGCGGCCGCGGGCGTGGGCACTCTCGGCGTCGTCGACGACGACGTAGTCGAGCGTTCGAACCTGCAACGACAGGTCATCCACGGCGACGACGACGTGGGTCGACCCAAAGTCGACAGCGCGGCGGAGTTCGTCGCCGGCCTCAACCCCGACGTGGACGTGGAGACCTACGAGACGCGACTCGACCGCGACAACGCCGATATCCTGACCGACTACGACATCGTCGTCGACGCTTCCGACAACTTCCCGACACGCTATCTCGTCAACGACACCTGCCGTCTCGCCGGAATTCCCGTCTCCCACGGCGCCATCTACAAATTCGAGGGACAGGTGACGACGCTCCACCCAGACGGCCCCTGTTATCGGTGCCTGTTCCGCGAGGCGCCCGAACCCGGTACCGTTCCGGACTGCGCGACGACGGGCGTCCTCGGCGTCCTCCCCGGCACCGTCGGCTGTATTCAGGCGACTGAGGCCGTGAAACTCCTCCTCGACGCCGGCGAGCCGCTGATCGGCCGCCTGCTCTTCTACGACGCGATGGATATGACGTTCGAGACGGTGCCGTACGCCAAAGATCCCGACTGCCCCGTCTGTGGCGACGACCCCATCGACTCCATCGACGAGATCGAGTACACCGACGGGTGTGCGATCGACGCGGACTGACCGAACGAAATCCTTTAGCGCCCGCGAGGTGCAGATGAGGGTGCGGGACCGTGGGTTAGCCTGGTATACTTCGGGCCTTGGGTGCCCGTGACCCCGGTTCGAATCCGGGCGGTCCCATTTCTGTGCGACGAGCGTACGCGAGGAGCCAGAAATGAACAGCGACCGGATTCGAAGCAGGGAGTGGAGCGACCGTGGTACGAATCCGGGCGGTCCCATACCCACTTTTTGCTCGGTCGTTTCACTCTCTCGCAAAAACTTGGGGAAAAACCGCAGGGACGGATTCGAACCCGGCGAGACTGGGCGTGACGAGGGTCTTGACACGAGTCACGCTCGGGGACGCCGGAACGATGCTCCGCGCTCACCACGGTAAGGGCGACAAGTACGTGAGACTCGTGACTTGGCGATAGCCATCTGCACGGTCGATCGGCTGTAGCTGACAAAACTACTCACCGCTGAATTCACGATGAATTCGCATGAGTCGAACGTCGATCCCGGTCGATTCGTCGACGAAGGATCTGCTCGACGACCTGAAGCGTGACGACGAGACGTGGGACGAGTTCCTGACGCGTATCGCTGCCGACGAGGAACCGATCAAGGCTGGCGCGTGGTCGACTGACGAGGCCGAACAGGCGAAAGAGCGGGTCCGCGAGTCCCGGAAGAACTGGGACGACCGATGACGTTTCTCGACTCGTCGGCAACCATCGACTACCTACGCGGCGTCGACACCGTCATCGACTACCTCGACGTCGGGAACCGTTCTTCACCTCGACGCTCGAAGCGGCGCGACTCCAGGACCGGACGATGAGCGACGGCGTTCGGCTCTCGACGCCCGACGCCCTGGTCGCCGCGACCGCCCGCTCGACGAGCGACGAACTCGTCGTTGCTGACGGCGATTTCGAGACGGACGTGCTCGAATCCTACCTTCGGGTGACGAACTTGCGGTGAGACTCACCCGTCCGACCCACTAATCGAACCGCACCTCCCCGGTTAGCGTCGCTGGCCTGCGGGGACGCCTCGGATGGCTCGCAAACGCCCCGCGACGCGCTTCGCTCGTTGCGAACCGATCGCTTCGAACTGATCCTCGACCCACGATAAACCACTATCAGCGATATCGTTTTCATCCGCCCGGCGCGCGTCGTCGGTTATCGCACCACGACGAGGTTCCCTTCGATATCGGTCACGTAGCAGCAGTCGCCGGCGACGGCGAGCGTTCGGGGAACGAGCCCGACATCGTGGCGCCACTGTACTGTCTCGGTGTCTGCGTCGAGGGCGACGAGGTACCCCGCATCGGGTACCGGGAGCTGGCTGAACGTCCACTCCGGAGCGACGCCGACGTAGACGGTCCCGTCGGCGACGGCGGGCGCCGTGAGCGCGGGCGCTACGCCGTCGAGGTTCTCCGCGACGGCGATGTCGACTTCGTGATTCCAGCGCCGGCTGCCGTCTGCGATGTCGACGGCGAACACCGTCGCGCGCTGGGTCGTCGTCTCGTCGGGCGAGACGAGTTCGCACACGTGGGCGTGGCCGTCGGCGACGGCCGGTTCCGTGACGTACGTACATCCCGGTGTCGACCCCGCGGTGGCCGTCGAACTGCCACGCTGGCTCGGCGGTGTCCGAGGCCGACGTATCGTCGGCGACGGTGAAGCTGTCGGGGTCGTAGGCCGCCATCGTGTACGCCGGTCGATCGGCCATCTGTCCGCCAGCCGTCACGAGGATGCGGCCGTCGTCCAGTGCGGCCATCGCGGGGAAACCGATTTCCGGAAGCGGGAGCATCGAGACGCCGGCAGCGGTGAGCCGATAGACCACTTCGCCGACGACCGTCCAGACGGCGTCCGGCCCGACTGCGGCGCCGAGGAGGATGCTCCGATACCCCTCCGGAAACGCAACGCGCCACTGTTCGGTGCCGTCGGTCGCGGCGAGCCCGTGGAACCCGTAGTCGCTCAGCACGTACACCGTCCCCGCCGTGGGGACGAGTCGGACGTCGAAGGCGCTCCGCTCGCCGGGCAGGTACGCGCTCCCGACGGACCCGGACAGGTGGCCGTAGAGGTCGGTCCGCCACCGTTCGTCGCCGTCGACGCCGAGGGCGGTGATCCGTCCGTCCTGCT
This sequence comes from Haloplanus aerogenes, assembly GCF_003856835.1. Classification (NCBI taxonomy): domain Archaea; kingdom Methanobacteriati; phylum Methanobacteriota; class Halobacteria; order Halobacteriales; family Haloferacaceae; genus Haloplanus; species Haloplanus aerogenes. The sequence continues at coordinate 784,210 of NZ_CP034145.1, forward strand.
CGACGTAGAGTCGGCCGCCGGTCGCCACGGACGGATCGCCGGCAAAGTCGTGGTGCCACTGCTCCACCCAGTCGGCCGTCGCGAACGCTCGGACCGTCGCCGCGCCGCGCTTCTCGCTCTCGTGGACGACGTACGCGGTGTCCGGGGTCGCGGCGACGACGGAGCGGGCCGTGTCGTACTCCGGGTCGGTGTCGGCACGCCGGAACGCGATTGCCGGCGCGCCGGTCGCCCCCGCCGCATCCACCGTGCGTCGGCGTCGCGGACCGCCGCCCGACAGCGCCCACGTTCCGGCGGGCGGGTGCCAGTCGCTCCCGACGGTTGACGGCGGGTGCTCGTTCGCGTCCCGGCCGAGGATGCCGGTGCACCCGGCTAGCGCGGTGCTGGCGCCGACGAGCGTCGAGAGGACAGTTCTACGAGGGAGTGGCGACATAGCCGTTCTCGGTAGGGTGCTGGAATCGTTTTTGTGGCTCTGCTGTCACGAACCTCCTCCGATCCGGATCCCAGACGATTCGACGATTGGACGACGATTCGACGCTTGGACGCGAACGCACTACTGTACGATCGTCGTCGATTCGACCGTGATGTCCCCGAGTGACGGTATCGCGTTCGGAATCGACCGCTTGACCGAGACGACCGACGGGGGTGACTGACCGTGCGCTCCCCTCTTCCGACCAATCGCCTCGTGGCGTTCGCTCTGGCCGGGGCGCTGGTGACGGCAGTCGTCGCCGTCGGCCTCGCCGTCCCCGGAATCGGTCTCGCGTCGCTTTCGGACGACGACGCCACTCCGCCGACCGATGGATCGGCGTCAGTCGCGGCCGACGCACCGACGCCCAACCCGAACTTCACGCCGGCCGTCCAGACGCAGTCCGGGTACGAGGAGGAAGCACACGAGGAACACGAGAGAGACGACGGCGAGGATGGCAACGACGACCATGCGGAGTACGACGACGACGACCACGACGACGATGAGGACGACGACTACGGCGACGACGACGACCACGAGGAGGACGACTGATGATTTCGTCGGCGTACGAACGACTCGGCGACGCCAGACGCGAGTTCCGCTGCTGTGATACAGCGTTCGTCGTCCGGGCGACGGGTGTGCGGGCCGACACGGCCGCCTGCCGCGCCCGACGGACGGCCGAGACGCTCGAAGCCCAACTGAACGCCTTCGACGACGCGAGCGCCGTGGCTCGCCTCAACCGCACGGGCGAAGTCACGAACGAACACGTCGCGCGGCTGGTTCGTCGCGGTCACGAGTACCGCGACCGGACCGACGGCGTCTTCGACATCCGGCAGGGGCGAACCGAACACGCCCTCAAGGAGTTCCTGCGCGGTGAGACGGACGCGCCCCCGGGCGCGTTCGAGGCCGGCGAGGTTCGGACGGACGGCGACCGGGTCACCGCCGACGCGGCCGTAGATCTGAACGGCCTCGCCAAGGGCTACATCGTCGACCGGGCGGCCGCCTCCCTCGCGGGCCCCGGGCGGCGCGGATTCGTCAGCGGCGGTGGCGACATGTCACCCCCGACCGGCCCCATCGCCGTCGAGAGCCCGTACGGCGACGAGACGCCGCTGAAGGTGCTCGACACCGACTGGAACGTGGCCACCTCCGGCGGCTACCGGCGCACGCGGGCGGGCGTGGATCACGTCTACGACCCGACCGCCGAGCGGTTCGGCGCGCGCCACGAGTCGGTGACGGTCGTCGCCCGCCGCGACTGCACGGAGGCCGACGCCCTCGCGACGACGCTCGCGGCCCTCCCACTCGACGACGTCCTCGCTCTCGCCGAGGACTGGGGCGGCCTCGAAGCGTTGCTCGTCCACGGCGGCGTCTTCCACACGACCACGGGGTTCGACGCCCATGTCCGAAACTGACCGACGGATTACGGTCGTCGCCGTCGTCGTCCTCGTCGTGGCCGTGCCCCTGCTCTGGGGGGTCGCCGACGTGCGCACGGCACAGGCGGCGGACGCGAAGCAGGCCGATCTGGTCGAGACGACGGTGTCGACGCGACAGGCGCCGGCCGACTACGACGGTGACGGCGTCTCGGATTCGACCGACCGGTGTCCGACGCGCCCCGAGACGACGAACGGGTTTCAGGACGGTGACGGCTGTCCGGACGTGGTCGAGACGACGGGGGCGTCCTGATGGAAGTCGTCTGGTATCTCGACCGCGCGGCCGCCCTCGTCGCCTACCCGTCCCTCTATCTGGCGACTCTGACCGGCATTCTCGCCACGACGGACGCCTTCGGCGTTCTCCACGACGCGGCGAGGCGGATTCACGTCGAGATTTCCGTCTTCGCACTGTTGCTCACGCTGTTGCACGCCGGCCTCGGCGTCCTCGACGCGTGGCTCGTCGTCTCCGGGCAGGTGCCCCAGCCCGCGTACTCGCAGTCGTATTTCCTCGCGGGGCTCGTCGTCGGCGTCGGGGCGCTGTTCTTGCTCGTCGTCGCGGTGCTCGGCTTCCTCGACGCGCGACGCTTCGAACGCCCCTGGGGGCCGCGGGTCGTCCACGCCTTCGCCTACGGTGGCTTCGCGTTCGCGACGGTCCACGCCGCCGCCGTCGGCACGGATATCGTGGGCCTGATCCGGCCGCTCGTGGGGCCGACGACCGCCTTCCTTGCTTACCTCCTCCTGTTGCGGCTGCTGATCCAGCGGGGGGTCCTCACCGACGGGTCAGTATCCGTCCCAGAGGCCGAGTAAGCGGTCCACGACCCGGTCGGTGAACGTCCGCTGGTGGACGGTGTAGAGGTACTTCACGCGCTCGGGATTGACGAGTTCGTATCGCACGCTCCGGCCGTCGCGCTCTTTCGTGACGAGTCCGGCGTCTTCGAGCCGCGAGAGGTGCCACGAAATCGTCGAGGTTGCCTTGTCGATCCGGTCGCCGAGTTCCGTCGTCGACAGCGGGCCGTCGGCGAGGAGGTGCGCGAGGATCCGTCGGCCGTACGTTCGACGCAGCGCGTTCATCGCCGTCCGATCCACGTCGTCGAACGTCTCGGCGGGGTAGTAGCGCGTGAACTTGCCGTCGTCGGAGACGTCGACGAACCCCTCGTCGGCGAGCCAGCGGAGGTGGTACTGGAGCGTCCCCTGTGCGTAGTCGAGGTCGTCGAGGAGGGCGCGAAAGTGGATGCCGGGTTCGTCGCTGACGCGCTGGAAGATGCGCCGGCGCGACTCCAACTCGAGTTCCGGGCCCGACATCACTCTCGGGTGAGGGCGAGGAAGAACACGACGAGGCCGCCGAGGATGAGCAGTGCTGCCCCGTGTTCGAGCATCTCCACGACCGGGTAGGTGAGATACGGGAGCAGGGCGTACTCCAGAAAGACGATCAGCCCGTACATCGCGAACAGCGCGTAACCGCTCGTCACGACGAGCATCCGACGGTCGCGCTCCCGACGCCACGCGAGGTAACTGAACCCCGCGAGCGCCGTGGCGACGACGAAGATGCCGAGGCTGACGTACTGTTCGAGCAGTTGGGCGGTCGTCGCGAGCGTCATGAGGCGACCGGGAGTGGGTGACCCTGCGTCCTCCAAGCCATACGGCCGTATCGTCGGCGTAGCGGCGAAAAAGGGTTGTCGTCCAACCATCGAATCCGCCGGCGGCGGACGACCGTCCGCCGCACCGAGACGTAACCGCTTAGTGACCCGCTTCCGACCGCACAGTCGATGCCCTCCACCAGACTGCTCGCCGGTAGCCTGAGCGCCCTCGCCGCGTGCTCGTTCGCCGGTGTCGCCGTCGCACAGTCCCCGATGGCCGACTCCGAGTTGGGCCTCGCGACTCGCGTCGCCCTCCGGTTCGGCGTCGTCCTGCTCATCAACCTCGTCCTCGGCGGGGGACTCTACCTCCTCGCCCCCGAGTACGCCCGGCGGATGGTGGCGGAGATCCGTGACGACGCCGGGTCCGCGTTCCTGTGGGGCCTGCTCGTCGGGATCGCTCTCCCCATCGCCCTCGTCTTGCTCGCCATCACGATCATCGGCCTGCTGATCACGATTCCGGGCCTGATCGCGCTGTTTTTCGTCGGCCTCGTCGGCAACGCGGTCACGATCTGCTGGCTCGGCACGGTCCTGACGGGGAACCGCGAGCCCAGCGGATCGGCCGTCGGCATCGGCGCGCTGGTACTGGCACTCGTCGGCGCCATCCCGCTCCTCGGCAACCTCGTCACGACGATCCTCGGCTTCTTCGGCCTCGGCGTCGTCGGGCACGACCTCTACACGTCGTGGCAGGGGTAGGGTGCCGCGGAGGTTTTTGTGGCCTGCGCTCCACCGACGCGTATGCGAACACGGACGGTCACCGGCGGCGACGGGGTCGAGATTCACGTCGAGGAGCGCGGGCCGGCCGACGCCCACCCGCTCCTCCTGATCCACGGCTTCTCGCAGTCCCGCCTCGCGTGGACGCCGCAGTACGACTCCGCCCTCACTGACGACTACCGCCTCGTGGCGATGGACCTTCGGGGCCACGGCGCCTCCGGCACGCCAAGCGATCCGGACGCTTACCGCGACTCGACGCTGTGGGCCGACGACGTGCGGGCGGTAATCGAAGGGCTGAATCTCGACGCTCCCACGCTCGTCGGCTGGTCGTACGGCGGCCTCGTCGTCTCGGACTACCTCGCCACTCACGGCGGCGACGCGGTGTCGGGTATCGTCCTCGTCGGCGCCATCACGGAGAAGGGGACCGACGACGCCGACCGCTTCGCGGGCGACGAGTTTGTCGCGCTCGATTCGGGGTTCCGGTCGACCGACGTGGAGGAGAGCGTCGATACCCTCGCCCAGTTCGTCCGTCTCTGTGTCGAGGAGTCGCTCGACGACGCCGACTTCTACCGCGCGCTCGGCTACAACGTCGCGGTGCCGCCCTTTGTCCGCGCGGCGATGCAGGACCGGGCCGTCGAACACGAGACGGCGCTCGCCGGCGTCGAGACGCCGATCCTCCTCGTCCACGGCGAAGACGATCCGGTCGTTCGCTCGGACGCGGCGGCAAAACACGCCGACCTGTTCCCGAACGCCGAGCTAGAACTCTACGCCGACGTGGGTCACTCACCCTTCTTCGAGGCGCCGGACCGCTTCGAGGCGGATCTGCGCGCGTTCCTCGGTTAAGGAGCGGCGCGGAGTCCGGGGTGGCCGTCGACGACGGCGGCTCCGAGTGTGCGGGGGTCGTCGCCGTCGTCCGTGTAGAACGCCTCGAACGCGGCGACGAACTCGCGGGCGCGTTCCCGTGGCGGGCCGCGGGGCACGGCTTCGACGATGGGGTCCGAACCGGCGAGGAGGCGCAGGCGCGGATCGGAATCGGTCGGGGGCGTCGTCTCGACGCGCAGGTCGTCGTCGGTCCGGTCGAAGACGGCCGCGGTGGCCGACGGCGTGTGGGTCCACGACGCCGGCAGGTCGACGCTCGCGTGCAGGTCACCGAGGAAGGTGGCGAACACGTCTTCACAGCCGCGACAGAGCGGGTAGGTTCCCTGCGAGACGACGCGGTCGTCGACGATACTCGCGAGGGCGACTACTCCCGTCTCGTCGGCGGGGCGGTCACAGAAACCGCAGGCGTCGGTTCCCGGTTCCCGTGGCTGCCAGTGTCGGGTTAGCTCCACCACTTCCGGCCGACAGCCGTCACAGACGAACGCCGTGTCGGGGAGCCGCATGCCTGACCCCACCGTCCGACGCACCCGTATCCGACCGTGGCGACGGTCCGGCGACGGGCGGAAGTGACTCCCGCAGACGTGACAGCGCCGGATGGGACACATACTCGAAACTCGCGTCCTGACGAGCATAACCGTTTCCCGGATCGTCGGACGGGCGTCGGACGGGAGCAAACGTGAAGTGACCGGCACGGGTCCGGGGAGACGAATGACTGACCAAGCCACGGAGTTCACGCCCGAGGCAGCCATCGCCCACCTTCAGGCGCAGGGCGTCGTCCCCGCGGACGCCGACGCGACGGCGCGGTCGCTCGGCGGCGGCGTCTCGAATCACGTCTACCAGGTCACCTGGGACGACGACTGTCTCGTCGTGAAACGCCCACTTCCGAACCTCGCGGTCGAAGACGACTGGCCGGCGGACGTGGACCGCGTCCACAACGAGGCCGACGCTATCCGCGCCTACGACACCGTCCTCCGGGAGACGAGCGTCGCGGCGCGGGTGCCGCGTGTCGTTCACGAGACGCGAGACCCGGATCACGTCGTCGCCATCGAGTGCGCGCCCGCGGACGCGGAGATGTGGAAGACGGACCTGCTCGCCGGCCGTGTCGACGCCGGCGTCGCCGCCACCGTCGGCGAAGTGCTCGGCGTCGTCCACGACGCCACTGCGACCGACGACGATGTACGGGAACGCTTCGCCAGCAAGCGTCCCTTCGATCAACTTCGCGTCGATCCCTACCACCGCACGACGGCGGAGCGAAACCCGGACGTGGCCGACGCCATCCACGACGAGATCGACCGCCTCATGGACACCTCCCGCGCCCTCGTCCACGGCGACTACAGCCCAAAGAACGTCCTCGTCGGCCGCGATTCCGTCCCGTGGATTCTCGATTTCGAGGTGGCTCACTGGGGCGACCCCGCCTTCGACACCGCGTTCATGCTGAATCACCTGTTCATCAAGTCCATCTACAACCACGGGAAGCACGCGGCCTACGCCGACGCAGCCGACCGGTTCTGGACGGCCTACGACCGCGCGGTCGACTGGGACATCGAGCGCGAGACGGTGGCCGAACTCGCCGTCTTGATGCTCGCGCGGGTCGACGGCAAGTCGCCCGTCGAGTACGTCGAACGCGAGGCCGTGGCCGAGGCGCTCCGCCGCGTGGCGAAACGGACGCTCCGCGGCGACGCCGACACGCTCGACGACTTCGCGGCGCTCGCCCGCGAGGAGGCCGAGGCGCTATGACCGACATCACCGCTGTCGATGCGTGGGAAGTCCTCGACTCGCGCGGCAATCCCACGGTCCGGGTTCGCGTGGACGCGGGCGACGCGACCGGCCAGTTCACCGTCCCCGCCGGGGCCAGTACGGGTGCACACGAGGCCGTCGAGCGCCGCGACGGCGGCGACCGCTACGGCGGACGCGGGGTGCGCGAGGCCTGCGCGGCCGTCCGCGACGACCTCGCCCCCGTCGTCGTGGGCTGGTCGGTGACGGATCAGGTGGGCGTCGACGAGGCGCTGGTCGACTGCGACGGCACGGAGAACCTGTCGACCCTCGGTGCCAACGCGGTCCTCGGCGTCTCGGGGGCCGTCGCCCACGCCGCGGCCGACGCGACCGACCGCCCGCTCTACGACGTGCTGGCACCCGATTCGGGACCGGGCGCGATGCCGATGCCCATGATCAACGTGCTGAGCGGCGGCCTCCACGCCGCGGCCGACCTACCGATTCAGGACTTCCTCGCCGTACCTGTCGGAGCCGACACGTATCCCGAGGCGCTGGAGACGGTGTGGGAGGTGCGGCGGGCGGCCGGCGCCCGGATCGGTTCGGGTGAGCACCCGCCACCGGTCGCCGACGAAGGTGGCTTCATCCCGCCCGTCGCCGACGCGGACGCGGCGTTCGAACTGCTGGTCGACGCCATCCGCGACGCGGGCTACGACCCCGGTCGGGAGGTCGCTATCGCCGTCGACGTGGCGGCGACACACTTCTACGACGCCGACCGCGACCGGTACGACCTCGCCGGCGAGACGCTGGATCGGGCGGCGATGATCGACCGTGTGGTCGAGTGGGTCGACGCCTATCCCGTCCGATCGGTCGAGGACCCGCTTGCAGAGGACGACTGGACGGGGTGGGAGCGACTGGCCGACCGCATCGGCGACCGGGTCCAGTTGCTGGGCGACGACCTGTTGGCGACGAACGCCGGGCGACTGGACCGCGCCGTCGACGCCGGCGCCGCGAACGCCGCGCTCATCAAGCCGAATCAGGCAGGAACGATCACCCGGACGCGGCGAGTCGTCGACGCCGCCCAAGCGGCGGACTGGGCGCCCGTCGTGTCGGCACGCTCGGGCGAGACCTGTGATGCCACCATCGCGGATCTGGCGGTCGGCCTCGACGCGGGCCAGATCAAGATCGGATCGCTCGCGCGTTCGGAACGCCTCGCAAAATACAACCGGCTACTCGGGATCGACCGCGCCTACGACGGCGATTTCGCCGGGTGCGACGCGCTCGCGCCGTGGTGAACGACGCCCCCAGATACCGGGCGCGTCGCGGCCCGACGCCCCCCCGGGAGACGCGGTCGATCCGGACCGCTTGTGGCGGTCCGTCCGAGGCACCCCATCGCCGCCACCGGATCACGTCCGGTGGCACGAGGAACGTCGTTCCTCGCTGAGCCGCGACGCACGTGCCGTCCGTCGCGGGCGTCGTCCCCCTGTACACCGCGAGTGCGGTGTACATATCAAATCAGCCGCCGACGGTAATTGAGTATTTGTACGTTACTTACGTTACAACCGTTACGTAATTCCGCTCGCCGCGCGATAGGGTGGGTGTGAACGTCGCCGAACGCGTCCACGTGATGCCGCTGGGGTTCGAACACGACCGGATCGTCGAGCCCGCGCGGGAGTACCGGGCCGACCGGGTGATCCTGCTGGACTGGCTCGCCGACGACATCGAGCGGCCGGCGTACCACGACGACGTGCTAGCAGATCTCGACGCGGCCGGAATCGACGCCGAGCGGCGCGACTGCGATCTGTTCGACCTGTACGACTCTATCGCGGTTATCGCCGAAATCGTGACCGACGAAGCGACGCCCGACGACGCGGACGACGTGGCAAACGACGTGTACGTGAACCTCGCCACGGGGAGCAAGATCACCGCCATCGGCGGGATGATCGCCTGTATGGTCACGGGTGCGGCGACGCCCTACTACGTCCGCGCCGAGCGCTACGCCTCGGGGACGGAGCCAGTCGGGTACGGGATGGAACTCGCCATCGACCTCCCGACGTATCCGATGGATCGCCCCGACTACCAGCAGATCGCCGTCCTCGACCGACTGGCCGACGAGGGGCCGTGTTCGAAGAAAGAACTGATCCGGTTCGGCGCCGAGTGGGAGCTTCCGTTCGTCGACGACTGCGACCGGCCGTTCGACGCCGCGGGCAAGCCGACCAAGCAGTCCTACGCCCGGCTCCGCCGGCACGTCGTCGAACCGCTCGAAGAGCGCGGCTTCGTCACGGTCGAATCGGTCGGCACGACGCGGCAGGTCCGGGCAACCGAGGCCGGTCGGAACGCTCGCACTGCGTTCGGGTACGTGCTCGATTAGAGTCGTTCGTCGTCCTCGATTAGAGCCGGTCGAGCAACTGTTCGAGCCGTTCGTCGTCGTCGAACGCCTTGAGCAGCGTCGTCCGGTCGAGCGCCGGTTCGTACTCCGGTCGACCCTTGCCAACGGGGGAGTCGCTTCCGTCGGTCGCCATCCGGACGAGACCCTCGGCCTCGAGTTCGTTGAGCGCACGCGTGGTTGCCGCTTCGGAGACCGAGCCAATCACGTCGGCGTCGACATCGTCGACTCGCCGGGAACAGGCGCGAGCAATCTCGCCAGCGTGGGCCGGTGTCTCCCCGTCGGTCGCCAGTTGGGTCACACTGATCAACGTGAGCCGCTGCGTGAGCGTCGTCGACTCGAGGTCAGCCATACTGGTAGTTCAACGCCCATCCCTCAAAATCGTACCTGATTTGATCGCTCGCTTACGAGTCTCGTCGTCGCGACGCCGCCCACGTAACGACCAGCCGAATCCCGTCCTCGTCGTCGGAATCGAGCGCCGCGTCCCAGCCGTGGACCTGGGCGAGCGTCCGGACCATGGGGAGGGCGGTCCCGCTCGTCGCGTTGGAGACGGCGTCGCCGTAGTCGAAGTAGCGCTCCGGATCGCCCGCCGGTGGCTCCCCGTCGCCGGTGATCGTGACGCCGTCGTCGCGGCGCTCTACGACCACCGTCGACGCGCCGCTATCGAGTACGAACTCGAACGCGCGGGTGAAGAGGAGCTCGAACCGGGCGGGGTCGGCCTCGACCGATCCCGAGCCGTCGACGGTGAGGGTGGCGTCAGCGTCGTCGGGCCAGGCGGCGTCCACCACCTCCCGAAATTCGACTGGTGTGGAGTCGGTTACCGTTCGACCGTACTGCGCCAGCGTCGCGAAGTCGTTCATCAGGCGCGTGGTCCGGTCGGTCGTGTCGGTCGCCTTCCGGAGCGCGCTCCGGGCGTCATTCACGTTCCCCGCTTCGAGTTGCTCGATCGCCCAGCGGACGTTGCCGCGGATGATCGTCACGGCGTTGCGGAGTTCGTGGCGCATACCGTCTGAGAGGTTCTCTAACTGCTGGTTGTGGCGTTCGAGTTCCCGCCGCTGGTGTTCGAGCTGTGTCACGTCCAAGAACACGACGATCCGGCCGAGCGTCCCCTGTCCGATCTCGAACGCGTTCTCGCTCACCACGTAGTGACGCCGTTCCCCATCGACGGTGACCGTGACTGTCTCCTCGTCGTCGGCCAGTACCGCGGCCAGTTCTGGCACGGTGTCGGCGGGATCGCCGACCGCGTCGTCGAGGCCGGGAAACAGGCGGCGGGCCGCGTGGTTGTACTCTCGGATTCGTCCACTGTCGTCGAGGAAGATGGTCGGCCCCTCGACGCCCTCGGTGAGCTGAATGGCGAGAAATCGATTCTCGAAGACGAAGAGGACGCCGAGGGTGAAGGCGGCCACGCCGAGTGGCGCGTGGATCATGTCGAGCAACAGCGGTGTCGCGTAGCCGACGACGTCGAAGACGACCGGGAGGCCGGCGAGTCCGACCAGCACCGCGAGCGGCGTCGCGTCGTACTCGGAGTTGGCGAACATCTCGAAGAGGGCGAACATCCCCACGGCCGCGAGGGTGTAGGAGAGGCCGGTGACGACCCAGTGGAACAGCCCCTGCCGGATCGCCAGGTGGGGAAACGGCGTCGAGACCATCGCGGTGGTGAAATAGAGGTGGTGGATCGGGTTGGTGACTTTCACCGCGACGACGAGCAGGTACAGGGCGACCGCGGCCCGCCGGTAGGCCGGCCGCCGGTGGTACTGCCGGCCGGTGTACGCCGAGCAGAAGTAGAGCCAGGCGAAGACGGTGCTGAATCCGAGGATCAGCCCGACGAGATAGACGGCCGTCTTCAGCTCCGTCGAGGGAACGAGGAGGAGGACGGCGTGGGTGATGGCCCAACTGCCGCTCGTCGCGAGAAGCGCGACCAGTCCGCGACGGGTGTCGGCGTCCTCGATCAGGCGGGCGTGGACCGTCCCGACGGCACAGACACCTCCGGCCAGCGCGAACGCCAGCGCGTACGCGACGGCGGGCGACAGTATCGGCACGTACCCACGGCGTCATCACGAGTGCTAACCAATGCTTCGATCCGTGGTCCGGAGCGGCCGATCGACGGCCCGAATCGGCCGCCCACGCCGCATTCGACGACCAGTGTGGCGTGAGCGTCCCCATCACGGAAGCCTTATCCGTCGAGGGGGCCTCTGTTCAAGTGCAATGGCAACTGGTACGGTTGATTTCTTCAACGACACTGGCGGTTACGGCTTTATCGAAACTGAGGACGCGGACGACGACGTGTTCTTCCACATGGAAGACGTGGGCGGCCCGGACCTCGAAGAAGGACAGGAACTCGAATTCGAAATCGAGGACTCTCCCAAGGGTCCCCGCGCGACGAACGTCGTTCGCCTTTAAAACGGCGAGCGTTTTTCGTTAGCGATTTTTCCCGGCGCATCGACCTCGTAGCGGCGGCTATCCGATTCTCAGCACTGAGAAGGTAGCCCACATCTTGAAACCTCGTGGCGACGCAGGGGTGGGTAATGGACTCGACCGTCGTCCGGTTCGTGTGTGTGGCGCTCCTTGTGGCGGCGGTCGCGCCCACCGGAACCGCCGCGACGCCGCCGGCGATCACCCTCACCGTCGACGGGACGACGGTCGACGACGGCGGCGCCACGCTCGTCGAATCCGATCCGACCGTCGACGTGCAGGTGGACGCCGACCGCTCGATCCGAGTCGTCTCCGTCCGCCTCGACGGGACGACCGTCCGGCGGGCTACGCCGAACGCCACGACGTTCGACGAGTCGTTCGACCTCGACGTCGCGAGCGGCGAGCACACGGTCACGGTCGTCGTCAAGACTGACCGCGTCACCACCCACGAGGTGACGGTGACGAAAGACGCCGAACGGCCGTACGTTCAGTACACCGCGCCGTTCGAGACCGACACGTACGCCCCGCCGCCGGAGTCGGCGTCCGTGAACCGCTCCCGGATCGTCCTCGCGGGCAACTTCACCGACGTGACCGGCGTCTCACACCTCCGGATCGTCCGCCGAACCGAGTTCTCGGTTGGCTCGGACACGCGGACCGACCGCGAAATCTACACCGCCTCGGGACTCGACGGCTCGTTCTCACAGCCACTTTTCCTCGGTGTCGGCCGGAACAACGTCACGGCGCAGTACTACGACGAACTCGGCCACGTCCGGAAACACAACTTCCAGATCGTCGTCGAGGATACCGCACCGCCGACGCTGTCGAACCTCTCGGCGATTCGGACCTCGCCGTCGACGCTTCGCCTCCGTGGCCGTGCAATCGATAACGGGCAGATCCAGAGCGTCTCGATCCGCCCGGCGACCGGGTCGAGCACCACGTATCTCGTCGAACCGGGGCTCGGTCGGCCCGATCCGACGCGCGGCCACGTCTCGTTCGAGATGAACCGCACCCTCTACCCCGGCGCCACGGCCGTCGTCGTCGAGGCGACCGACACGGCTGGCAACTCCGTCGAGCGGACCGTCACCGTCCGCCGGACCGTCGCTCCCGACCTCCGTCTCGACCCCACCGGCACGCAGTACGTGAACGAGTCGACGGTCGTCGTCCGGGGGCGCGCGACCGACGGCGAGATCGCGTCCGCGAGCGTCGAGACAGTCGTTGACGGCGACGTGGTCGACATCACCACCGTCCACGACGGCGGCATCGTGACCGACCTCGCCGTCGAGGGTCGCCTCGACGCGCCCGACGGGCGGGACGTGACCGTCCGCCTGCGCGTCATCGACTCTGCCGGCACCGAACACGTCGTCTCGCTCGATCGGCGGCTGACGGTCGACACGCCGACGGCGACGGCGACGCCCGAACCGACGGCGACACCGGCGGCTACTTCGACACCGGCGCCCGGACCGACGGCGACACCCGTCACGCCGACCCCGGCGCCAGACCCCGAATCGAGTGGGTTGACGATCCCGCTGATCGGCGTGACGATTCCCGTGCCCTCGGTGCTCGGTACCTCGGTCTCCCTCCCGGTGCCTATCGTCGGGCCGTTCGATGTCCCGGTCGTCCCCGTCGTGGGTATCGTCGTCCTCGGCCTGGGGGCCGTCGCCCGCGCACGATGATGGCCGCTGCCACAGGCGTTAATTGTCGGGACTAACTACGATACGCGAGGTGATGGTATCCCGCCAGACGCCCTCCCGGTGAGTACGCTCCACCTCACCGAGAGGCGGACTGCGATCGGGGCTCGACAGTGTGCTCGCGCCGTCCCCGAACCGAATGGGGCGGACGTGCTCGTCGTCGCCTTCGCCGGCTCACCAGCCCGGTGGCTCGACGGCTGGCAGGCCGCTGTCGGCGCTCCCCCGCGGGCAACGTTCGTCGTGAACGACGCTGCCTTGTGGATCGCCGGCGACCCACGGGAACGGATCGAGTCGGTCGCTGCTCCCGACACTGCCGTTCGAACCGAACTCGTCGATTCGCCCGGCAACCTCACCGATCTCGGCGTCACGCTGACGGAGGCGCTGGAGGCACACGCGGCGCGTGATCGCCGGACAGTTCTCTGTCTCCAGTCGTTGACTGTCCTCCTGCAGTACTCGCCGCTCGAGCAAGTGTGTCAGTTTCTGCACACGCTCGTCGGCCATCTGAAGCAGTTCGACGCCACGGGTCACTTCCACCTTCACGAACACGCCCACGACGAGGAGGCGGTCGCCACCCTGCGCTCGATGTTCGACCGGATTCAGTGACGCCTATCCGAGCGCCGTGTAGCCGAAGTAGAGGCCGAGGAGGAGACACCCGCCGCCGAGCGCCTGCACTAGCCGCCGCCAGCGTCCCGGCACGGCGTCGGTGCCGTACTCGCCGCCGTGGCCGTCGGGTCGTCGGCCGACCGTCTGCGTGCGGACGACAGCCTCGGGCGCGAGCAGACAGAGGAGGCCGAGGAGGACGCCGAGCACTGCGGCCAGCAGCGTCCGGGTGTCGGTCATCGACTCCGGAGGCGTTCGATCCGCTTCTCGACCGGCGGGTGCGTCGAGAGGAGGTTGGCGAGGCCGCCGCGGTCGTCGAAGATACACAGCGCGTTCACCTGCGTGTCGACCTCACCCTCCCGGCGCTGGGCACCCCGACTGATCTTCTCCAGTGCGCGGGCGAGGGGTTCGCCGCTTCCGATTTCGTCCGCCGCGTCGCTGTCCGCGACGTACTCGCGGTAGCGCGAGATGGCGAAGACGAAAAGCATCACCAGCATCTGGGTGAGTTGGCCGACGACGATGGCGAGGAAGAAGTCCGCGATGTCGTTGTCGCCGGTCAGGAGGACGGCCCACTGGGCGACGATGGCGACGATGGAGGCGACGCCCTGCCCGAGTACCATCATCACCACGTCGCGGTTGCGGATGTGGGCGAGTTCGTGGGCGAGGACCCCCTCGACTTCGTCGTCGTCGAGGGTCCGCAGGAGTTCCTCGCTCACGACGACCGTCCCCGCGCCCTTGCGGCCGACGGCGAAGGCGTTCGGGACGCCCATCCGGGCGATCATGAGTCGGGGTTTGTCGATGCCCATGTCGCGGGCGAGCGATTCGACGCGGCGGTGCAGGTCGGGCGCGCGCTCTTCGGGCAGGTCTTCGGCGCCGACGCTCCGAAGCGCCATCCACTTGCCGATCTTGTACTGGACGCCGACGAAGAGGACGCTCCCGAGCAGAACGAGTGCGAGCGGCCACTGGAAGACACCCATCACGACGACCGCGGCGACCGCGTAGAACGCGAAGAGGATCGATCCGACGACCGCCATCCGGGCTTTGAGTCCGACGTGGCGCATGGGCGAGACTGGGGCGTCGAGACACTAAGGGTCGGCGGTTCGCGGTGAGACGAACGCACGTGGGTACTGTGCCCCTCGTCACACCACGACCGAGCGTTCGAGCAACCAGAATTGAGTGCGCTGTTGCGTCGCAGTGATCGCGTCGGCAGACAGCGGGCTAAAATTCGCTGAGCTGCCTATTGTGCAGAATCTCGACTAGACACTGGAGTTTTGGCATTCCGGAATCCGCACACATCTCTTCGACCTGTTGCAGCGAAAAGATGTTCCCGTACTTTCCGATCGCCTCACCCAGGTTGTATGTGTAGTAATACTCGGCCGTTTTCTCCCGTTCTACGTATTCGACCGAGCCGCTGTCGTCCCTTTGGAACGTTCCGGATTTTGTGTGTCGGCCGAGACATCCCTCTTTAACGAGCGTCTCTAACGTTCGTCTGAACGTTTCCAAATTCTCGTACGCTGGATGGTCTTCGACCCACTCGGCCTCCCGTTCTACGAATGCGTCGTGAATCTCGTGCGCGTGAAAATCGACGCCGTCGATCCAGTCCTCGTACGTCATATCGTATAAGAAGTCGTGAACGAATCTCTCCTCCTCGCCCGACGGATACGATGACGGGCCGTCTTCGTTCCCCACCGCAATACGGAGGGCTTCCGACAACACGGGATACGGTTCCTCGTCTACACTTGCTCGATCCACCACCGTCAGTTCGGTCGACCCCATACCATTCGCATTATATGTCGGATACTTAATTTCTTCTGAGCGGGCACGTTTCGTCCCGTACTCACGGGTGGTTCGCCGGGCCGTCGTGGCGAACCGTCGTTACCGACGCCGTACTGGTGGCCGAACTCCTCCACGACCTGGTGAATGTCTGACGTACCTTTATAGGTCCGGGGCTACCCCATAGAGCTATGAGCAACAGGGTGGAGGAGCTCGAATCCCAGGTCGCGGAACTGCAGGCCGCCGTCGACGGCCTCACCGAGGAACTCGTCGAGACGCGGGAACGCCTCCGACAGCTAGAGGAAAACGAAGGCGTCGACAACTCGCGAGCGCCCGCACCCCGCGATTCGGCCCACGCCGAGGTCGAACACGCGGACGCCGAATCGGACGCCGACCCGGCGTCCGAGGCGGACGCTGACGTCGACGCTGAGGCCGAGGCAGCAGAAGCCGACGCCGAAGCAGAAGCGGAAGACGACGACGGCTCCGACGGGAACGACATCATCGTCGCCTGATCGGGGTCACCACCCCCATGCACATCTCAGAGCTGGTACTGGACGACTTCAAGAGCTTCGGCCGGAAGACGCGCATCCCCTTCTACGAGGACTTCACGGTCATCACCGGCCCGAACGGCTCCGGCAAGAGCAACATCATCGACGGCGTCCTCTTCGCCCTCGGCCTCGCGCGTACTCGCGGCATCCGCGCGGAGAAACTGACCGACCTCATCTACAACCCCGGGCACGAGGACGGATCGGAGCGCTCCGGTCCTCGCGAGGCGAGCGTCACCGTCGTCCTCGACAACGCCGACGGTACCCTCGACCGCTCGCAGGTCGTCAACGCCGCCGGCACCGAGGACGTGGGCGACGTGGACGAGATTTCGGTCAAGCGCCGCGTCAAGGAAACCGAGGAGAACTACTACTCCTACTACTACCTCAACGGTCGCTCGGTCAACCTCTCCGACATCCGTGATCTGCTCGCGCAGGCCGGCGTGACGCCGGAGGGGTACAACGTCGTCATGCAGGGCGACGTGACCGAGATCATCAACATGTCGGCGGGCCAGCGCCGCACGATCATCGACGAGATCGCGGGCGTGGCCGAGTTCGACGCGAAGAAGGAAGACGCCTACGAGGAACTGGAGACCGTCGAGGAGCGTATCGACGAGGCCGACCTCCGCATCGAGGAGAAGGAGGACCGCCTCGACCAGTTGGAAGACGAACGCGAGACGGCGCTGGAGTACCAGTCGCTCCGCGAGGAAAAGGAGGAGTACGAGAGCTACCTCAAGGCCGCCGAGCTGGAGGAGAAGCGGACGGCGCTGGAGCGGACGCGGAAACATATCGGGGCCAAAGAGCAGGAACTCGCCGACCGGCAGGCGACGTTGGACGAGAAGGAAGCCGCCGTCGACGAGTTGGAGGACGAACTCGACGACCTCACCCGCGAAATCGAGCGGAAAGGTGAGGACGAGCAACTGCGGATCAAGGGCGAAATCGAGGAGATCAAGGGCGAGATCGGTCGGCTGGAGGCGACCATCGAGAATCAGGAGGAGAAGATCGAGGACGCCGAACAGGAACGCCGCGAGGCGTTCGTCACGCTCGATCGCAAGACCGAGGAACTCGACGACCTCGAAGACGAGATTCGCTCGATCAAAGTCGAGAAGGCGTCGGTGAAAAGCGACATCGAGCAAAAAGAGCGGGAACTCGCCGACGTCGAGGAAGAGATCGAGAGCGTCGACACCGAGTTCGACGAACTCAAAGACGAACTCGCGGAGCAGAAGGGCGCGTTAGAGGAGAAAAAGACCAAGCGAAACGACGCCCAGCGCGAGAAAGACCGCCTGCTCGACGAGGCGCGGCGTCGCTCGAACCGGATCAGCGAGGCCCAGGAAGAACTGGAGGCGGCCCACGACCGGGTGCCCGATCTGAAGGCCGACCTCTCGGATCTGCACGGCGAACTCGACCGTGCCGAGAAGAATCGGGAGAAGATCGAGTCGGCCATCGAGGATCTGCGCGAGGAGAAGGCGGACCTGCAAGACGAGTTGGACGAAATCGAGGACGACCTCCGCGCGAAACAGAACGAGTACGCCGAACTGGAGGCGCGTGCCAGCCGCGACGGCGACGACTCGTGGCCTCGCTCGGTGACGACGGTCCTCAACGCCGGTATCGACGGCGTTCACGGCGCAGTCGGGCAGTTGGGGAGTGTCGACGCCGAGTACGCCACCGCCTGTGAGACCGCCGCGGGCGGCCGACTGGCGAACGTCGTCGTCGACGACGACGGCGTCGGGGCGAGCTGTATCGATTACCTCAAATCCCGCAACGCCGGCCGGGCAACCTTCCTCCCCATCACCGAGATGGACCGCCGTGGCCTGCCGAGCAAGCCCGCGCATCCCGGCGTCGTCGACTTCGCGCGCAACCTCGTCGACTACGAGGATCGCTACGCCGGCGTCTTCTCCTACGTCCTCGGCTCGACGCTCGTCGTCGAGGACATGGACACCGCCCGCGACCTGATGGGCGATTACCGCCTCGTGACGCTCGACGGCGATCTGGTGGAGAAGAGTGGCGCGATGACTGGCGGCTCCGGCGGCGGGTCGCGTTACTCCTTCACCAAGAGCGGGAAGGGGCGGCTCGAACGCCTCGCGGAGGAGATCGAGAGTCTGGAGGACGACCGCCGACGCGTCCGCGAGGAGATTCGGGACGTGGAGTCCCGCCTCGACGACGCCCGCGACCGCAAGAGCGACGCGACCGACCGCGTCCGCGACCTCGAATCGGAGATCGAGGACGTGCAGGGCGAGGTCGAGGCGGCCTCGACCGAGATAACGGAACTGGAGGAGGAACTCGACGACCTCCGTGCCGAACGCGACGAGGTGGACGCGGAGATGACCGAGTTGGAGGAGCAGATCACCGCTCTCGACGCCGAGATCGAGGCGATCGAGGGTGAGATCGCGGAGTTAGAGGAAGAACTCGCGGACTCTCGCGTCCCCGAACTCACGGCGAAAAAGGAGGAGATCGAGGGCGAGATCGAGGAGTTGGAGGATCGGATGGACGACCTCGACGCCCGTCTCAACGAGCGGCAACTCGAAGTCGAGTACGCCGAGGAGTCCATCGACGACCTCGAATCGACCATCGAGGCGGCCCAGAATCGGAAGGCCGAGGCCGAGGAGCGCATCGAGGAGGTGCGGGCCGAAATCGAGGATCACGAGGCCACGCTGGAGGAGAAACACGCCGCCATCGAGGATCTGGAAGACGAACTCGCGGACCTCAAGGCGGAGCGCCGCGACCTCCAGTCGGACCTGCGCGAGGCGCGGGAGGCGCGCGACACCGCCCGCGAGCGCGTGGCCGCGGTGGAGTCGAAGATCGACGACCTCGACGAGAAAGCCGAGCGGCTGGAGTGGGAGATCAGCGAACTCGAAGGAGAGGTCGGGGAGTACGACCCCGAGGAGATTCCGGACCACGACGAGGTGGAAGCGAACGTCGAACGGCTCGAATCCGAGATGCAGGAGTTAGAGCCGGTCAACATGCTCGCCATCGACGAGTACGACGAGGTGGAGGCGGCGCTGGAGGACTTACAGGAGCGCCGCGACACCCTCGTCGACGAACGCGACGCCATCGCGGAGCGGATCGAGGGCTACGAGGCGCGGAAGAAGGAGACGTTCATGGAGGCGTTCGACGCCATCGACGCCCACTTCCAGGACATCTTCGAACGCCTGTCCGCCGGGACAGGCGAGTTGCACCTGGAGAACGAGGACGACCCGTTCGACGGTGGGCTGACGATGAAGGCCCAGCCGGGCGACAAGCCGATCCAGCGACTGGACGCCATGAGCGGCGGCGAGAAGTCGCTGACGGCGCTCGCCTTCATCTTCGCCATCCAGCGGCACAACCCGGCGCCGTTCTACGCGCTGGACGAGGTGGACGCCTTCCTCGACGCCGCCAACGCCGAGCGGGTGGGCGAGATGGTCGACGATCTCGCCGGCGAGGCGCAGTTCGTCGTCGTCTCGCACCGCTCGGCCCTGCTGGACCGCTCGGAGCGCGCCATCGGCGTCACCATGCAGGGCGACAACGTGAGCGCCGTGACCGGTATCCGGCTGGACGGCGAACCGGAGGTGCCAGCCGATGACTGACCGCGTTCCCGACGACGTGAGCCTGCCCGGCACCGACGACGACGAGGTGGAACCGGTCGAAGTGCTGGTCCAACTGGCGGAGGACGGCGAAATCGACCCGTGGGACATCGACATCGTCGACGTGACCGACGCGTTCCTCGACCGCCTCGACGAGACGGACCTCCGCACGTCGGGGCGGGCGCTCTTCTACGCGAGCGTGCTCCTGCGGATGAAAAGCGACGTGCTCCTCGACGACGGCCCGGACGAACCGGAACCGGAGCCGTGGGAGGTGGCGATGGAGGGTGGCGATCCGGATGCGATGGCGAACGGGCACGACCCCATCGACGCGCTGGACGCCGAACTCGACCGGCGGCTGGACCGGAAACACGCCCGGGGGTCGCCGGAGACGCTGGACGAGTTGGTTCGGGAACTCCGCGAGGCCGAGCGCGACTCGTGGTGGAAGGAGTCGCGGTCGTACGACACCTCGCGGTCGCCCAAGGGGTACGACCGCGGGACACAGACCCTCGACTACCACGCCGCGGACGACTTCCGCGAGGGCGGTGAACCGACCGAGGGCGACGTGACGGGCACCACCCACACCGAGGACATCGAGACGACTATCGACGCGGTGCGGGAGACGGTGCGCACCCACTACGACGCCGGGCGCGCAGAGGTGCTGTTCGCGGAGGTGCGCGAGTCGGGCGGCGCGCCGGTCGACACGTTCCTCGCCCTGCTTTTTCTGGCCCACCGCGGCGAAATCAAACTCCGACAGGACGACCTGTTCGGGGATCTGTGGATTCGTGATCCGTCGGCGCCGACGGTCGGCGACGAAGCGGTGGCAGATTGAGGCCGTCTCGCAACTCGCGAGACGGCCGAGGAGACCCACCGGTTCGTCGTCGTTGGGCGACGAAGCCGTGGCAGATTGAGGGTGCCTCGCAACTCGCGAGACGGCCGAGGAGACCCCCCGGTTCGGCGTCGTTGGGCGACGAAGCCGTGGCGGATTGAGTCCGTTTCGCGAACCGCGCCCTCAGCCGAGGATTCCCAGTATCCACCGGAGGACTTCGGAGCCGGCGAACAGCGCCCCTTCCGGGCGTGAGAGTTGCCGTTTCGTCCAGAGGGCGGCCACCATCAGCACGGTGACGACCGCCAGCCACGCCAGTGTCTCCAGCGCCGTCCCGCTCACGGCGAGCGGTCGGACGAGCGCTGCGACGCCCAGGATTCCCGTGATGTTGTAGACGTTGCTCCCGACGACGTTGCCAACGGAGACGCCGAGGCTGCCCTGGCGGATCGCCACCAGCGAGACGGCGAACTCCGGCGTGGAGGTTCCGGCGGCGACGATGGTGCCGCCGATGACCCACTCCGAGATACCCGCGTCCCGTGCCAGTTCGGACGCCGCGAGCACCATGTAGTCGCCGCTGACGAGCACTATCGCCAGCCCACCGACGAGGAGGGCGGCGTCCCGGCCGTAGAATCGCACTCGCTCCGTAACCGTCGTTGTCACCGCATCCGCTGCGGACGGGTCGCTCGTCGACGCAGGCGATGGGGACTGTGAGCTCCGAAGCAGGTACGCGGTGTAGACGACGAACAGGCCCGCGATGATGCCGCCTTCCAGCCGACTGACGGTCAGATCTGCGAGGACGAGGCCGGCGACGACCGTACTCGCGAGCAGTGCTGCCCCGTCCCGGTGAACCAGTGACTCGGCGATGGGAATCACCCTGATCAGCGAGATGATCCCGAGGATGAACGCCAGGTTGTAGATGTTCGACCCGAGGACGTTGGCGACGGCGATATCACCGAGCCCTTTCAGCGTGGCATCGACGGAGACGGCGAGTTCCGGCGTCGACGTGCCCATCGCCACGATAGTGAGTCCGATCGTGAGATCGGAGAGGCCGAACCGTCTGGCGAGTCGCACGACTGCGTCGACTAGGGCGCGAGCACCGATCCACAGTCCCAGAATCGTCGCTACGATTACGCCGAGCTGGACGGCTGGGCCGCCCTGTACCATTCTACGCGGACCGTTCGAGTGACTACGGCATGGTTCTTTCGGGGAGAACGGTGACGGCGTGCCATGGTTCGGATTCGCGTTCGCGCGGTCACCGCGTCGGCACGTTGTCCGTGACGACGAGCAAGATAGCGAGACCCAAGACGGCGAGCAGAACCACCGCGACCCGGATATCGAGCAACAGATTCGCGGCGGCGACGATGCCGGTCTCGTGGGCGATTTCGACCGTCTCACGCTTGGCGACCTCGTACGGTGGGATGTGGACGGCCGCCAGAATCGCGACGACGACGACGAGCAGATAGTCGAGACCGTCTCTCTGTCGCATCTCCCGAGGCTCTGTCGCGGGGTGGCTTAAGCGTCGTGGCCCGATTATCAGGCGTGGTTCACGTGGCCGGTCGTTCGTCCAGCAGGAGTCGCAGGCCGAAGCCGATCAGGACGCTCCCGCTCACGTACTGCACCACGCGCTGCGCACGCCCCGAGTCGAGCAAGACGTGTCGCACGCGCCCGGCGAACAGCGCGACGCCGGCGAGATAGACGAGACTCAGTCCGGCGTAAATCAGCCCGAGGATCGACATCTGAACGGGGGCGTCCGCCGCGGCGGGGACGAACTGCGGGAAAAAGGCGAGGACGAACACCGCGACTTTCGGGTTGGTGACGTTGATGGTGACGGCGCGGCGGTACGAATCGGCGAGCGACTGCGATGTCGTGTCCGCCACGTCGAACGTCTCGTCGCTCCGGAGGAGTCGCACGCCGAGATAGCAGAGGTAGGCGGCGCCGACGTACTTGACGAGGGTGTAGGCAGTCGCGCTCGCGCGCAGGAGCGCGGACAGGCCGGCCACTGCGGCGGCGGTGTGGATCAGGACGCCCGTCGCCGTCCCGGTGGCGGCGACGACGCCCGCGGTACGGCCGTCACCGAGGCTCCGCGTCACGGTGTACATCGTGTCGGGGCCGGGGGCGAGGACGATGAGGGCGGCGGCGGAGACGAAGGCGGCGAGGGTCGCGGGCTCCAGCATTCGATCCGAGGTGTCGGCGGGAGTAGGTAAAGGCTGTCGCCAGCGCTCAGACCAGAATCCCCGACTCCAGCACGGCGATGAGCACGGTCAGCACGGGCACGCTCAGGAGCGTCGTCACGAGGACGGTCGTGCTGACGTACTCCGCGACGGAGAGGCCGCTATCGCCGGCGGATTCGCCGCCGAACTCGACGACGAGGAGGAGTGGCGTGATGGCGGCCGGCGTCGCGCATTCGAGGACGAACGTCCGCCCGACGGTGGGGTTCTCGAAGCCGACGAGGAGGGCGATGCCGGCGCCGACGAGGGGGGCGACGGCCATCTTCAGGACAGTCGGAATCCCCACTTTCGAGAGCGCCGTCCCGTAGTCGGTGTCGGCAAGCTGGATGCCGAGGATCAGGAGCATCACGGGGATGGAGGCGTTGCCGACGAGTTCGAGCGTCGTCATCGCGGTGCTGCCGGCGGGGGGGACGAAGCCGAGGTAGCGGGCGAGGAGCGCGGCGACGACGGCGTAGACCAGCGGGATCTTGAGCGCGCGTTTCATGCCGCCGAAGCCACGGGTTCCGCCACTGCGCTGGGCGACGTAGATGCCGCCAGTGTAGAGCAGGACGGCCTGCACGGTCAGGTAGACGACGGCCGTGCTCCGCCCCTCGGGGCCGAACGCGAACTCCGAGAGCGGGATGCCGTAGTTGCCGGAGTTGGGGAAGGCGCTCACGAGGACGAGCGCGCTCAGGATGGGTTCGCTCTGGCCGAGCAAGCGGCCCACTACCTCGGCGACGACGACCATCGTGAGCAGGTAGGCCGCGGTGGCGACGCCGATGCGAACGAGCGTCGCGCCGCCGAAGGACGCGGTGGCGATGCTGTGGAAGATGAGCGCCGGGACGAGGACGTAGACGGTGACGGTGTTGAGCGGGCCGATGTCGACGTCGCGGAAGCGTCCCAGCGTGAACCCGACGCCAGCGAGGGTGATGATGGGGAGGATGGCCGTCGCGAAGATGGAGAGCAGGGAGGTCACGCTCCGCCTCCACGCGAGACTCGGCGGGGCCGCTCGCCCGTCGTTGCGGTAGTTCGGAACACGTTACGCGAGTCGCCAGTTGTCGGTGCCGGCCGGTTCGATCACGTCACGACGCTCCATCTCCGTGAGGACTTCGTCGAGGCGGTCGGGCTGGGCGATCTCCATCTCGATACGCTGGATGTCGTGTTCGGCGGCGAGACGTTTGCGGATCGTCTCGCGGTCGAACGTCTCGGCGTCCGCCCGCTCCATGACGCCCGCGATCAGGTCGATCATGTCCTCGATGAAGTTCCACGGGTAGACGATCCACGCCCACTCGTCGAGGCGTTCGCCCACGAAATCGGGTTCGAACTCGCTGGTGTGGAGCAGTTGGAGCGTGGCCGTCCGCACTTCGTCGGCGTCGCGGTCGGTGACGTACTCGTAGGCGTGGTGGAGGGATTCGCCGGTGTCGGCGATGTCGTCGACGATCAGCACGTCCTTCCCCTCGACGCTCCCCTCGGGCATCGGGTAGCGGACTTCGGGGTCTGCTCCTTTCGCGGCCGTCCCCACGTAGTGTTCCATCTTGAGGCTGGTGAGGTCGTCGAGGCCGAGGAAGTCACAGCAACAGCGGCCGGCGAACCAGCCGCCGCGGGCGAGGGCGACGATCACGTCGGGGTCGAACTCCGCGGCGTGCACCTCGTCGGCCACGTCCCGGCAGAGCCCGTAGATGTACTCCCAGTTGGTGATCGTGCAGGTAAAATCGTCCGGGAGGTCGCTCATGACCGCGACTCCGACGGCCGACGGGTAAGGGCTTACGGGTTCGGGCGGGACGGCCCCCACGTCTATAGGCCCCCTTCCCCTCCAACGGTCTATGGACGACTCCGACACGCGACGCACGCTCCTCGTCGACGCGTTCGCGGACGAACCGCTCGCGGGCAACGCCGCGGGCGTCGTCCCCGACGCCGACGGCCTCGACGCCGAGCGGATGGGCAAGATCGCGCGCGAACTCAACGCGAGCGAGACGGCCTTCCTCTTTCCGGACGACGAGGTGGACCGCCGCATCCGCTATTTCACGCCGGCACAGGAGGTCGATCTCTGCGGACACGCCACCATCGCCAGCCTCGTCCACCTCCACGACGAGGGCGAACTCGACGCGGGCGAGGGTCGACTGCGGACGAACGCGGGCGTCATCGACGTCGAGGTGACCGACGAGGGTGTCGCGTGGATGGGGACCGGCGAGCCGAGCGTCGAGGTGGTCGACCTCGACTACGAGCGCGTGGGGGCGGCGCTGGGAATCGACCCCGCGGCGATGCAGGACGTGGGTGCGGACGTGCCGGCCGCCGTCGCGACGGTCGGGCTTCCCTTCCTGATCGTCCCGGTCAACTTCCTCGAACGGCTGGGTGAGGCGGAGCCGGATATGGACGCCGTCGAGGAACTGGCAGCCGAGTACGGTGCGACCGGCGTCTACGCCTTCACCTTCGACGCGCTGGACGCGGCGTCGACGCTCCACGCGCGGATGTGGGCGCCGGGTGCGGGCGTGCCGGAAGACCCCGTGACGGGGACCGCGAGCGGCGCCTGTGGCGCGTATCTCCACGCGGTCGACGCCTTCGACGACCCGCCCCGCGAGATGCAGTTCGAACAGGGGCACTTCGTCGACCGGCCGGGGGTGGTCCGGGTCGCGGTCGAGGGAAGCGAGGAGCCACGCTCCTCGGACAACCGGTCGGAGACCGGTGATGTCGACGTGCGCATCGGGGGCCGGGCGGTGACGGCGCTCGATGGCTCACTCGCCGTCCCGCCGGCCGACGACGACGACATCCTCGAAGCCTGATGGGGGCGTACGTTCCACCCGATCCAACCCACTTAGCTCACGCGAGGGAGTTTGCGGCGTTCGTTCGTTCGTTCCGCCGGCTCTCTCACGACCGCGCAGCTGTTTCTGGACGAGACGACCCGCGATTCGACGTCCGCCGGGATCGATACCTCCTCCTCGTCGATCAGACAGGGGAGTAGCTGATCGACGATGAACCGCCACGCGTTTTTCCCGTCCTTCAGCGAGAAGTGGGGCTCACTGTCCCAGTAGAAGCTCAGCAGGCCGACGTCGAAGAAATCGAGGATGTCGGGGCGGAACATCACGTTCTGGAAGCCGTCGTGCTCGCAGTGACACAGGCCCAGATAGTGGCCAATCTCGTGAGCCAACACGTACTTGAAGATATACTCGGGGTAGACGTCACGGTAGATGACGCCCGAACTCCGTCGCCAGTCGATGGTGTTGCAACATCGGTCCGTTCTGTTCGGGGTCGAACAGTCGTCCGGGAAATCCTCGCACTCTCGAATGTCACGCCCCGCCACGCGCCCGAAGTTGTCGAGTTTGAAGCCGGCGAGCGCGACCAGCGTGCAGTTCACCCCCGGCGGACGGTCGTACTCGGGCTGACCGAGGAGCGTCTCGAGTTGTCCCGAGGGGAAGTCGTACTCGATTCCGGCGATTTCTTGGGTCGTCTCCGCCCGAAACCCGTCGAATTCGTCGCCGTCGTTCCAGTCGAGGATGACACCGATTTCGTCGAGTTTCCGGGACGTAAGCGCCTGTCGTTCGACGGCGACGCGGTGGGACATGGCGTAGACGCGCAACCGCTTTGCCTCGCCGTTGCTTTCGAGATATTTGGATATCGTCCAGCGGGTGACCGGCCACCAGTTATCCGTCCCGTCGTCGCCGACGGATTTGACGACGGTGTTCGGATGGTCGCTCCCGAGCGCGAACGAATCGAAGCTCAACAGTCCCGCCATCGCGTAGAGGTCGAGTTCCTCGTCCTCGTGCATGCGCCACAGGTCGACGTCCTCGGAGTCCATCACGCACACGCGGTGTTCGGCCGGCAACTGAAACCCGAAGCGCCCGCCGTCCAGACCGATTTTACTGCGGACCTCGGCGAGACGGTCCGGATCGTCGCCGAAGCGCTCGGTGACGAGCCGGTCGACGAACCGGATGAGGGCGGAGCGTTTGAACTTTTTGACGATGCCACCGACGATGTACCCACCGGTGGCCATGCGGACGAAATCGATGCCGAAATCGAAGATACTGATGAATAGGTCTCCCAATCCCTTCAGTACGCCCGGGAAATCGAGCCGCAGGAGCGATCCGACGATGCCGAACACGTCCCTGAGGATGTTGAAGTAATCGTTCAGGAGGTCCTGAAATCCCTGTAGAACCCCGTCCAACACGCCGCCGAAGAAGTTCCCGACCGCGCAGCCGACTACCCCGCCGTGTTTGCACAACCAATCGGTCGCGGACCCGATACCGTCCTGTACCGTATCGACGACGCCGTCGACGACGTCCTCGACCCCGTCAATGACGGTGTTCGCCGCCCCTTCCACGGCGTCCCCCACGGCACTCGCTGCCGAGGAGACGGCGTCACCGATGTCGCTGAGCCATCCCATAGGCTACCCAATGACGCACATGTGAATAAATAATCATGTTCATTCAATAGCGGGTCAATCGCGGGTTTTCTCGGGATGGTCCGTCGAGCGAAAGCCGGTGGGACGCCAGTCCACGGCGCTCAGGTGGTGTCCGTCGGTGACGTCGGCTCCACGTTGTGATTCAGCCGGAACAGATTCTCCGGGTCCCAGGTGTCTTTGATTTCGACCAACCGGTCGTAGTTCTCGCGGTAGGCCGCCTGCTGATCGCCGACTTCCTCCGGGACGAAGTTGGCGTAGACGCCGCCGGTCGCATGGGGTGTCATCGCTTCGTGCACCTCGCGGGCCCACGCGATGCACTCCTCGTCCCGTTCGGCGTCTTCCCACTGGGTGTGAAGGACCATCGTGAACTCGGCGTCGCGGTGGGGATAGGCCGTCGCGTCGACCGGCCGGTCGTTTATCGCTCCGCCGAGTTGGGCGCAGGCGATCTCCGTGTGTTCGGTGGGGATCGTCTCGCCGTACTCGACGAAGGTGTCGATCATGCCGTCGGTCATCTCGACGAAGTTGTGGGACTTCCAGTAGTTCCGGTTTCCGGCCGGGGCTAGCCCGTCGAACGCGCCTTGCCAGCCGGCGTACGGATGTGGTCCAACCGCGTCGGCGATTGGTTCTCCGATGTCGCGTAACGGCTGGAGCACTTGCTCGCCCTCGCTCATCTCGCCGACGTAGAACGCCGCGAGGATGAGGACCTTCCGACCGTGCCACTCCTCGGGAATGAACGGGAGCGGGGGTGCGTGCCGGATGACGAACCACACCGTTGCGTCGTTCGGTGCCTCCGCGGTGAACTCCCGGTACGCCGAAAGGACCGCCGCGGCGTCCTCGAACGGATGGACGATCGGTCCGGACAGTACCGTCGGGCCGACCTCGTGCAGTTCGAACTCGAAGGACGTGACGATCCCGAAGTTGCCGCCGCCGCCTCTGAGCCCCCAGAAGAGGTCCTCGTTTTCCGTCTCGCTCGCGTGGACGAGTTCGCCCTCGGCGGTGACGACGTCGGCCGAGACGAGGTTGTCGACGGTCAATCCGAACTTTCGCGAGAGCCATCCCCAGCCACCGCCGAGCGTCAGTCCGGCGATGCCGGTCGTCGAGTTGTACCCCACGGGCGTCGCGAGGCCGAACGCCTGCGTCTCGTGGTCCAGTTCGCTGAGGACGACGCCCGGTTCGACGCGGGCCGTCTTCGCGTCGGGATCGACCCGAATCGAGTTCATCGGCGACAGATCGATCATGAGAGCGTCGTCTTCGACGGCCCTGCCTGCGATGTTGTGGCCGCCGTCTTTCACCGAGATGGGCACGTCCTGTTCTTCGCGAACGCGACTGCGTCGATGACGTCCGCGACGCCCGCGCATCGGACGACGAGCGCGGGACGTTTGTCTATCGTCGCGTTCCAGACCGTCCGTGCCTCGTCGTACCCCTCGTCGTCCGGCCGAAGGAGGGTGCCACGAAGTGTTCCTGCGAAGTCTGCGATCGCTTCGTCGTCCGTCGATATTATTCCAGATGACATTTCGTTAGTATGATTCCCTAACCCTGCGAATACACTTATATTATTGACATTTTCACGGGGCGCATATGTGTTGAGTATCCGAGTGACTGGCGTCGATGATTCTACCACCAGGCGTACGCAGTCCCCCGATCTGATGGATGATCCGACCCCACACGCGGATGGCCGTAGTTGCGCGCTTCGAAACCTTCTTTATCGTACTGGTGGGATTCGTGCGTACGAAATGGCTGTAGCTTGGCTGGAGGACGTACGTTCTGCCGATCTGGGGACGGTCGGTGGTAAGGCGGCTTCGCTCGGCGAACTCACGGGGGCGGGACTCCCCGTCCCTCCGGGATTCGTCGTGACGGCCGGCACCTACCGGACGTTCATCGAGGAGGCGGGTATCGACGAGGAACTGTTCTCGGCTGTCGACGTCGACTCCGAGGACTCCGAGGCGCTCGAAGCGGCCCACGAGCGCGCGCACGAACTCATCGTCGAGACGGAGGTCCCCGAGAACGTACGTGAGGAAATCCTCGAGGCGTACCGGTCGATGGGCGACGGCAAGACGTTCGTCGCCGTCCGCTCCTCCGCGACGGCGGAGGACCTGCCGGACGCGTCCTTCGCCGGCCAGCAGGAAACGTTCCTCAACGTCACCGAGGACGACCTCGTGGACCGCGTGCAGGAGTGCTGGGCGTCCCTGTTCTCTCAGCGAGCCATCTACTACCGCAATCAGAAGGGCTTCCCGCACGACGAGGTCGACATCGCGGTCGTCGTCCAGACGATGGTCGACGCCGAGAAAAGTGGCGTGATGTTCACGAGCCACCCGTCGACGGGCGACCCGCGCATCATCATCGAGGCGGCGTGGGGCCTCGGCGAGGCGGTCGTCTCCGGCGCCGTCTCCCCCGACAACTACGTCGTCGACCGCACGACGGGCGAGGTCGAACAGGCCACCGTCGCGACGAAGAAAGTGATGCACGTCAAGGACGACGAGACGGGCGAAACCGTCGAGCGCGAGGTGCCCGAGGACAAGCGGGACCAGCGCGTGCTCACGCAGGAAGAGATCGACCGCCTGATCGAACTCGGGCGGAAGGTCGAGGATCACTACGGCGAACCGCAGGACGTGGAGTGGGCCGTCGCGGGCGGCGAGGTGTACATGCTCCAGTCCCGGCCGATCACGACCATCGACGACGGGGCGAGCGGGAGCGAGAGTGACAGCGAGAGCGAGGAAGACGACGGCGACAACGAACACCTCCTCTCCGGTCTCGGTGCGAGTCCGGGAATCGCCTCCGGCGAGGTCCGCATCGTCACCAAACTCGACCACCTCGACCAGGTGAGCGAGGGCGACGTGATCGTCACCGAGATGACGATGCCCGACATGGTGCCCGCGATGAAGCGCGCGGCTGCCATCGTCACCGACGAGGGGGGGATGACCTCCCACGCGGCTATCGTCTCGCGCGAACTCGGCGTGCCCGCCGTCGTCGGCTGTGGCGGCGCGACCCACACGCTGGAGAACGGACAGATCGTCACCGTCGACGGCGAGATGGGGACGGTCCGCGAGGGACGGGTCGCGGTCGACGAACCCGCCGCCAACCCCAGCGCAGACGACAGCGCGCCGGTCGGCTCGCGGCCCAAGCCGGTCACTGCGACCGAGGTGAAGGTGAACGTCTCCATCCCGGACGCGGCCGAGCGCGCCGCCAACACCGGCGCCGACGGCGTCGGCCTCCTGCGGATCGAACACCTCGTCCTCTCGCTGAACAAGACGCCCGAACGGTACATCAAGGACGAAGGCGCCGAGGCCTACATCAAGGAGATCATGAGCGGCGTCCGCAAGGTGGCCGAGGAGTTCTACCCCCGGCCGGTTCGCGTGCGCACGCTCGACGCCCCCACCGACGAGTTCCGACAACTGGAGGGCGGCGACGAGGAACCCAACGAACACAACCCGATGCTCGGGTATCGCGGCATCCGCCGCAGTCTCGACCGGCCGGAGGTGTTCAAACACGAACTCGAGGCGTTCAAGCGCCTCTACGAGCAGGGGTACGAGAACCTCGAGATCATGTTCCCGCTCGTGACCGACGGCGACGACGTGGCCGCGGCGCGTGATCACATGGAATCGGTCGGTATCGACCCCGAGAAGCGCGAGTGGGGTGTCATGATCGAGACGCCGGCCAGCGCGTTCGGCGTCGAGGACATCATCGACGAGGACGTCGACTTCGTCTCCTTCGGGACGAACGACCTCACGCAGTACGTCCTCGCTGTCGACCGCAACAACGAGCACGTCTCGGACCGGTTCGACGAACTTCACCCCGCCGTCCTCGACATCATGGGCGACACCATCGACGCGTGCCGCGAGGCTGGCGTCGACACGAGTATCTGCGGGCAGGCCGGCTCGCACCCCAAGATGGTCGATTTCCTCGTTCGCAAGGGAATCACCTCGATCAGCGCCAACATCGACGCCGTGGCGGACGTGTTCGAAGAGGTCGACCGCATCGAGGAACGACTGATCCTCGATTCGGTGCGCTAGTCGGAACGCAACGGCTAAACCGACCCGTCGGTTCTGTGGGGACATGGAGCCGGCGGTCCCCCAGCCGCAGACGTTCGACCGCGTGCTCTCCAGCATGTGTACCCGGCCCCACCCCGCTGCGCGGGCGGCGGCCGAGCGGTTTCTCGCGACGAATCCCGGCGACCCGGAGACGTATCGCTCGGTCGCCGGACTGGAGCAGGACGTGGTCGACCGGCTGGGCGAGGTGACGGGGCTCGATTCGCCCCACGGGTACGTCGCCAGCGGAGGGACCGAGGCCAACATTCAGGCGATGCGGGCGGCGCGCAACCGCACCGAAGCCGCCGATCCGAACGTCGTCGCCCCCGAGAGCGTCCACTTCAGTTTTCAGAAGGCCGCGGAAGTCTTGGGCGTCGACCTCCGGATCACGCCGGTCGACACCGACCGCCGGGCCGACCCGGACGCGATGGCCGACGTTGTCGACGCGGACACCGCGCTGATCGTCGGTATCGCGGGGACGACGGAGTACGGCCGGGTCGACCCGATTCCGGCGCTCGCGGATCTCGCCGCGGACGCCGACGCCCTCCTCCACGTCGACGCCGCGTGGGGTGGGTTCGCGCTTCCGTTCACCGATCACGAGTGGAACTTTTCGCACGCCGCCGTCGACACGATGACCATCGACCCGCACAAACTCGGGCAGGCGGCCGTGCCAGCTGGCGGCTTCCTCGCCCGCGAGGGGGCGACGATGGACGCGCTGGCGGTGGAGACACCGTATCTGGAATCCACGTCGCAGGCGACGCTCACGGGCACCCGGAGCGGCGCCGGGGTGGCGAGCGCCGCGGCGGCACTGGACGAACTCTGGCCGGCGGGATACCGGCAGGCGTACGAGCGCGCGCAGGCGAACGCCGAGTGGGTCGCGGCCGCACTCACTGATCGCGGCTTCGACGTGATCGACCCCGTCCTGCCCCTCGTGGCGGTCGACCTCCCCGAACCCCTGTTCGACGCGCTGACCGAACGCGGGTGGCGACTCGCTCGGACCGCACGGGGCGAACTCCGGATCGTCTGTATGCCCCACGTCACCCGCGAGATGCTGACTGCCTTCGTCCGTGACCTCGACGACTGCCGATCGGCGGTCGACGGAACCTGAAAGACTTACGTCGCCCCCGTCAGAGGGAGGTGGTGTGGAGACACTGGTCCCCCTCCTCGTGCTCGACCTTCCCGGACTCGAGTGGCTGACGCGCCTCGTCGAGACGGCGACGGGATGGTGGGGACTGGTCATCATCTTCGTCTACTCCTTCCTCATCGCGTTCGCCCTCCCCGGTGTCAGCGAGGTGGTTCTCCTCGCACCACTGGATCTCGGCCTCTCGACCGAGTTGCGACTGGCGGTGATCATCCTCACCTCCGCGGCCGGCAAGGCCGCCGGGAGCGTCTTCGCGTTCCACATCGGGCAGGAGGCCAAGGAGGCGGGACCGATCATCAAGGCGCTCCGGCGCTCCCGGTTCGACGTGATCGGCTGGTCGGAGCGCCGCACCGTCGAAATCGCGCGTCGGTGGGGGTACGCGGGGCTCGCGCTCGCGCTCTCGGTTCCCTTTTTCCCCGACACGCTCTCCATCTACGCCTTTGCCGTGCTGGAGGAGGATTACTATCGATTCGCCGCTGCGACGTTCGCCGGGAGCGTCGGGCGGTTGCTGGTCACGTTGGGGCTGAGTGCGGGCGTGCTGGCGGTGCTGTAGCCTGCCTCGGTACCGGCCATCTCGCGCTCATCCGAATTTGGTGCCACACTTCGGACAGTACTCTTCCGACGAATGCTGTCGGTGACCACAGACGTCACACTCCTCTTGGATCGCGGTGCCGCACTCCGGACAGTACGGCTCGTCGGTCACGCCGCGCCCACAGACTGGACACTGTCTGAACAGGGCGGTCCCGCACGCCGCACAGAACTGCTGGTCGCTCTCGACGGCCGCGCCGCAGACGGGGCAGTCGTCGACTTCGATTTCGATTTCGACTTCGTCTTCCTCTTCGGGTTCGGTCTCCTCCACTTCGGGCTCCGGTTCGGGGACCGACACGGTGTCTCCGGTGAACAGCGCTTCCTCCGTGGGCACGTCGGGCACGCGTGACTGCTCGACGTACGTCGCGAGCCAGTCCTCGAGCCCGTGACCGACGACGTTTCGGATCGCTGTTTTGAGCTTGCCGTGAGTCAGCGACCCGTCGACGCGGTTGATCCGTCGGAACACGTCCTCGAACGTCTTCGATCCACCCGTCTCACGACGGATTTTGGCGTCGAGTGCGGCCGTGACCCGACGGCCTTTGGTGTAGTACGCGTTCGGTGAGGTCCACCGACCCGGATCGACGAGTACCGAGTTGGCGTGCCGGTCGGTTTCGAGATACCTGTGAAACGCCGAAAACGAGACTCGTCCGTCGAGAAACGTCAGTAACGCGGCGTAGTAGTTCGTCGTTCCCTCGATGAGCCACCGCGTCGACTGGTCCCGGTCCCACTCTTGACGCGTGTGGACGTACTCGTGTATCCACGTGTTGTTGGCGTGGTCGACGTAACTCGAATCGACCGCCCAGAAACCGTTGACGCCGCTCTGTAAGCCACCCCAGCCCCAGTTGATGTTCGACGGCGCGACGACGACGATCACCTCGTCGTTCTTGCCGCCCACGTCGAGATTCTCGGCGGCGAAACTCAACGACGCGCAGACGTCGGCGAGCGAAGCTCGAAGTGACGCGTTCGTCGGGATCGCTATCCGAAATCGCTGGCCGCCCGCCCGAAACGATTCCTCCCGGTGCGGCCCGAGATAGACGATACTCCCGTCGGAACTCACGATGCCGTCCTGTCTGATATCGTACTGTCGGTCGAGTTCGACACGTCCGCCGGTGTACTTCCACGAGGTGTTGATCGGGGGGTATTTGAGTAGCGCCCAGCTTCCCGTGTCGACGAACTCGTATCCGCCGGCGTTCGTCCGGTTCACGTCGTACCGAAACCGAATCCACGGGTTCTGTGTCGCTCCGTCCCATTCGCACTGGTGTCGCTGTGACTGCGAGAACCCCCGTAACTCCTCCGCACCGAGGTAGTCGGGAAACGAGAGTGTGATCGACCGCAGATTCGAGTGCAGAGAGAATTCGGCGTAGAGGTGGACGAGGCCTTCGGCTGTAGGATCGAGTTCCGCAGAGAGTTTCTGCGTGAACGTACGCGCCATCGGTATCCTATCACGGCGGGATGTATTTATGTCATGCGATCGGACATACTTGTCTCGGCGTCGACCCGTCATCGTGGTTGCCGATGCGATGGTTCTCCTACAGACGTATCGAGATTGGAGCGGTCACGTCTTGCGAACTGCGCGTGTTTCTCGGCAGCCTCGTCTGCGGAAAAACACATCAAATAATCTTCATACCCTAACGTAGATTATAAGTGTGAAACGTGTGAGCGTTTCAACCACGATGGCCCGATTACCGAACTCACTCAGTCGGACGAGTCAGCTCGCACTGCTGCTCGTCGTGCTCTTGACCGCAAGTGCCGGCGTCGCCTCGGCAGCGGTTGCCGGTGACTTCACCAGCAGTTACGATGGCTACAACGACGACAGCGATACGAGCGTCCCCGGGCACGAAATCCAGGTATCGGGCTCACTCGAATTCAGTGGCGAGAACGCAGTCGACGCACGGATCGTCGTCTACTCGTCACAACACACCGTCCTCGAGGACTCGTCCGTAGAACTGCTCCAGCCCGGAGCATCGTCGGTCGACTTCACCCGGGATTACGTGAACCGAGGCGTTCGGTACTCCGCGGACGAGGTGCCGTCCGGTACGCGTCTCGAACTCGAATTCGTCGTCTACCCCGTCTCGGGATTGACGCAGTCGGAGCTCACGAGCGCCGAAGTGGTGGTTCGATACGACACGCCGGCCGGGGACCAAGAAGAGTCGCGGATGGAAGTTACCACGGCGATGAGCAACACGCCGGCACAGGTGATCAATAGCCAAGGGAACGATCAGCAAGTCCACATCGCCGTCTGGGTCTTCGCCGGTATCGGGGCGCTCGCCGTGGCGCTCGTCGTTCTCATGGCGCTTTACTCGGTGATCGGTGGTGGCGGCGGCGGTCCCCCGAAAAGCTGAGGCGCCGACGGCCCTCGCTCGATCTGTCAGAATTGTGTTCTTCTTCCCGCTCGGACGAGCCAACCGTCGCCGAACCGTAACTGTCGCCATGTCGATGTGTCGGGCCATCGGAACCAATTCATTCGGAGCGAGTCCCCGACGAGTCGTCGGCCGGTCTCGAAAAAAGACGTATTAGCTGGTTGACTCTCTGGTTCTCTCACACCGCTGAACCATCCCGTACAAATAAGTGTATCTCTGGCAAGTAGAAATTATGGGTGCCGAAGACAGCCTGACACA
Organism: Haloplanus aerogenes; assembly: GCF_003856835.1. Classification (NCBI taxonomy): domain Archaea; kingdom Methanobacteriati; phylum Methanobacteriota; class Halobacteria; order Halobacteriales; family Haloferacaceae; genus Haloplanus; species Haloplanus aerogenes. Next base: position 819,796 of record NZ_CP034145.1, read on the forward strand.
TCCGACGTACATCATCGGGGTGGGACAAGCGGGGATCAACGTGATGAACACGCTTCACGAAGTGGCCCAGGAGAACGACGACGGGCACAAGTTCCAGTTCGCGGCGATAGACACCGACGTCGACGCGCTCAGTTCGACGCCGCGGGAAGCGCTCAACTTCCAGCTCGAAATCGAGGACGACTTCATCGACGAGGATCGGGCGAACTACCCGTATCTCACGGGCCGGATGAACCTCGAAGACAAGGGGGCACGGCGGCAACGGCCGGTCGGCCGGTACAAACTCGACAACAAGAACGAGTTCGAGAGCACGTTCGAGCAGATCTGGTCCGAAATCGAGTCACACTACGAGGACCACTCGGCCGATCTGGGGCCGCAACAGGCGTCGTTCGACATCTTTCTGATCCACTCGCTCGGCGGCGGGACGGGGAGCGGGACGTTCCCCCTCCTGTTGATGATGTTGGACATGATCGCCGAGGATCTCGACAGTGACTACGTGTACACGGCCGGGATGGGCGTCGTCCCCGAAATCCCGATGAACGAGGACGGGCAGGGGCCGATTCCGCTTCCCGGCTCGCCGATCTACTACCCGAACGCGCACGCCGCGCTCCACGACCTCGAGAAGTTCGAACTGCTCGAAATCATCAACAACACGAGCTACGACCGGCACATGCCGAGCGACGTGGTCGAGGAGAACCGCACCCTCGAACTCCCGGTGCATTCCTCGCGGCTGCAGGGAGCAGGGCCACGGTCGCACGTCACCCAGTTCTCGCTGGACGGTGGACCGCCGTTCGACGACTACTGGCTGATGGGCGTCGACGAGGGGGACATCGACGGTCGGATCGCCGGCCAGACCGGACCGGAGACGTATCGGCAGGAAGTCAATCAGATCATGGCTCGGTCCCTGTACGCCATCACGCAGTTCAGCAGTGGCGCGGAAAACTGGACGCAGGGGAAGTCGGTGCTGGGGACCCCCGATCAGGCCGAAGTGTACGTCGCGAACGACGAGGTGGAGGCGTACGCGGAGCTGAAAGCGGAGAAAGAGGCGAAAGAACGGCGCAAGAACGAGGAGATCCCCGAAGAGATCGAGGAGTTGGAGGCGCAGATCGAGTCGCTGAAAACGCGGAAGTCGAACCTCAACCTCGACGACATCGACGACGAGGAGCTGATTCGGGAGATTCGGAACTACCTCGGCAAGGAGGGCTTCCGGAAAGGATCGGCCATCGTCGAGAGCAAGTCACAGTCCGACATCGAGGCGATTCTGGACGAGGTCGCGGACGATTACGACATCGAGGGACAGATCATCGCGGTCGACGTCCTCGACGAGAAACTGAGTCAGCAGGAAGGGGGCGCACCCGAAGTCGAGGAAGAACACAAGGACATCGTTCAGGACATCTGGTCGACGTACAACCTGCAGACGCTTCCGGGTAACAGCGGGATCAAGACGACCACCGGGAAGGCACAGGAAGCGCGAGCGTATCTGGACGACGAGATCAGCGAGTACAAGGAGATCAAAGAGGAGTGGGACCCGGACCTGCTCGGCCAGATTCAAGATACGCTCCCCCCGCTTATCGGCATCTTCGAGAGCGAGCGGGAGAACGCGGAGGCGTGGCTCGCTGCCCTCCAGTCCGACTACGACGACCTCGAACGCATCATGGGAACGTGGGGTCGGGTGACGTCGATGCAGCAGGCCATCTCCGACCGGCGGAGCGACATCCGCAGTCAGATCACGGCCAAGATGAACGAGCTAGAGCAGGAGATCGACTCCCTGCGCGACGAGCAGGACGAATTGGCCGACCAGATTCGATCGAAAGAGCGGGAGATGTCGTCGAAAATCGAGACGCTCACGACCGCTCAGACGTCCATGCGGCAGGTCGATCTTCCGCTCGTTCAGTCGGAACTGCGGGACATCGACCTCGACCTGGTGCAGAACCACCTCAACAGCCTCGCAGACTACGTCGACGAAGGACTGATCGACGAGACGAAGGTCCGCCGCGCGCTCTCTCAGCGCATCGACTTCGCCGCTTCGTGGAAGAACAACGTCATCGACGGCGACACCAACAAAACCGAAATTCCGGTGTACGCCGACGACACGGACGAGTTCTGGTATCTCTACCACCCGGACAACCGCGAATTGCTCGATCTGATCGACAAAGCGACGGACGCAGACGAGCAGAAGGAACCGGGCGGCGAACTCGAATATCTGGACGATCCGTACCGCATCGAGTACGTCACCTTCACCCGTCGGGGGCCGGTGTCGCGGCTCAAACTCTACCAGATGCTCAACAACCTCGCCGACAACGGTCGGCTCGAACGGCTGGGGGCCCAGTACGAGAACTACCTGCAGGCCTTCGCGTACGTCGAGTGGTACGGCCGAGAGGTGAAAAACGCCTTCGACGCCGACCTGCGCGTCACCGTTTCCCGTCCACCGGAGATGGACCACACCCGGGTCGACAAGCCGGAGCTCTCGGAAGGCGAACTGAAGAACTTCGTCAAGGTCAGCGGTCTGGACAGCTACATCTGGCAGGGAATGATGTGGGACGCCTACGAGCCGACGGACCAGCGATTCACGGGGTGGGAGAAGAAACTGCGCCGTGAGGGGATCGGCTGGAACCAGCTCCAGACGTCGACGCCAGATTCGGATCTGAAGGCGCAGTGGCTCGCCGGACAGGCCGACTGGGAGGATATCGTCGACGCCTACCAGCAGAACCTGATCGAGAAGACGGGCATCAAGGTCCAGTTCGAGGACGACTGAGCCGTCGGGGGTGTGTCGACCCCCCGTCGTCCGGCGGAAACGCTAAATGTCGCCTCCGAAACAGTGTTCGTATGCCCGGGGTTCCGACCTTCGTCGTCGGCGCCGGTGCGGCGGGGGTCGACGTCGTGTGTCGGCTGGCCGCCCGCGGCGAGCGACGTGGCGCCACCCATCTCGGCTATCTCGCCGTCGATTCCGATCCCGAGACGCTCGATCGGGCCGCGGACGCGGTGCCGACGCTCCACCTCGCGAGCGATTCGGGCGTCGTCGGCGACGGGCGCGACGCCTATCCGTATCTCGCGACCGACGTGACGATCCCCGACGCGGGCGCGAACCGGCTGCGACACGTCGGCCGATACAAACTGGACAACGCCGTCTCGCCAGATTTCCTGACCCACTACAACGACATCCGGGACCGGGTGACGGCGTTCTACGACGATCGACAGGCGAGTCTGGACGCCCGGCTCGGCCGATACAACCTCGTCGTCGTCAGCTCCCTCGCAGGGGGTACTGGAAGCGGTGTCTTCCCGCTCCTCACGGCGCTGTTGACCCACGTGGCGACCCACTCGCTGGCAGACGCCGACGTGCGTCTGCTCGGTGTCGGTATCGTCCCGCCGTTACACATCGATCCCACGTACAGCGCCCCCCCCGTCGAACCGGTCGCGTATCCGAACACGTACGGCGCGCTCCGGAACCTCGCGACGCTTCTCGACGGGTCGGTTCGCATCCCCACGTACGCCATGTCGGACTCGCTGGTGGAGACGACCGACGACGACAGCGAACGGCCGATTTCCTTCGAACTGGACGACGCCCCGTTCGATAGCTACTGGCTCGTGGGCACGGACCACGCGGACGACAGCCACTCCCCCGAGACGGTCGCCGAGATGGTCGCGGACGCGCTGTACGCGACGACCGCGTACGTCTCCCCGACACACCGCGCCTCGCGTCCGGCACCGATCTCGCCGCTTGGCACGATCGGCTACGCCGCCGTCGCGGTCCCCCATCGGTCGCTACGCCGGTTTTGCGAGCGAAAACGCGACCGCGCTCGTGCGAAATCGCGCCTCGAGGAGATGGTCGCCCCGAAAATCGAGGAGCGACGAAACACGCGTGACGATCTGTCGTCGATACTGAACGATGTGGCCGACGAGTCGGCGTCGGCACGTATCGAGCGGCTCGAACGGGTTCGCGACCGCCTCGACGGACGGACCGATCTCGATGCGGGATTCGTGACCGAAAACGAGCCGCGGGAGATCGGTGAGGTACTCGAAACCATCGCGACCGACGAGGATCTGGAGTCGTGTCTGGCCGCCGCAAGAGCCGTCGAGTGGGCCCTCGCGGACGGTCCCGTTGGAACCGACCTCCGGCAGGACCTCGAACGGACGTGGACGGAGATTCACGACAGCTACGAATTTCCGGTCGTCGCCGACGGTGTCGGCGATGCGGCACCGCTCGCTCGCCGACTCGACGCTCTCCATCGAGGGCTGACCGACCGTCTCGACTACTTCCAGGGGGACTACACGGAGACCGATCCGAGCGTTCGTGACATCTTCCCACCCACCCACGACCTCTTCACCAGCGAGCGTGAACGGCTCGCGCAGTTGATCGACCGTCTCGACGCGGACGTGGATCGGGTTTCGACGGCTATCGACCGCCTCGACACCCTTCGCGCCGCCGAGTCGCTCGTGGACGAGTACGTACAGGCCGCCCGCGAAGAGATTCACTCTCGTCTCGACGACGTGAAAGCGGAGCTCGCGCTCTTCCGGCGCGAGCGTGACGATCTCACGGACCGGATTCGGGAACTCGACCGCGAGGTGGCCGATCTGCGTGACTCGCTCACTCAGCCGTCGGACGACGGCCCGGTCTTTTGGCTCCCGCTCGACTGGGAGGCGCTCGACGGTCTGACGCTCGACGACGTGGATCGGCACCTGACGAGCCTCGACGACTACGCGGACCGTGATCTCCTCGCCGTCGACGATCGGGGCATCGAGCGAATCCTCCAGCGTGGCTACGACTACAGTCGGGCGTGGCCCGACGGCATCGCGCGACACGACGTGTCGGTGTCGTCCGCGGCGTCCCACGACGACGTGGTGGTTCTCTCCCACCGTGCCAACACCGCTCGGACGGCGGCGTTCGTCGAATCGCTGACGGGACCGGACACGCTCTACACTGCCGGCGACGGCTCGTACACGCACACTGACGACCCCTATCGGATCGAATTCGTGTCGCGGTCTCACGGCGGAACGTCCGACTCCCTCGCTGGTTTCCAGCGGTTAGCCGAGATGGCCCAAGACGGAACGCTCGACGCGATGGCGGGGCCGTATCGGGATTTCCGGCGAGCGCTCGCCTATCCCGAGTGGTACGACGAGTCCGTTCGCGAGTCGTTCTAGTGCGTCGGATGCCGTGTCTCGTCGGAGTCGTCGCCCTACTGTAGCGCCTCGGGCGGCCCGCCCGGTAACCGGTCCCGGTCGTGGCCCTCCGTGAAGTCGATGTCGGGGCCGGTCGGCACCAGTCGTTTGGGGTTCAGGTCGGCGTGGCTCACGTAGTAGTGGCGGACGATGTGGTCCATATTCACGGTGCGCTCGATTCCGGGCGTGGTGTAGAGGTCCTTCGTGTACTCCCAGAGGTTGTCGTACTCGTGGATGGCCCGGCGGTTACATTTGAAATGGGTGTGGTAGACGTGATCGAACCGCACCAACGTCGCGAACATAGCGAGGTCGGCCTCGGTGAGTCGGTCGCCCGCGAGGTAGCGCTGGTCCGCGAGCAGGTCGTCGTAGTGATCCAGCGCGTCGAAGAGGTCGTCGACGGCACGGTCGTAGGCCCCCTGTGACTCCGCGAAGCCGGCGCGATAGACGCCGTTGTTGATTGGCTCGTAGATGTCGTCGATCAGCCGATCAACCTCGTCGCGATAGCCCTCCGGGTAGAGGTCCACGTCGCGGGTGGCGAGTTCGTGGCCTGCCACGTCCAGCATTCGCATGATCTCCTCGGATTCGTTGTTGACGATACGCTCCGTCTCGCGGTCCCAGAGGACGGGCACGGTCGGCCGCCCGGTCACGTCGGGGTCGGCGCGGACGTAGAGTTCGCGCAGGTAGTCGGCACCGTACAGGGGGTCGGGATGCGCGTCCGAGAACTCCCAGCCCTCGCCGTAGCGCTCGGGTTGGACGATCGAGAGCGAGATAGCGTCGTCCAGCCCTTTGAGCGCGCGCGTCATGGCGACGCGGTGGGCCCACGGACACGCCCGCGAGATGTAGATGTGGTAGCGGCCGGCCTCGACGGGGAAGTCACCGTCCGGGCCGATCCGGTCGCGGAACGCTTGCTCCTGCCGCTGGAACTCGCCCTCGTCGTCCGTCTCCAGATCGGCATCTGCGACCCACTCGCCCTCGACGAGTCGACTCACTGCCCGCTCACCTCGTGCATACCGTTCGGTGGGCACCGACGGCGAAAAGCCTTCGCCGGTGTGGCGCAAGCTATATCAACTACTCAGTAGTAACACTGAGTGGTATGTCTTCATTCGGTGAATTCAGCCAGGTCGGCGAAGCGGACGTAACGCGCGCAATCGGGCAGGAGTGGACCGAGGAGTTCATGGACTTCTCGGACTCGGACGTACTGATCGTCGGCGGCGGCCCTTCGGGGCTGATGGCGGCGAAGGAACTCTCCGAGCGTGGCGTGAAGACGATGGTCGTCGAGAAGAACAACTACCTCGGCGGCGGCTTCTGGCTCGGCGGCTTCCTGATGAACAAGGTGACGGTCCGGGACCCCGCCCAGGACGTACTGGAGGATCTGGAGGTGGACTACAAGCCCGCTTCTGACACGGAGGGGCTGTACGTCGCCAACGGGCCGGAGGCGTGTTCCGGCCTCATCAAGGCCGCCTGTGACGCGGGCGCGAAGATCCAGAACATGACGGAGTTCACGGACATCGTGATCCGCGAGGACCACCGTGTCGGCGGCATCGTGATGAACTGGACGCCGGTCCACGCGCTGCCCCGCGAGATCACCTGCGTCGACCCCATCGCCGTCGAGGCGGACCTCGTCATCGACGCGACGGGCCACGACGCCGTCGCGGTCACCAAACTCGACGAGCGCGGCGTCCTCGACGCGCCGGGCATCCAGCACGCCAAAGAGCACAACACGGGCATGGACAAGACGGACGACGACTCCTACGGCGCGCCCGGTCACGACTCACCCGGTCACGACTCGATGTGGGTCGGCGAGAGCGAGGACGCCGTCGTCGAACACACGGGCCTCGTCCACGACGGCCTGATCGCGACGGGCATGGCCGTCGCTACCACGTACGGCCTGCCGCGGATGGGGCCGACCTTCGGCGCCATGCTCGTCTCGGGCAAGCGCGCCGCGCAGGTCGCCATCGACGAACTCGGCGTCGACGCCTCGGACGTGGAACTCACGTCGCGGGCGCCGGCGGACGACTGATCGTGATCGTCGTGACGAATCACCGGATCGGCCGCCCCGTTCCGGGCGGTCGATCCGCCACCGACTCACGACTATCACGATGAGCGACATGGTCGAGACGGTCACCCTCTATCGCGCGCCCACGTCGGTCGCGGACGCGGACGCCCTCGCCGCGTGGCTCCGCGACCGGATCGACGCCGAGGTGCGGGTGTGTGACCGGCTGCTGGGGGGTCTGACCGACGACGAGGAACGACGTTCCTCGGGGAGTCGGACCGGGTCCGACTCCCTCGCCGAGGAACTGGCCGCCGCCCGCGTCACCGACCCGTACGACCCCGACACGGGCAACACGATGCTCGGCATCGTCCGCTACGAGGAGCGAGCGCTCGAGAATCCGGAACGCGCTGGCGGCGTCGTCTACGACGGGCAGGCCGTCCAGCGAGCGCTGAATGCGCGCTTGCCCGACACGCAGGGACTCGACCACCTCCACGTCCCCTTGCTCGACCGTGTGATCGGCACTTGGGGCGACCACGACGGCCGCTGGCACAAGCGGGTGGCTGTCCTCGGCCAACCCACACTGGTCTCCGTGCCGGGATTGTACGAGGCGCCGGCCAAGCCCGAGGCGTACTACGAGGCCAAGAGCAAACACGCGCTGCTGACGGGCGACGCACCGCCCCGGGAGGTGCTGGAGGCCGAAATCGAGGGCGACTTCCTCGTCGCCGACGACCCGCGGACGACCGACGCCCTGAAGGGGTACCTCCTCGCCGCCGTCGACTTTCTGGAGACGGGGACGGCCTTCTGTGACGACGAGGGGTGTCGGCTGTACGACGCACACCGACAGTCCGGGGTGGTGCGGGCGCAGTTGCGCGACCCCGAATTTTGCGAGGCGCACGCCGAGCGGTACGGGTAGCTACCGTCGTCCGGCGCTCAGGTAGGCGAACCCCCCGGCACGCGTCTCGTGGGTCGTCGTCGTACACGCGTCCAGCACCGCTCGGTGTGCCGCGGCGACCCGCCGGTCGAGGACGTGCGTCGGCGATTCGCCGTGATGATCACTCGTTCCCGGTGGCGCCGACGCACGGACGGCGAGTCGAAAGAGCGGGTTGAGTGGTCGCCCCGGGAGTCGGTGGCTCCGCGCGAGATCGAGCAGCGCGATCCGATCGGGGTCGAGGCCGTCGAACCACTCCCGAACCGTCGCCGTGGGGTCGGGGAGCATCCCCATCAGGAACGTGGCGACGACGGCGTCGGCGTCGGTCAGGGGGAGTCGGGTGGCGTCGCCGCGACAGACGATCACGTTCTTCCAGCCCGCGCGGTCGACGCGCCCGTGGGCGCGCGAGACTGCGCCGGGGGCGAAGTCGACGCCGACGACCGTCCCGCCCGGGCCGACACGCTCGCGGAGATACGGGAGCGTCGCACCCGTCCCGCATCCCACGTCGACGACGGTGTCGCCCGGCGCGGGGTCGAGCGTGTCGACGAGGTCGGTCCGGAGGCGGCGAATGCCGGGAGCGTGACGCGCGAGGTAGTCGTAGCCGGGCGCCCACCGCGAGTAGAAATCGCGCGCGGCGGCCGCGCGGTCGGGGTCGGGTGTCGTCATCCGACGAGGTCGCGGACGATCCGGGCGACCGTCGACGCGTCCGATCCGAGGACGTAGGTGATCGCTTCGATGCCGAAGCCGCCGGTCTGGTAGAGGACGAAGGGTGGGTCGGGGTCGGCGTCGCGAACGGCGTCGACGATGGTCGGCCGGGTGGCGTCGTGGCCCTCTGCGTCGCGGTCCACGTCGAACTCGACGGTCGGATAGCCCGCGTCGCGCAGACCGTCGACGAGGGCGGGATCGTAGCGGACGTTCACGGCGCCGCGGACGGGGACGCCGGCGGCGCGGGCCGACAGGAGGACGGACGCGACGTGTGCGCTGACGCCGAACTCGGGGTCGGAGGGTACCGTCGCCGTCCCGCGCACGTCGAAGATGCGGCCGGGGATGCCGGCCACGTCCTCCACGTCGGTCGCGTCCGGCAAGCACTCGACGAGGTTGGATCCGACGTTGGGAACGAGATCGGCGAAGCCCGAGGTGTTGCGGAGGATGCGCAGGCCCCGCCGGACCGACGAACGGACCTGTTCGGTCGTGCGTGCGCCGCTCTCGGGGTCGTGTACGTCGAAGGAGGCGTCGTACTCGCGGAGTTCGGGCATGAGTTCGCGGTGGCGCTCGGCGAGCAGGTCGCCGTCCTCCAGTTGGCGGATCAGCACCTCGATCTCGATGAGTGCCTGCACGCGGCTCATATCGCCCGTCGCTAGCCCGTCGCCGATCCGCTCGACGAGCGCCTGGACGCGGTCGTCCTCGCTGATGGCGTCGCTGGTCGCCACCTCGCCGTGGGCGTACTTCGAGACGGCGGACTGGGAGATACCGAGTGCGTCGGCCACCTCGCGCTGGGTGAAATCGCGCTCGCGGAGATCCGCCGCAAGCATCGACCGGACGGTCGGGAGGAACTCCTCGACTACGATCTCCTCGACGAACTTCATGACTCGAACTCGGGGTCGTCCCCGATTCGGGAGGCCTGCGGACCGTGCTGGTCTTGGTACTTCGAGCCGCGCTCGGTCCCGTAGGGGCGGTCGGCGGGCGAGGAGAGTTCGGTGAAGACGAGTTGGGAGACGCGCATCCCGGGCGTGAGCGCGACGGGGGCGGTGCCGAGGTTGGAGAGTTCGAGCGTCACCTGCCCGCGGTAGCCGGGGTCGACGAAGCCGGCGGTGGCGTGGACGACGACGGCGAGGCGGCCGAGCGAGGAGCGACCCTCGACGTTGGCGACGAGGTCGGCGGGCATCTCGACGCGTTCTTTCGTGGTGCCGAGGACGAAGTCGCCGGGGTGGAGGATGAACTCCCCGCCTTCCTCGACGACGGTTTCCTCGATGTACTCGCTGACCTCCCGTTCCCGTGTGGGGTGGATGCAGGAGATGTTGGTACGCTGGAACTCCAGAAATTCGGTGCCGAGCCGGAGATCGACGCTTGCCGGCTGGACTTGTTGATCGACGTCGTCGAGGGGGTCGATCACGAGATCACCCTCACGGAGGCGCGCGAGGATGTCGGTGTCCGACAGGATCATACCTAGGCGGGGGGTGTCGAGGGGTAAAATCCCCCCGGTCGTCGTCGTGACGTGGTGAATCCCCCGTCTCCTGTCGAATCGTCGATTCGTCGTCCGTTGTGACGAGAGGATGAGTAGAACGGCAACGCTTTTTTGAGACGGTCCGAAATCGATACGATATGTCTGATGAGGTCAAGCGGGGGCTGGAGGGTGTCGTAGTCTCCGAGTCCCGGCTGAGCTACATCGACGGCGACGCCGGCGAGTTGGGCTACCGCGGGTACGCCATCGAGGACTTCGCGCGCGAGGCGAGCTTCGAGGAGGTGCTGTCGCTGCTCTGGAACGGTGAGTGGCCGACGCCCGACGAACACGACGAGTTCGCCGCTCGACTGGCTGCCGAGCGTGACCTCGACACCGCCGTCTACGACCTCATCGAGGAACTCGCCGCCCAGGACGAGAACCCGATGGCGATGATGCGGACGGTCACCTCCGCCCTCTCGGCGTACGACGAGGACGTTGACGCCGACCCCGACGACCGCGAGGCGAATCTGGCCAAAGGCTGTCGCATCACGGCGAAACTCCCGACGGCGCTGGCGGCGTTCGACCGCCTGCGTCGGGGTGACGGCCCCGTCGCGCCGCGCGAGGACCTCGGCCACGCCGAGAACTTCCTCTACATGCTGAACGGGGAGTTGCCCGACGACGTGGCGGCCGAGGCGTTCGACACCGCCCTCGTCCTCCACGCCGACCACGGCCTGAACGCCTCGACGTTCTCGGCGATGGTGACCACGTCGACGCTCTCGGATCTCCACAGCGGCGTCACGAGCGCCATCGGCACCCTCGCCGGCGGCCTCCACGGCGGCGCCAACCAGAACGTCATGCGGATGCTGAAAGAGATAGACGAGAGCGAGCGGGGACCGGACGAGTGGATCGAGGAGGCGGTAGCCGAGGGCCGACGCATCCCCGGCTTCGGCCACCGCGTCTACAACGTCCGCGACCCCCGCGCGGCCATCCTCGCCTCCTACTCGGAGCAACTCGGCGAGACGTCCGGCGAGCGCAAGTGGTACGACTACTCCGTCGCCATCGAGGAGCACATGGCCGAGGAGACGAAGTTCGCGCCCAACGTCGACTTCTACTCCGCCTCGATGTACTACCAGATGGGCATCCCGATGGACATCTACACGCCCATCTTCTCACTGTCGCGGGTCGGCGGCTGGATCGCCCACATGCTCGAACAGTACGAGGACAACCGACTCATCCGCCCCCGTGCCCGCTACGTCGGGGAACGTGGCCGCGAATTCGTTCCCCTCGACGAGCGGTAAGATAAACACCACGGCGACCCCACGGGTCCTATGGACGTCTTCGTCTACGGGACGCTCACCGAACCCGAACGCGTGTCGGCGGTGGTCGACTCCTTCGTCTTCGTCGGTGCCGCGGTACTAGAGGGCTGTCACCCCGTCACCGGCCGGTATCCGACGCTCGCGCCCGGCGGCGAGACGGCCGGTCGCCTCCTCCGCACGGACGACATCGAGGCCCTCGACGCCTACGAGGGTGTCGATTCAGGCCTCTACGTCCGTGTCTCGGCCCAGCGCACCGACGGCGGGACGGCGGCCGTCTACGTCGGTGATCCCGACCGGCTCGACACCGACGAGTCGGTCGAGTGGCCCGGTGACGGTCCCTTCCCCGCCCGTGTCCGCCGCTACTTCGACGCCGGACCGGCGGTCGTTCGGCCGGAACACTCTTGATGGCTCGCCGTCACCCCGGTCACCACCTCGACGCTGTCGTCTACTTTCACTTTCACCGCGCCTTCATGACGTTTATATCCCTCCACTACAATCGGATAGACGCACGTCACACGCGTGCATTCCCCCTTCCTCACACTCCGGAGCCGTAGCGCTGCGCCGGACTACATAAACCGTTAACAGCCACCGACGGGTATGGGTGGTATGATCTCGTACGAGGACGTACTCGACGCCCGAGACCGGGTCGCGGGCGTCGCGCGTCACACACCACTGGAGTATTCGTTCGCCTTCTCGGAGATGACCGGGGCGGAGGTCCACCTCAAACTGGAGAACTTTCAGCGCACGGGCGCGTTCAAGATCCGCGGCGCGATCAACCGGATCGAGACGCTCTCCGACGAGGCGAAGGCGGCGGGCGTCGTCACCGCGAGCGCCGGCAACCACGCGCAGGGCGTCGCGCTCGCGGCCACGCGGGCGGGTGTCGATTCGAAGATCGTCATGCCCGAACACGCGCCGGTGTCGAAGGTGAAAGCCACCGAGCGCTACGGGGGCGAGGTCGTCCTCCACGGAGCGGACTACAGCGAGGCGCAGGCGGAAGCCCACCGGATCGAACGCGAGGAGGGGCGCACGTACGTCCACGCCTTCGACGACGAGATGGTGATGGCCGGGCAGGGGACCATCGGCCTCGAAATCGTCGAGGACTGCCCCGAAGTGGACACCGTCATCGTCCCCATCGGCGGCGGCGGCCTGATCTCGGGTATCGCGACGGCGGTGAAGGCTCACGATCCGGACGTGCGCGTGATCGGCGTACAGGCCGAGGGCGCCTCCAGCGCCGCCGAATCGCTGCGGAAAGGCGAGATCTACGAGCGCGAGAGCGTCGACACCATCGCGGACGGTATCGCCACCCGGCGCATCGGTGATCGCACGTTCGAGGTGATCAAAGAGCGCGTCGACGAGGTGGTGACCATCGACGACGAGTCCATCGCCATCGCGCTGACTTACCTGCTCGAACGCGAGAAGGCGCTCGCGGAGGGTGCAGGGGCGATTTCGCTCGCCGCTCTCCTGTCTGGCGCCATCGAGTACGAGGAGGGCGAGGTCATCGTCCCCGCGCTCTGTGGCGGGAACATCGACCTCAACGTGCTGACGACGGTGGTGATGCGCGGGCTGGTGGCAACGGGCCGCTACCTCCGCTTCCGTACCATCCTGAAAGATCAGCCGGGCGCGCTGGTCGAACTCGGCACGATCATCGCGGACCTCCGCGCGAACATCACGGCCTTCCACCACGACCGCACGTCGCGGGACGTGGCGATGAACGACGCGCGGGTCGAACTCGAAGTCGAGACGCGGGGGCCGGAGCACGTCGACGAACTCCTCTCCGCACTCCGGGACGCGGGCTACGAGGTCGAAATCGTCAACGGCTACCAGATGTCGGTCTGATACGGATTATTGCAACTGTTTACCGGTAGTTCGCCGAGACGGTCCGTCGAACTACCGGTACTGACTTACAGTAAACCGTATGAGTCGGACACCACGCTTAATCCTCCACCGACTCACCTTCGACCATGGCCGCCGGCATCGAAGCCGAACTGCTGGATCTGCTCGGCGTGTTCATTCTCGCGGCAGGTGTCGGCGTCGGCGTCGCCAAAGTCGGGAAGTTCCCCTACACCATCGCGCTCCTGCTCGCGGGACTCACCGCCTCGGTGCTCGGCGTCGAATTCGGCATCGCACTCTCACACGACATCATCCTCTTCGTTCTCCTGCCGCCGCTGTTGTTCGAGGGCGCTGCCACGACCGACCTCGAACAGTTCCGGACGAACCTCTCGCCGATCCTCGCGCTCGCCGTCGTCGGGCTGATTCTCTCGGTGCTCGTACTGGGCTACGTCGGCCAGTACGCGTTCGGGTTCCCGCTGCTCGTCTCGCTCCTGTTCGCCGCGATGGTGTTGCCGACGGACCCGGTGTCGGTGCTCGCGCTGTTCGACGAACTGGGCGCGCCGGATCGCCTCGCGACGCTCGTCGAGGGTGAGAGCCTGCTGAACGACGGGGTCGGCGTCGTCGTCTTCTCGGCGCTTCTGGCGCTCGTTCAGGAGGCAGGCGGCGGCGCCGTCGCGTTCACACCCGGCCTGATCGTCGAGGTGAGCGTCGGTATCGTCGTCGCCAGCGCCGGAGGGACGGTCGTGGGCCTCGCCGCCGGCTACCTCGTCTACCGGGTGATGATCAACCTCGACGAGCACATGACCGAAATCGTCCTCACGGCGATTCTCGCGTACGGGAGTTTCCTGGTGGCCGAACACTACCTCGGCGTTTCGGGCGTCATCGCCACCGTCGTCGCGGGGCTGTTCATCGGCAATCGGGGCGCGGAGTACGCGATGACCCCCCGGACCAAGATTTCGGTCTTCAACACGTGGGAGACGGCGGCCTTCATCGTCAACACGTTCATCTTCGTGGCTATCGGGACGACGACGCCGGTCCAGCAACTCCTCGCCCACGGTCGGTTAATCGCGCTCGCCGCCGTCCTCGTCCTCGTGGTCCGTGCGCTGGCGGTCTATCCGATCACGGCGCTCGTGAACTGGCTCCGGCCAATCGACGTATCTCTCGACTACCAGCACGTGATGGTCTGGGGCGGCCTCCACGCCTCCATCCCCATCGCGCTCGTCCTCGGCCTGCCGCGGACGCTGCCGTCCGGCGCGCCCTTCCCCTACCGCGAGGAGTTGCGCGCCATGGTGTTCGGCGTCGCCGCGTTCAGCCTCGTCGTGCAGGGGCTCTCGATGGGGCGGCTACTCGACCGGCTGGGTATCGTCACGCGCGCCCCGGCGACCGAGGTGTACGAACTGCTGGTCGGGCGGTCGAAAGCCGTTTCCGGCGCGCTCGACGCCGCCGAGGAACTCTACGGCTTGGGCCAGCTCTCCCGAACGACCTACGAGGACTTCACCGCGGAGTACGAGCGCGAACGGGGGGACCTCGACGAGGCGATCCAGAAACTCCTGAACGAGTACCCCGAACTCAGGCACGAGGAGTATCTCACGGGCGAGCGTCAGGTGCTTCAGCGGGAGAAAAGCGCCGTCATGGACGCGGTACGATCGGGGGCCATCGCCGACGACGTGGGGGACCGCCTCATCGACGAAGTCGACCTCAAACTCGATCGGGTGCGGTCGGGTGAATCCACCGTCGGCGAGGACGAAGAAGCCTACGAGGAGTTCTGGCGGACCCGCGCGGCGGAGTTCGGCCTCGACGTGGCTGAACTCGACGACGAGGACGCGGACGAGGCGTAGGCCGTGCGTACCGACCGCCAGACGAACGAATCGACCGACGGCGATGGCGACTACGGCAGGAATTCCGCGGACCTGTGCTTTTAAACGCGTCCCCCGCGACCGACTCACCGTGAAACGAACCATCAGCACCGACGACGCTCCCGCCGCGGTCGGCGCGTACAGTCAGGCAACCACGAACGGCTCGCTGCTCTTCACCGCGGGACAGCTCCCGCTGACGACGGACGGCGACCTCCTCGACGACGAGAGCGTCGCCACCCAGACCGAGCAGTCCCTCGACAATGTGATGGCGATTCTCGCCGAGGAGGGTGCGGACGCGAGCGACCTCCTGAAGGTGACCATCTTCCTCGACGACATCGAGGACTTCGACGAGATGAACGAGACGTACGCGACGTATTTCGACGACGAGCCACCGGCCCGGAGCGCCGTCGAGGTAGGTAACGTCCCGAAGGGCGCGGCGCTCGAAATCGAAGCCATCGCCGACGTGGAGTGAACCTGTCGGCGGTCGCTGTTTCGGGATAGTCGTTATCCCAAGACGACTATCGGTATCGACTTACAGCCGGCAGTCCGAACGACCGGCAGGTAAATCCCCGATGAACGCGCGACACAAATCCAGCCTCCTGTGGGGGCTCGTTGGTACGCTCGCTTTCCTCGTGCTCGTACAGGGCTACCACCTGCTCGTCGCGCCACTGGCCGTCCGTGCCACGATTATCGGTGGTCTCGCGCTCCTCGTCGGCGCGGTGGCGGCCGGGGTCACCCACGTCCTCGAACCGCGACTAAACGGAAGGAGTTAAAAGGTCGAGCGGTTAGTCGTAACTGCGAGCCGGGATGGCCGAGTGGTAAGGCGCACGCCTGGAAAGCGTGTTCCCTCAGGGATCCAGGGTTCAAATCCCTGTCCCGGCGCTTCTCTCGCGAACTGATGCCGGATAGCCGTGGCTCCCGGTGCGACGCTAACTCATCGCGTCTCTGGGCATGATCAGGTGACCGCCGCAGGCCGGACAGCGGTCCAGCGACCCCGTCACGCCCGTCGTCGTCCGGAACTCGTCGTAGTCGCAGTCGGTACAGACCCACTCGGCAACGTGTTTCTCGATCGGACTCGGGGCTGGTTCCACGGCAGGGTCGGTGCGGCCCTCTTTGAGGGACATGGTAACGCCTCTCACTCCACCTACTTAACACACACGCCAATTATAGTCGAAAAGGTGCCTCATCGGATGAAATTGGGGCAAATAGTGAAATACATCGCCGATAAGTGATGTATCGAGTGATTGTTCACTCGATTATCTTCTCGTCGACGTTCACACCCCGACCCGTTTCCGTCTGCCGATACTGTTCACGCCGCTGAGAATCGGAGAAAGGTTCATGTGTCGGGCGCGCGTGGGTTTGCGTGACAATGCCTGACACGAAAAGTGGCCGCGAGCGGAACGGCAAGAACAAGCGCCAACAGCTACGCCAGCGGCTGTACGAGCAGGAAATGGAATCCCTCAACGAGGACGCGGACCTGCCGGAGTTCGGCGAGGGTGAGGAGGACCTCGCGACCGACGAAGTGTAGTAGTCCTCGACCGCCCGACTGCAGTCCACCCACCGCGCGGTCGGCGCTCTTATCACGGCCCCGCCCGAATCCGTCGGTCGTGCCACTCCGTGCGAACTACGCGACGATGTACGTCGGCGCGCAACTCGCGCCGGAGACGCGGGAACTCGACCTCGATTGGGCCACCAACGTCGGCGACGAGACCGAACTCCACGAGTTCGACGTGCCGACCGACGACGCCACCGACGGCTACGTCGGGATTCAGGCGTTCGACGTGGGTGAGTACGGCCACGAGATCCTAGTCAACGGTGAACCGATGAGCGGGTTCGACATCCCACCGAACGACGGCTGGCAGTACTGGGTCGACACGTTCGGCGACAGCGTCGGCCTCGTCGAAGGCGCCAACACCCTCCAGATCGTCCGCGACACCGACACCCGCGACGCCTTCGCCGTCGGCACCGTCACCGTCCACTGGAAGGAACCCGACGGCGCCTGATCGATTACTTAAACCCGTCCGACGCCCGATTCGTTTTCGTCGTCTCGGTTCGTGATAACAGTTGACAATCGACTCGACGAGGCGCTCACGTCTGGGGATTCTTCGGAACTGCGCGCGCTCTGTGCCTGCTCCCTCCGGGCCCGACATCACTTACTTTTATATAGAAGGACAAACAATCGTTCGGTGAACTATGAGTCAGCGAATGCAGCAGGGTCAGCCGATGATCATCATGGGCGAGGACGCCCAGCGCGTCAAGGACAAGGACGCACAGGAGTACAACATCTCGGCGGCCCGTGCCGTGGCGGAGTCGGTACGCTCGACGCTCGGCCCCAAGGGGATGGACAAGATGCTCGTCGACTCGATGGGGACCGTCACCATCACCAACGACGGGGTGACCATCCTGCAGGAGATGGACATCGACAACCCGACGGCCGAGATGATCGTCGAGGTTGCCGAGACACAGGAGGACGAGGCCGGCGACGGCACCACCACCGCGGTCGCCATCGCGGGTGAACTCCTGAAAAACGCCGAGGACCTCCTCGAACAGGATATCCACCCGACGGCGATCATCAAAGGCTTCAATATGGCCTCGGAGCAGGCCCGCGCAGAGATCGACGACATCGCCACTCGCGTCGACCCCACCGACGAGGACCTCCTCCGGAAGGTCGCCGAAACGTCGATGACGGGCAAGAGCTCCGAACTCGACAAGGAACTGCTCGCGCAGCTCGTCGTCGACGCGGTGCAGGCCGTCACCATCGAGGCCGACGACGGCTCCCACGTCGTCGACCTCGAATTCGTCGAGATCGAGACCCAGACGGGACAGTCCGCCTCGGAGTCCGAACTCCTCCACGGCGCCGTCGTCGACAAGGACCCCGTCAACGACGACATGCCTGTCGACTTCGACGACGCGGACGTGCTCCTCCTCAACGAGCCCATCGAGGTCGAGGAGACCGACGCGGACACGTCGGTCAGCATCGACAGCCCCGACCAGCTCCAGCAGTTCCTCGACAGCGAGGAACGCCAGCTCCGCGAGAAGGTCGATCAGATCGTCGCGACGGGTGCCGATGTCGTCTTCTGCCAGAAGGGCATCGACGACCTCGCGCAGTACCTCCTCGCCAAGGAGGGCATCCTCGCCGTCCGCCGGACGAAGAAGTCCGACATGGGCTTCCTGCAGGAGATTCTGGGCGCCGAAATCGTCTCGGATCTCGACTCTGCGACCGACGCCCACCTCGGCCACGGCTCGATCAGCCGTGACGCCGACGCGGGCCTGTTCTACGTCGAAGGCGAGAACTCCCACGGCGTGACCATCCTCCTGCGCGGCTCGACCGAACACGTCGTCGACGAACT
Organism: Haloplanus aerogenes; assembly: GCF_003856835.1. Taxonomy (NCBI): domain Archaea; kingdom Methanobacteriati; phylum Methanobacteriota; class Halobacteria; order Halobacteriales; family Haloferacaceae; genus Haloplanus; species Haloplanus aerogenes. The sequence continues at coordinate 838,384 of NZ_CP034145.1, forward strand.
CGAACGCGGCATTCAGGACGCGCTTGACGTGGTGTCGGCCACCGCGTCCGACGGCCGCGTCCTCGCCGGCGGCGGCGCCATCGAGGTCGAAGTCGCCAGCCGCCTGCGCGACTACGCCGACGACATCAGCGGGCGCGAACAGCTCGCCATCAACGCCTTCGCCGACGCCGTCGAGATCGTGCCGCGCGTCCTCGCCAGCAACGCCGGTCTCGACAGCATCGACACGCTGGTCGCGCTCCGTGCGGCCCACGAGGACGGCGACATCCACGCCGGCCTGAACGTCTTCTCGGGCGACGTGGTCGACACCTACGAGGCGGGCGTCGTCGAACCCGCCCACTCCAAGGAGCAGGCACTCTCCTCGGCCACCGAGGCCGCGAACCTGGTCCTGAAAATCGACGACATCATCGCCGCGGGCGACCTCTCGACCTCCGGTGACGGGGACGAGGGCGGCCCCGGCGGCGCTGGCGGCATGGGCGGCATGGGCGGCATGGGCGGCATGGGCGGCGCGATGTAAGTTCGGCCACACACGCTCTCTCTCTCCCGAATCGACACAAAGCCCTTATTTTTGCCGGCGGTACGACGTGCCATGCCCTCCAGCAGACGCGCCCTCCTGACCAGCGTCGGCGCCGCCCTGACCGGACTGGCCGGGTGTCTCGACGGGTCCGACGATGGGCCGACGGATTCGACGGCGACGACGACACCGACACCAACGTCGACGGCAACGCCGGACTCGACGCCAACAGACACGCCCGCCGGCGAACGTCTCACGCTCGGCGAGTCCCTGTCGCTCGACGGGGTGACGCTCACCGTCTCCGACCTCGTGACTGCTCACTCGGCCCGCTACCTGACCGCACCCGACGCCATGGGAGTGGCCACCACGAGAAGCAACCAGTTCGTCTTCGTCGATGTGTCGGCCCGCGGCGAGGGTCTGCCACCCGCGCCACACCGGTTCGCGCTCGTCGCCGACGGCGACTACTACGGCTCCGGCATCGCGTTCATTGGCCCCGCCCGCGTCGACGCGCCCGTGACCGGCCGCCGGTACACCGACTCGAACCCGGATGGCCACGTCGGCTTCCGCGTCCCCTCTCCTCTCGACGCCGAGTCGGTGGCGGTGATCCTCGGTGGGGGCCCGGAGGTGACCGATATGCAGCCGGACGACGGCACCGTTCGCGCCCGGTGGCAGATCCCCGAATCGGCGCTCGCCCCCCTCCGTTCCCCACCCCCCACGTTCGAGACGACGATCACCGTCCCCGACAGCGTCGCCGCCGACGAGACGATCACCGTCCGCCTCGACGTGACGAACACGGGCGACGGCGACGGCACCTTCTACGGCGCGCTCAACCACCAGGGGCCGCTCTACGCCGCCGATCCGTTCACGTTCTCGCTCCCGGCCGGCGAGTCGACGACACACGAAATCCCGGTCGGTTACTACCGCGGCAGCGACTTGCCGCCCGAACGCGTGCAGTTCAGTGTCGTCGGGTACGCCCTCTCGGAGTCCTTCGACGTGCGGATCGAGGGTGGTGGGACGCCCGACGGGACGACGACGGACGTTCCCGGATAAGCCTGTTGCATAACTGATACCTTCGTCGAGGGGCTAGTCGCTCGTATGGAGACCCTGCTCCTCGACGCCGACGTGGTGGCGTCGCACACCCCGATGACGGCCGTCGTCGACGCCGTCGAGACGGCGTTCGCGGCCCACGCCCGCGGCGACGCGGTGATGCCGCCGAAGTCGTACGTCGATCTCCCGCAGTACGACGGCGACTTCCGGTCGATGCCGGCGTATCTGCAGGCAGCGGACTGGGACGCGGCGGGCGTGAAGTGGGTGAACTCCCACCCGAACAATCGGGCACGCTACGCCCTCCCGACGGTCATGGGGACGATGATCTACTCCGACCCCGAGACGGCGTTTCCGCTGGCCATCATGGACGGGACGACGCTGACGACCCGGCGGACGGGCGCGGCGGCGGCCGTCGCCACCGACCACCTCGCCGTTCGGGATGCCAGCACGCTCGGCTTGGTCGGCGCGGGCGTCCAGTCGCACGCCCAACTCGACGCCATCCTGACGGTCCGGCCCATCGAGACGGTGGTCGTGGCCGATGCCGACGCCGACCGTGCCCGGGAGTTCGTCGAGGCGGTCAGTGACCGGGTGACGGCGCGTGTCGGCTCCATTCCCGAGGCGGCCGCCTGCGACATCCTCTCCACCGTCACGCCCGTCGAGGAGCCGATCGTCGACGCCGACGTGGTCGGCGAGCACACGCACGTCAACGCCATCGGCGCCGACGCTGCGGGCAAACACGAACTCGCCGACGACCTGCTGGCCGCCGCGAAAATCGTCGTCGACGACCGGGAACAGTGCACTCACTCCGGCGAGATCAACGTCCCCTACCGCGAGGGACGGCTCACCGACGACGACATTCACGCCACGCTGGGCGAGGTGGTCGTCGGCGAGGCGACGGGGCGAACCGACGCGGACGGCGTGACCGTCTTCGACAGCACCGGCCTCGCGATTCAGGACGTGGCGGCCGCCCACGTCGCCTACGAACGCGCCGCCGCGGCCGGGGCGGGCGTGTCGTTCGACCTCCTCGGGCTCTAGTCCGCCGCGACCAGGTGCTCTCGCATCCAGTCGGCCGCCCGCGGCCGGTAGCGGGTGACGCGGTTCTTGCAGACGTGGTCGCCGTCGGGGTAGTACAGCAGTTCCCCGTTCGGCGCCCGTTCGGCGATGCGCCGGGTCTGCTCCGGCGGGACGACGGTGTCGTTGCCGCCGGCGATCATCAGCGCCGGCGCGGTCAGGTTCTCGATGTCACCCCGCAGCGTCATCTGCTCCGTAATCTCGTCGGCCTCGACGAACGAGTCCGTGTGGCAGGCGTGGAGGAAGCCGTCGCGCATCGACACCGAACTGTACAGCGAGGCGGGGCCGACGCTGAACGGGCCGGCGAGGCCGACGCAGGCGTCGAACCGGTCGTCGTTCGCGGCGACGTGCGGGGCGTAGAACCCGCCGATAGAGACGCCGTAGATGCCCAGACGCGTGGCATCGACCCCGTCCGTGCCCTGCATGTGGTCGACGACGGCCGAGATGGCCTCGTGGTAATCCGGCGTCATCGGCCGATCGTACCACATCTCGCCCTGCCCGGGGCCGTCGACGGCGAGGGTGGCGATGCCGCGAGCGTGGAAGTCCGACGCCCGCGTGTGCTGTTCTTCCTTCGTCGAATCCAGCCCGGACAGCACGAGGACCAGCGGTGACTCGTCGAGGCCGTCCGGGGTCGCGTCGGGCACGCGCAGGTAGCCGGGGATGTCGCTCCCGCCGGGGAACGGCACTTCGATGCGCTCCGCCGGTGGGTCGAGATGCGGTGCGGCCTTCCCCCACAGTTCGACGGCCCGGCGGTGGGCCTGCTCCCGTCGGCTCTCGTCGGCGAACCACGCGAACGAGCCGAAGTGGCAGTACATGGATGCGCGCAGGAAGTGTTCGCCGGCGCTCGTCGAGTTACCCGCTGCCTCGGCCTCGTGACCGAGTTCGGCGTGGTCCTCCCCTACCGCGGCGAAGGCGTCACACCACTCGTCCCACGTCTCGATCTCTGCCCGCAGGTTCTGCAGATCGTATCGGTCCAGCCCCTTCGCGAGGAAGCGCGTCCACCAGCGGTCGAATCGATCTTCGACGAACTCGCGGCCGCGGTCGTCGTCGGTCATCGGTTCCTCCGGTCGCAGTCTCTTGGTCGAATTCGCGACGCTACCGCCGTCCTCGTCTCCTGTCGGGCGTACACGTTGATCGCACAGTTGGAGACGATTCTGTTAAACGTTTCTCCGGAACGATTATACGATACCCGCGGCGGTTCAGTCTTCCGTCGGTGCGACGGCGTCGAGCACTTTCGTCACTAGCCAGATCAGGAGCAGAAACGGCATCAGCGGGAGCAGGAGGATCATCATGCCCAGAAAGATGCTCCAGCCGATAGCGTCCATCTCGGCGTCGGCGTGCGCCCGAAACGGCTTGCCGAGGGTGCGATAGACCGTCTTCGCAGGATCGAGTGCCGGTTCGTCGGCCGATTCGGCGTCGCTCATGCGCCGTACGTACGGCCCCGACTGCAATAACTGTTGGCTGGACAACTATTCGATGTGGATCGCCGGCCGGAAGGGGACGGCGTTGCCGGCGCGGTCGCCGGGATCCGGCGGGTCGGCGTCCTCGGCGTACACCTCGACCGTGGCGTCGAACTCGCGTTCGAGGAAGGGGACGGCCGCCTCGTAGACGGCGAGTTCGTCCAACTCCTCCAGCGTGTCGACCGTCTCGTCGTCGAGGTCGCGCACGAGTTCGACGAGGTCGCCCACGAGGTCGTTGACCGCCTCGCCGCGTTCGCGCAGGTCGGGATCGCTCATCGCCTCGCTCATCGCCGCGCCGACATCCGGCCCGGCCTCGACGACGGCGTCGAACACCTGCCGTTTCCAGTCGGCGGCGACGTACACCCGGATCGTCTCGGGATCGGTCCCCGTCACGTCGACGATGTCGTTCACGTCCTCGGTGAGGCGTTCGATCTGTCGCTCCTGCACCTCGACGGCGGGTCGTTCGAGGGCGGGGTCGGCCTCGGGCCACGGGGCGTCCTCCGCTGGTGTCCCCGTCAACGTCTCGTGGAGTTCGTTCGTCATGAAGGGGACGAAGGGCGCGAGCAGTCGCAGGCGCGTCTCCAGCGCGTGCCGGAGGGTCCACTGTGCGCCCGGTCGACTCCGGTCGGTCCGGCGGCGGTACCACCGGAGCGCCTCCTCGAAGCCGTAGAAGGCGGTCTGGCTCGCCCCGCGCGTCTCCGAGTTCTCCATCGCCTCGGTCACCTCACGAATCGACCCCTGCAGTTTCGAGAGGAGCCACCGGTCGACGTGTTCGAGGTCCTGCGACTCGGGGTCGTCGTCGAACGTCGATCCCGGTTCGTCGGGGAGCAACTCCTGTGCCCGGTTCCAGAACCGCTCTAGCTGGTTGCGGACGCTCTCGACCTGTCCCGCCCGCCAGTCGTAGTCCTGCCACGGCTCCGCGGAGTTGAGCAGGAAGAAGCGCACGGTGTCGGCGCCGTAGCGCTCGATGGCCTCGCCCGGCAGGACGACGTGGCCCTTCGAGGACGACATCTTCTCGCCTTCCAGCAGCCCCATGCCCATGATGACGATGCCCGCTGGCCACTGGGGCTGGTCGAACAGTTCCGCGTGGTGGAACAGGTAGAAGGTGAGGTGGTTGGAGATGAGGTCGTTCGCGGAGAAGCGGTAGTCGACGGGGTACCAGTAGAGCCACTCCTCGCGCAGGTCGAGGGCGCGCGGATCGGGGTCGTCGACCGCGCCGGGGCCGTAGAAGAGGGCGTCGAAGAAGTCGCGGTCGAGATCCTCGACCGGAATCTCGCGCAGGCGGGGCGCGATGGTGTAGTACGCCATGTAGATGGTCGAGTCCGAGAGGGGTTCGATGACGAAGTCGTCGTCCCACGGCAGGCGCGTCCCCAGCCCGTAGTTGCGGATACAGGGCCACTCGTTCAGCCAGTCGATGGTGTGGTCGTACTCGTCGCGGGTGTTCTCGGGGATACACTCCATGTTCTCGACGACCCGCTTCGTCGCTTCCTTCCAGTCCTCGTCGTTGTACCGGAGGAACCACGTGTCCTGTTCGGCCACCTCGACGTCGCCACCACACCGGCAGACGACCTCCTCGGAGAACTCGTACATCGTCCCGAAGTGCCCGGCGTCGACGCCCTGATCGCGGTAGGCCTCGCGGATGTCCTCGATGACTTCGCCCGCGAACTCGCCGTACGCGTCGTGGAGGCGGCCTGCGTGGAACTCACGGTTGTAGAGTTCCTTCGTCACTTCCTCCAGTTCGGGATCGTTCGAGGACGTGACGCCCGCCCGCTCGACGGCGTCTTTCGCCGGCACCTCGCCGTAGTCCTCGATGTCGAGGATCGGCACGGGTTCGATCCGGTCGACGACCGCGGGGTCGACGCCGTAGCGCTCCATCCGCTCGTCGTCGGCTTTCGCCTCCTGCAAGGCGAGGTAGTCGTCCGGCGAGTGAGCCGGCACCGACATGACGACGCCGGTGGCGTTGTCGGGGTCGACGAACGTCGCGGGCAGGATGGGCACCTCGTCGCCGGTGACGGGGTTGGTGACCGACTCGCCGACGAGATCAGCTCCTACGAACGTCTCCTCGACAGTCACGTCGTGGGCTTGCAGGCGGAGCTTCTCGGTCGCCTGCTCCGAGACGATCCACGTCTCGCCGTCGACGGTGGCGCGGGCGTACGTGCCCTCGGGATCGACGTAGGCGTTGGTGACGCCGCGCACCGTCTCGGGGCGGAGCGTCGCCATCGGAACCACCGCGTCGTCGAGGCCGAATCGGATCAGGGTGTACTCCTGATACTCGGCCTCCTCGCCCTCCAGCAGATCGTGGGTCGTGACCGGCTGTTCTTCGTTCGTACAGTATTTGACAGGGTGGAGACCCTTCTCTAGCCGGTCCCGCTCCCGCAGCGTCTCGTACTGCCACGTGATGAACTTCGAGTAGCGGTCGTCGTTGGTAGTGAACTCGCGGCGCCAGTCGATCGAGAGGCCCAGCGACTTCATCCCCCGCTTGTAGTGTTCCTCGATGAAGTAGCGGGCGTACCCCATCGGCGTCTCCAGATCCTGAAGGGTCTCCTCTGGCACCTCGTAGGTGTCCCGAAGGACCGAGAGCTGTTCTTCCTCGCCTTTCTTCAGGCGCTCGACGGCGCCGATGATCGGCGTGCCGGTGACGTGCCAGGCGATGGGAAAGAGGACGTTGTCCCCCCGCTGTCGGCGGTAGCGGGCGTACACGTCCGGTACCGTGTACGTCCGGGCGTGGCCGATGTGCATCCCGCCGCTCGGGTAGGGGTACGGGACGGTGATGAACGTCACGTCCTCGTCGTCGGACGCTGAGGTGCCGGGATCGGCCTCGTACTGGCCCGTCTCGGCCCAGCGCTCCCGCCAGCGCTCCTCGATGTCCTGCGGGTCGTAGTCCATATCCCGGGACAGGGATTCCCGACCTAAAATAACTCCTATCCCGCCGGCAGAGCCACGATTATCGCCGCTGATCACCGCCGATAAGGGCTCATTATCCACCGACCGCGCCCCGGTAAGGAACCATTATATATGCCTCTCCGGATCTACTTGCCCTGGTGAGCATATCGTGAGGGTATCGTCGCTCGGTCGCCTGATCGGCACGGCCGTCGTCGGTGGGCTCGGCGTCGCGTTGATGGCGGTCTGGTACGCCGAGATCAGTGGCCAGCCGTGGTGGTCCCCGGTTACCGTCGCCCCCTTCGGGCTCGCCGTCCTCCTCCTCGCTGCCGCCGTCTGGCTCTTCCGGAGCGACCTCGACGGCCGGATCGCGCTTCGCGTTCCCCTGACGACCGTCGTCGGCATGCTCGTCTTCGGCTCGTTCGGCGTGTTCGTCGCGTTCGACCTCCTCTCCACCGTGACCGACGTTCGGTCCACGCTGGTCGTGTTGCACTTCGTCAGCGTCGGCGGCGCTGTCGGCGTACTCGTCGGCCTGTTCGCAGCGAAACAGGCGACGACGATCCGGACGCTCCGCACCCGTGAGGTGTCCCTCCGTCGATCCCGCGACGAGTACCAGGACCTCTTCGACGGGATCGGGGATACGGTGCTCGTCCACGACACGGACGGCGTCATCATCGCCGCCAACGACACGGCACACGACCGGTTGGGATACGACGCCGGCCAGCTCGTCGGCCGCCGGATCGATGTGGTCGAAAACGGGAGCGTCGACGAGACGGACGCGGACGATGCCGATTCCGGAGACGAGGCCGACGTGGACGACCGCCCGACCGCCGACCGTCTCGTCTACGAGACGGTCCATACGACTGCCGACGGCGACACGATTCCGGTCGAGGTGAGTGCCACGTTCATCCGTTACGACGGTGCGCCGGCGGTGCTCTCGGTCGCCCGCGACATCGCCCAGCGTCGCGCGTCCGAACGAGAACTGGAACGCAAGCGCGATCAGCTTCGGGCGCTCAACCGCGTCCTCCGCCACGACATCCGCAACGACATGCAGATCGTCCTCGGTCTGGGGCGCCTCCTCCACGACCACGTCGACGACGAGGGCGAGGAGTATCTCCGGACGATCATCGACACCGGCGAACACGTCGTCGAACTCACGCGGAGTTCGCGTGACCTCGCGCGGACGGTCGCCGGCGAGACGGAACTCCCGCTGGAGTCGGTTTCACTGGCCGACACGCTGCAGGCAGAGATCGACCGCCGACAGGAGGCGTTCGGTCACGCCACCATCTCGCTCGAGGGCGACGTTCCGGACGTGAACGTGCAGGCGAACGATCTACTGGCGTCGGTGTTCCGGAACCTGCTGAACAACGCCATCCAGCACAGCGACCGGGACGAACCGGAGGTGGAGGTCACCGCCGACATCACGCGTGGTGACCACACGGCCATCGTTCGCGTCGCCGACAACGGTCCGGGAATCGTCGCCGATCGGCAGGAGACGGTGTTCGGCAAGGGGGAGAAAGGCATCGAGAGCGAAGGGACTGGTCTCGGCCTCTATCTCGTCCAGTCGCTGATCGACCACTACGGGGGCGAGGTGTGGATCGAGGACAACGAGCCACGGGGAACCGTGGTGGTCGTCGAACTACCGATTGCGGAGGAGTAGCGGAACCGGAACGGGAGGGAAAATACAGCAACGCGACAGATCGTGGCGCAGTCGCTTACTCGACGTCGATGTGGCGCACGTCCACGTCGGCTTCGACGGGGATCGACACCGTCAGCACGCCGTTGCGGTAGATCGCGTTTGCGCCTTCACCGTCGACGTCGGCGGGGAGACGGATCGTGCGGCGCATCGTGTGGTGGCGGCGCTCGCGGCGGACGTACGCGTCCTCGTCGACGCTCGACTCCACGTCGGACTCGGCGCGGATCGTCAGGAGGTCGCCGTCGACGGAGATGTCGAAGTCCTCCTTCTCGAAGCCGGGTACGTCGGCCGTCACGACGATCTCGTCGTCGTGGTGCGCGATGTCGACCGCGAAGTCGGCCTCGCCGGACTCGTAGCCGGGCCGGTTGTATCGCCCGAGGACACCCCATCGGTCCTGAGTCATGCGGTCGAAGAGGTCGTCGAAGTCACTGAAGTAGTTGTTCGGTTGCATTGGTAATCGCCACTTCCATAGAGGCTCGCTGAGGAGATAAATAGCGCTGGATCTGAGTTAGCTATTTGCACGGTAGCGGAACCGAGCAACCAGTATTCGGCGATTCAGACGACGTGACGTGTGTCGTAGGACCCGAGGCGACGCACCCAGCCGTCGGCGGCAATCGCCTCTACCTCCTCGACGGCCTCGCGGGCGGGGCGCTCGTAGAGTCCCGCCTCGAAGTCGATGTGGAAGAGATAGTCACCGAGGCGGTCGCCGGTCGGCCGGGATTCCACGCGCGAGAGGTTGATGTCGCGGTCCGCGAACGCCTCCAGCAGTTCCAAGAGGAGGCCGGGGTAGTTCGCGTTCGGGTTGACGATGATCGTCGACTTCCCGCCGGCGTCGGAGCGTTCATCGGCGGGCGAGATGGCGAAGAATCGGGTGGCGTTGGAGTCGCGGTCCTGAATGTCCTCCGCGAGCACCCGGAGGTCGTCGCCCGCGTTGTCCGGGTGGGCGATGGCGGCGACGGACGGGTCTTCGCGGGCGTGTTCGACGCCACGGGCCGTGCTCGCGACGGCTTCCAGCGTCACGTCCGGATATTCGGCTTCGAGGAAGGAGCGACACTGGGCGAGCGCCTGCGAGTGGCTCGCGACCACGTCGAACTCCTCGGACTGGGCGATCAGTGCGTGGCGGATCGGGGTGACGACCTCCTCGACGACGCCCACGTCGTAGTTCGCGAGGGCGTCGAGCGTCTCCGTCACACTCCCCTCGATGCTGTTCTCGATGGGGACGACACCACGGCGATACTCGCCGTTCGCGACCGCCTCGACGATAGTGGTCACGGACTCGCTGAAGGTCACCTCGTCGGCAACCGACCGCGCGGCGCGGTGGGAGTACGTCCCTGCCGGGCCGAGCGTGATGGCTTCCATGCCACCCGGTTGCGCGGAGAGGGGCAAAAGCGCGTCGGGTTACCGGCGGACGGTCGCCGGTCTCACGCGAGTCGGAGGCGGACGTTGAACACGCTCCCCCGTGGCTCGTTGTCGTTGATCCAGACGGCCCCGCCGTAGTGGTCGACGAGCGTGTACACCAGATAGAGGCCGAGGCCAGTCCCCTCGCTGTCGATGCCTTTCTTCCCCTTGCCGAACACCGTCTCCCGCCGGCCGGGGTCGATGCCCGGCCCGTCGTCGGCCACCTGAACCAGCACCCAGCCGTCCTCGACCTCGGCGGACACCTCGACGGTGGGTTCGTCCCGGTCGTGGTGCTGGATGGCGTTGTTCAGCAGGTTCCGGAACACCGACCGGAGCATGTCGTTCGCCGTCACCTCGACCAGCGGGACGTTCCCTCGGGTTCGGATCGTCGCGTCCGGGTAACTGGACGACGCCTCCCGAACCTCGCGGTCGAGGACGAACGACAGGTTCGTCGGTTCGAGGTCGTCGTCCGCCTCCGAGACCAGCGCGTCCATCAACTCGTCCATCAGATCGGTGAGTTCGACGACGTGTTCGACTCGCGTCTTGATCGTCTCCAAGTGCGGTTGCTCCGCGTCGTCCGAGAGGTCGTCCAGCAGGTCGGTCATCCCCTGTACGAGCTGCATATCGTTGCGGATGTCGTGTCTCACGATCCGGTTGAGGAGTTCCAGCCGCTCGTTCTGTTCTTCCAGCACCTGCTGGTACTCCCGCGTCTCGGTCACGTCCTTGATCGCGCCGTCGAGATACGTCTCGCCATCGGTCCCCTCGAAGCGACAGACGGTGATCAGCCCCCAGAACGTGTCGCCGGTCAGCGTCCGAAGGCGGATCTTCTCGGTCACCATGTCCCGTTCGGCCAGCGCGTCGAAAAACGCCCGGAAGTCGTCCGCGTCGTCGTAGATCTCCTCCACGGGCGTCGACAGCAGGTCGACCTTCGCGTCGGCGTCGAACAGGTCGACCATGGTCGGGTTGGCCTCGACGAACGTGCCGTCCCGTTTCGCCCGGAAGATACCCGTCGGGACGTGTTCGACCAGTTCCTCGAACCGGCCGAGTTCGTCCCGGCGGCGCTTGCGCTCGGTCACGTCACGGACGGTCGTCAGCACGCACTCCTCGTCGCCGAGTTCGGCCAGCGACGCGGAGAGTTCCACCCAGAACGGCTCCCCGTCCCGCCGTCGGAGTCGCCACTCGACGGTCGCGCCGTCGTCGCGGGCGGTCGCAACCAGTTCCCGCATCGCCGCGTCCGGCTGCCACCCGTCGCTCAGCAGGTTGCCGACGTGCCGTCCGACGAGGGTGCCGTGGTCGAAGCCGCTCATCGACGCGAACCGATCGTTGGCGTCCCGGACGGTGCCCGTTTCCGGATCGAACACGAGCAATCCGTCCGAGACGTGTTCGAAGAGGGCACGGTATCCCGGTCCGGCGTCGACCGTGGCCCGGTTGTTCACGTTGGGCGTGAGATGGAGGGGAGTATAAACGTACGCCCCCGGTTATCAGTTCGTATAACAGATGTCGACGAAGTTGCGGAGGATCGTCAGTCCCGTCTCGCCGCTCTTCTCGGGGTGGAACTGCGTGCCGAACACGAGGCCATCCTCACTCGCGATAACGGCGGGGAAAGTGCGGCCGTGGTCGGCCGTGGCGACGACCGCCTCGTCGTCGTCGGGGACGGCGTAGTAGGAGTGAACGAAGTAGGCGTACTCGCCGTCGACGGAGCCACCGCTCCCGTCCTCGCGCTCCGGTGCCGCCGCCGGGTCGACGCCCGAGACGAGCGGGTGTTCCCGCTCGACGGCCAACTGGTTCCAGCCCATGTGCGGCACTTTCTGCCCCTCGTCGAAGCGGACGTTCCGGCCGGGGACGAAATCGAGGCCGACGACTTCGCCCTCGCCAGCGTGGTCGGCCTCCTCGCTCGACGTGAGGAGCATCTGCATTCCGAGACAGATGCCGAAAACTGGCTGACCGCGGTCGACTGCCTCCGCGAGGGCCTCGCGGTACGGGCCGGCGTTCTCCATCCCTTCGCGGAACGCGCCGACGCCCGGGAGGACGATGCCGTCGGCGGCGGCGAAGTCGGCCGGGTCGTCCGTGATCGTCACGCTCGCGCCGGCGCGTTCGAGGCCGCGCGTGGCCGATCGGAGGTTACCGAGGCCGTAATCGACGATGACCACGTCCGCCAGCGCCTCCGATGGCGGTTGGGACAGGCTCATACGTGTAGTCGGACGGCGGGGTGCAAGTGGTTTTCCGTTGCAGTCAATAGTCGCCGAGTCGCGACTGTCCGCCGCCGTCCGCCGAGGCGCCTCCCAGATCGGCCGCCTTCGCTATCGCGTCCTCGAACCCATCGCGCTGACTCCGGTCGTACAGCGTCGCCGCCGGGTGGACACAGATCAGAACGCGCCGCGACTCGCCGCCGAGGCGGGCGTCGACGACCGATCCGGCTTCCTTCGTGACCGCCACCGACCGATCCAGCAGGCGTTCGCCCGGCACCTTTCCGAGTGTGACGATCAGATCCGGATCGACGTGGGCGATTTCGGCCTCCAGAAACTCGGCACAGTTGTCGAGTTCGTCGGCGTGCGGGTCGCGGTTCTCCGGCGGCCGACACCGCACGCAGTTGGTGATGCGAACGTCCGCGCGGGCGAGGCCAGCGTCCCGCAAGGCATCGTCCAGCACCGACCCCGACCGTCCCACGAACGGTTCGCCCTCCTCGTCCTCCTGGGCACCGGGCGCCTCGCCGACGAACAGGAGAGCGGCGTCGTCGGGGCCGACGCCGTTGACGATACGACTCCGTGACTCCACGAGCGCCGGGCAGCGCTCGCAGGCACACACGTCCGGCCCGTCGGTTTCGACCATGGGGGAAGGGCGGGAGCCGGAGGCTTAAACGTCTCCGTCCGCCCCGCCAGCCCGGAAGCGCCGCGCCGCACGGGCCGCCAGTCGCGCCACCCGGAGCGGTTCGGGTCGGCCACCCTCGGGTGTGTACGCTCGGACGATCCGTTCGGCTTGGTCGGCGTCGACGCCGACCGCCCGCACCCACACGTCGTCGCCGTCGACGGCGAGGCGGCGGCGGGGTGGCTGGGCGCGGTACGTTCGCAGGCGCTCGTCGAGCGCGTCACCCGAAAACTGGTCCCGGAGTGCGGATTCGAGGCCGGGGCTCGATTCGAAGGAGACGGAGAGGACGGGGCGGTCGACCGCCGCCGTCAGGTCGTGCAGGTCGACGACGTTGAACCACGCGGGAGCGATGCCAGCGAGTAGCAGATACTGCACGTCCTCGCGATCCAAGTCGAAAAACAGGGTCTCGATGGCGGCGGTGGCGTCGGTGCCGCCCACGGCGCACGACTCGAAGGCGAACCCGTCGGCGGTCCGGTCGGCCCGGAGGACCGCCCCACAGAGGACGCTTCGGTCGTCGCCGTCGGCGAACGACTCGGCAACGCCGAGTGCGCGTGTGCCCGGTTTCATCGCGAGTCACCACCGAGGCGACCGCACGCAGGCAGGCGGTCGCACACGGCGAGCAGTCACGACTACTCGTCTTTGATATCCTGGAGCCGATCCAGTAGTTCGTCGTTCGACGCGCCGATTTCGAACTCGACTGATCCGCGGTGGTCGTTCTGAGACGTTTCGACCCCCTCGTTGTCGTCGAGGTCGGCGTCTAACTCCTGGTTCTCCTGTTCGGATTCGTCGTAGCTCCCGAAGCCCATACATGTCGTGATAGCCGACCCACAACCAAAAAACATTTGCCGGACGTGACCGAGAATCGGCGGCCGATTCTGCGGCGTGTTGTACCCGGTTCCCGGCCGTCGTCGCTACCCGTGGCCGGCGACGGTCGGAACTGACGGACAACAGCCCGTATCACCACCCCGGTTTTTGTCGTCGGGGAGCGACGCCCCACCATGGACGTGATCAACGTCACCGCGGACGCGGAGGAGTTCACGTGTAACGCCTATCTGGTCACGGGTGAGCACCCGACGCTGGTCGACGCCGGAACCATGCCGGGCGTCGAGGACGTGGTCGCCGATCACGTCGACCGGTTGGATCGGGTGGTGCTCACCCACCAGCATCAGGACCACGTCGGCGAACTCGACGCCGTCCTCGATACGTTCGACGCCGACTGCTACGCCTACGTCGACCACCCGCGGCGAACCCACGTCCTGTCGGACGGCGACACCGTGGCCATGGGCGACGAGTCGTTCGACGTGGTGTACACGCCGGGCCACGCCGACGACCACGTCTCCCTCGTGAGCGACCGTACCCTCTTCAGCGGTGACGTGGTCGTCTACAACGACGGCGCCTTCGACGACGGGAGCTTCGGCCGGACCGACATGCCCGGGCAGTCCCGGGAGCGGCTGATCGAGAGTCTGGAGACACTACTGGCTCGACTGCCGGACTCGGTGGCAGCGATGTACGCCGGGCACGGTGATCCGTTCCACGCGAACGGCGAGAGCGTCCGAGAAGTGATCGAGCGGGCGCTCTCGCGGGCCGAACGGCGTGAGCCGAAATATTAGGCGCTACGGCGCTCTTTCGCCTTGGGGCGGAGCTTCTTGTAGCCGCACTTGCGGCAGCGCTTGGCGCGGGCCGCGTTACGCGCGTTACACCGCATACAGATCTGTTTGTCGAGCATCCGCTTTTCCGCTTCCTCGAAGCTAGCCATACGCCCCGATTTCCGGTCGACAGCCATAACGCTTGCGAGTGTCGGCGCGGGAGGTCGGTACAACGCAAGCGTTTAGACGGGTCGTGGAGTAGACGAAGACATGGCGAACTGTCCACTCGCCGACGACTGCCCCAGTTTCTCGGAACGCATTCAGGGGATGGGGTGTCAGCACTACGGCGATCGCGGGGGTGCCGAGTGGTGTAACCACTACGACATGCCCATCTCCGACCTGAAACAGCAGCCGGTGAAACCCGGCGAGGAGCTCGTCGTCGAGGTGACCGACATCCACGAGAGCGGGTCGGGCGTCGGCCGCACCGAAGACGGCTTCATCGTCCTCGTCGACGGGACGCTCCCACCGGCCCGGGCGCGCGTCCGTATCGACCGCGTGAAGGCGAACCACGCCACCGCGGAGGAAGTCGAACGCCTGCCGATGGAGGACGAGGAGGAGGAAGACGACGAGTCGGCGGCGGACGACGACACGGGCAGTGAGTCGGGCACCCGAGACTCGGGACGGCCCGAACAGCTAGGCAGCCGAGACAACTTCTGGGGCGGGTAGTCGACGCCGTTCCGGCGGCGTCGACGGTGGACAGTCGGACCTGAACCGTTTTTTCTCGTGCCGGCTCTCGGCGCGGTGAACGCTACATAGTTTTTAGGTGGCGAAGGCGTATCCCCGGAGTATGGAAGACGATCCGGACGCGGACGCACTGCTCGAACGCGCCGGTTTCGACCCCGAAAAGAGCGTCCTGACGCGTCGACAGGCCGAAGTGCTCGCCCTCCGCGAGCGGAACGTACGGCAGTCCACCATCGCCGACCTCCTCGGTACGTCGCGGGCGAACGTCTCGAGTATCGAATCGAGCGCGCGGGACAACGTGGCGAAAGCCCGCGAGACCGTCGCCTTCGCGGAGGCGCTGACGGCGCCAGTCCGGGTCGAAGTCGACGAGGAGACCGACCTCTACAACGTGCCGAAACTCGTCTACGATGCCTGCGACGCCGCCGGCGTCAAGGTGAACCACACGGCGCCGGACCTGATGAAACTCGTCAGTGACGAGGCTGGCGAGGCGGTCCAGGGCCGCGAGATTCAGGCACCGCTGCTGGTCGGCGTCACCACCGACGGCACCGTCCGCGTCAGACAGTCCGCGTCGAAATCGACGTAGTCAGAACTCGCCTCGCTCTTTCAGTGTCGCCACCAAGTCGCGCACGCGTTGTGCCTCCTCGGTCGGCACCACGAGCACCCGGTCGTCGTACGCGACGACGGCTAGCCCCTCGACCCCGACCAGCGACACGTGTACGTCGTCGCTCGCGACCACGTTGTTCTCGGCGTCCACACTCACCACCTCGGCGTCGCCCGCGACGACCGTCCCGTCCTCGTCCGCCGGCAGGAGTCGCTGGAGCGCGTCCCACGAGCCCAGGTCGTCCCACGCCACGTCGAGGGGGACGGTCACCACGTCGGTGGCGCGTTCTAGTACGGCGTAGTCGACGCTCACCGGATCGACCGCGTCGAATCCTCCGTCGGCGTCGCCAGCATCGAGCGCGTCGAGTAGCGGTCCGAGCGGCGTCCCTTCTGCTGCTTCCCGGAACGCCCGGGGCGTCCACGTGAAGATGCCGGCGTTCCAGTAGTAGCCCCGCGCCACGTACGACTCCGCCGTCTCGGCGTCCGGTTTCTCGTGGAACGCGGCTACCTCGGCGTAGTCGCCGTGGTCCGACCCGGGTTCGATGTAGCCGTAGCCCGTCTCCGGCCGATCCGGTTCGACGCCGAACGTGACGAGTGCGTCCGTTTCGGCGGCGACGCGTGCCCCCCTTCGGGCGGTCGGCTCGAAGTCCCCGTCGACGTAGTGGTCGCTCGGGAGCGCGAGGACGACGGGGTCGTCGAAGCGCTCCTCGATCCGGTGGGTCGCGTAGGCGAGGGCGGGGCCGGTGTCCTTGCCCGCCGGTTCGACGAGGACGGACGCCTCGGGCACCGTCTCCCGGACGGCGTCGACGAACGCGGGGCGGGTCACGACGACCACCGCGTCCGCGAAGGCGACGCGGTCCACGGTGCGTTCGAGGAGGGTGTCCTCGCCTGCGAGCGAGAGCAACTGTTTCGGGCGATGGCTCCGACTCGCGGGGTAGAGCCGGGAGCCGATTCCGCCCGCTAGCACCGTCGCAACGAGCGGTCGGTCGGTGTCCGGCACGGCACTCACCACGTCTCCACGATGCCCTCGCGCACGTCTTCCAGACACCCCTCGCAGTCGGGATGGCCGGCCTCGTAACACGCCGGTCGATTCTCCGCGTCGAGTTCGACGGCGCGGCGTTCGGCTTCCCGTCGACAGACGATGCGGACGCGCCCCTCGTCGTCGCGGGGCAGGTCCACGGTGTCCCGCCCCTCGCGGTAGGCCTTCCGCGCCTCGGCGTAGCGGCGGCCGGCCGAGCGGAAGGTGGTCCGTACGAACCGTTCCAGCCGGTCGTCCATATCCTCCCTTGCGCCGGCGGGGGCAAAGGTTCGTCGGCATCCCCGCGTCGAATGCCTCCCACTCACGCCACTCGATTCCACTTTCACTCCGCTCGCGGAAGTTTTTATACTGTCGCGCACCAACCAGCGTGTGCCTCCCCACGAGAACAACACGGAGGCGAGTGAGACCATGACCGATTTGCATACCCACGCGGAGGATATCGTAGCGCAGTTCTCGGACCATCTGGACCTGACCGTCGACGAGGTCGAGGAGCGACTGGACAACCTCGTCAACGAGTACCGGGTGCCGGTGGACGAGGCGCGCCGGAGCGTCGTGAACAGCTACCTCGACGAGGCAGATCTGGAGCGCGAGGCGCTCGGTGGCGGCGGCAACGCCTCGGTCGGCCTCGCCGAAATCGACCAGGACGAACAGTGGCTCGACGTGACCGCCAAGGTCGTCGAACTCTGGGAGCCCCGGAGCGACTCCGTCGCGCAGGTCGGCCTGCTCGGCGACGAGACGGGGACGACCAAGTTCGTCGCGTTCGAAACCTCGGAGCTCCCCGAACTCGAGGAGGGCGCGGTCTACCGGCTGGAGAACCTCGTCACCGACGAGTACCAGGGCAACTTCTCGGTGAAGCTCAACCGGACGACGACCATCACCGAAGTCGACGAGGAGATCGAAGTCGGCGACGACGCCGAGACCGTCGAGGGCGCGCTGGTGGACATCCAGAGCGGCAGCGGCCTCATCAAGCGCTGTCCCGAGGAGGACTGCACGCGCGTCCTCCAGAACGGCCGGTGTTCCGAACACGGCGACGTCGACGGCGAATTCGACCTGCGGATCAAGGGCGTTCTCGACGACGGCGAGGCGGTCCACGAGGTGATCTTCGACCGCGAGTCGACCGAGGAACTCACCGGGACGACCTTGGAGGAGGCGAAGGACATGGCGATGGACGCGCTCGACACGACCGTCGTCGCCGACGAGATGCGTACGGGGACGCTCGGCCGGTACTACCGGGTGAGCGGCCCGCAGTTCGGCCGGTACGTGCTGGTCGACGAGTTCGAACGACTGGACGATCCGGTCGATGCCGAAGCGGCCCTCATCGAAGCGAGGTCGATCTAACATGAGCCAGGCACCCACCCGCGAAGTCGCGCGCCGCGTCTTCGCCCGCGAGTTCAACGACGCGAGTCACACGTTCAAGGAGTCGGACGACGAACGCGCCCCGGTTTACCTCCTCCTCCCGACGGGCGAACGCGCCAACCGCGTGTTCCTCGTCGGCACCCTGACCGAGAAGGAGGACGTGGGCGAGGACGACGAGTACTGGCGGGGTCGCATCGTCGACCCGACGGGGACCTTCTTCGTCTACGCCGGGCAGTACCAGCCCGACGCGGCCTCGACGCTCCGGGAACTCGAACCTCCGGCGTACGTCGCCGTCGTTGGGAAGCCCCGGACCTACGAGACCGACGACGGGAGTGTCAACGTCTCCGTCCGCCCCGAATCCATCACCGCCGTCGACTCCACGACCCGGGATCGCTGGGTGGTCGAGGCGGCCCAGCGGACGCTCGAACGCGTCGCCACGTTCGAGGACGAGAGCAACGAGTACGCGCGGATGGCCCGCGAGGAGTACGACCTCGCCGTCGACGACTACCGGGCGATGGCGCTCGCGGCGCTCGAAGGGTTAGACGAGACGGACGAACTGGAGTCCGACGCCGAGACTGACCTCGACGCGCCGGCCGAGCACTAGCTCCCCCTCCCGTCTGACGAACTGTTAAGTGAACCGGGGCCCGATGTCGAGGAGACCATGGGCAACAAGAACAAAACCGTCTCGTTCCGCGTCAACGAGGACGCGTTCGAGACCCTGCGCGAAATCGCCGAGGAGCGCGACCTGTCGCTCTCCGCGGTGTTTCGCGACTACGTCGACATGCTCGTTGCCCACGACGGCCAGGTCGAAGTCGTCCCCGAGCACGAACTCGCCAGTCGCTCGGACGACGAACCCAGTTTCCCGCCGACGGTCGAAGTGCCCAAGAGCTTCGTCCGCGAGCACGAACGCCTCGAACTCGAGGCCGAACACCTGCGCGAGCAACTCGACGAGCACAAACGCTACGTCAACCACCTGCGGGAACAGCTAGAGGAAGAGGAAGACGTCATCCACCTCGAAGACCTGGACGGCGACGAGCGCGACGAACCCTACCAGCTGGGCTGATACGGGGCGGCGGAACGCCGTGGCAACCCGTCTAGCCCTTCGACAGCGCCCGCCGTGTCTCGGCGGCCCGACGCTCCATCTCCTGATCGCCTTCGACGGCGGCGAGCGATTCGACCGCTTCCAGTCGCCGCACCGCTTGATCGAGGAAAGAGAGCACGTCGCCGGGGTAGGCGTACAGCATGTAGTCGTCGGTCATCACGTCGACGATGGCGTCCGGTCCGAGTCCCTGTGCCCGGAGTTCGAGGAGGTAGCGGATGAACTGGCGTTCGGGGTAGCCGGTGTAGAGGTCGTCGGGATCCTCGCAGTCGAGGAAGTCGGTGGCGAAATCGAGCAGTCGATCACGGGTGGCGTCGTCGAGTTTGGTGAGGCCGTCGCCGCTGTAGAGCACCTCCATCGTCGCGCCCTTGAACGCCCCTTTGGGGATGGACGTATCTAGCTGGGAGACGATCTGGCGGTGGTTCTTCAGATAGATTTTGTCGGTGATGGCCACTGGAGCGAAGTACGTGACGGCGAGACTAAAGGCTCCCGACTTTCGCCGTGTGCCGGGGACGCACGCCGACTGCGAGTCGTAACCTACTTCACTCACAGCACAGTATCCAGACTCGTGTCCGGGTTGGGGTAGTGGTTATCCTTCAGCCTTGTGGAGGCTGAGACGCGGGTTCGATTCTCGCACCCGGACTTTCTGTCTGCGAACGCAGGTGAGCAGACGAACGTCTCCCGAGAATCGAATCGGGGAGGTCGCGCGCAGCGAAGCGAGCACGTCCGACCGTGGTTCGATTCTCGCACCCGGACTTTCTGTCTGCGAACGCAGGTGAGCAGACGAACGTCTCCCGAGAATCGAATCGGGGAGGTCGCGCGCAGCGAAGCGAGCACGTCCGACCGTGGTTCGATTCTCGCACCCGGACGTTTTCGACGACGACGGACGCGTCGCACGGACGGCGAGGACCGCCCGCCGGTCCCGACGGCGCCGTCACTTCGCCTCGCCCTCGTCGTCCTGTTTCTCACACGCGTCGGGGATGCCGTTGTTGTTACTGTCGGAACAGTCCGTCCCCGACGAGGTCCACACGGCGTTGACGTTGTTCGGCTCGCCGAACCGTTCACAACAGTCCTTGCTGACGGTCAGCACGCAGTCGGGGGTCACTCCGTTCTGTTTGATGGCGAGACAGCACGCTCCACAGTCGTCCGGGAAGAACGACTTCGTCACGATCACCGACGACGGGTTGGGACAGCCAGCACCCCGCGGTTCGTCGGCGGACTGGTCCTGCGGGACCAGTTTGATCCGGATGTCTTGGCACTTCTCGACGCAGGGATCGCCCTGCTCCGTGATATCGGAGAGACTGAAATCAGTCTGGTCGTCGGCGCCGGTCGCGTCGTACGAGGCGATATCCCTCCCAAGCCCCCCGCAGGGTCGTGCCTCGATGGCGACCTGATAGATCGGCACCGGGGAGTCCACGTCGAAATCGACCGTGGCACAGCAGTCGGTGCAGTCACCGACCTCACTCGGG
This sequence comes from Haloplanus aerogenes, assembly GCF_003856835.1. Lineage (NCBI taxonomy): Archaea > Methanobacteriati > Methanobacteriota > Halobacteria > Halobacteriales > Haloferacaceae > Haloplanus > Haloplanus aerogenes. The sequence continues at coordinate 859,202 of NZ_CP034145.1, forward strand.
TCGAAGTTCTCCACGGAGGGTGCGGTGCCTCCGGGATGGCACGGCTGGTCTTCGTGGAACTCGCAGTCTCCCTCGCCTGCACCGTCGATCCCCGCACAGATTTGCTTGCACTTGGCGATCGCCTCGGATCTGGCGTCGCCTTTGTTTCCGTTTTGGTCAGTTCCTTCGACTATCCGACACGTATACCGACGGAACGCCGACACGTTGTCGCCGGAGAGACAACACGCTCCCTCGACCTTCGCCGGACCGAGGGCGATGGACTGGAAGTCGTCGGCGGTGCCGCCGTCGCCGTCGGTCGGATCGAACTCCGGTGTGAAGGCGACACAGAGGTCGCCGCCGGCGGGCGATGCCTCGCCGTAGCAGACCCGGCCGGCGAACGAGAAGGGGTCCGACAGGCGGTCACGCGGCACCCGGACCACGAAGATACCGTCGACGACGCCGGTTTCGATGTCCGCTGGCACCGGCTGTTGGGGGCCCCACTGGCCCGCCTCGTCGTCCCACTCCTGGTAGTAGAAGTCGTCGAAGACGACACGGAAGTCGACGGTGCCGTCGTCGTCGGCGTCGAAGCGGAGTTCCCACCGGTCCCCTGCGTCCTTGTCGAGGGACTGAGGCACGTCCAGCGTGAACTCGATCGGATCGGCCGAGACGTCCACCTCGGTCACCATGAGTTCCGGGAACCCCACCTCGTCGAGCAGGCCGAATCGCTCGCCACTTTCGGTGTCGACACCCTCGCCGATTTCGAACGCCCGTCTCGCCGGAAGGGCCCGGTTGTGCCGGCACTGCTCGGTGTAGAGACCGAGGTCGAACGTCACGGCGTCGGTCTGAATCTCGTTGGCGTGGTCGACCGGGAGCCACCACGCGAACACCACGTTGTGGGCGGTGGCCGCGGAGAAGCAGTTTCCACCCTGGCCGCCGCCCTCCTCGGCCGGAATGTCGCCCGGAAGCAACAGTCCATCCTGGGCTGCTTCGACGTTGCCGAACTCGGCGGCGGGCGTGAGTACGTCGAGCACCTCGCGGAGCGTCCCGCTGAGAACGATTCGCTCCGTCGCCGCGCCGTCGGCGTCCTGCCAGTTGTCGCCGTCGTCGACCCAGAGTGCGGCCCTGACCGCGTCCAGCAGTTCGACGCCCGCGCCCTCGTCAGGGTCGTCGGCCTCCGGTTCGGTGAGTCCATTCTCCTCGGCGTCGACGAGGCGGCCGTTCGCCCACACGAATCCGGGGTTGTCACAAGGGGCGAACGTGATCGTCACCTCGCCGAAGTCACCGGGTTTCACGTCCGATAGCTGGATTACGGGACGGTCCCCCGAGGCCGCCAGCAGGCCGTCGCCGTCGTCGTCGCAGGCGATTTCGGTCCCGGTGTCGATCGATTCGAAACCGGTCGGGAACGACTCGGTCCGCGTGTTGTCGAGGAACTGATCGGCGTCGGCACCGTCCGCGACGGCGATCAGCGGCGACCCCTCGACCGACTCCTGTGTAGGCAGGCCGACTGCGGCGTCGTTGAGCGTCCCGCCGTCGAGGCCGTCCATCGACACGTCGCCAGCGAGGCCGTCGTTCTCGTCGGCGCTCCAGTCGGAGTAGTGTGTCTCGTACCCCACTCTGAGGTCCAGTTCGCCCGCGACCAGTCGGTTGTTCTCGAACGTCTCTTGGTCGCTGAAGAAGGCGCTCGTCCCCAGCCCTGCCCCAGCCGAGGCAGCGCCGATCGATCCCACTGCCGCGAGTATCTTTCGGCGTGAAAGCTCGAGTTCGTCGGGCATAGTCCCCCTTCCTCCTGTTGGAGGAAGCCCCACCAGTGGAGTCGAACCACTTCCCCTGCGCGCCCCCCCGTCGCGCATCCGTGAGACTAACCATGGTTCGGCCGCCGCCGCCATAATTAATCGCAAATTAGTCCGACAAAAATACATATAATTATAGATAATTTAATTTCCGAATCGGCGGAAGGCGCGGCGATGTCTCCGTTCGAACGGCGACCGAACCCGTTCGTGACCGGTCGTGCACTCGCGCGTCCGGACGAGACAGTCGGCGTCGCCGTCCCGGGGCTCCTGTCGCTACGGCAAGGACTTTCACAGAGCCACGTCCACACCCGACTGCAATGGACGAACGACGCGCAGTGGTCGCCCTGTTCGGCCTCGTCGTGGCCCTGGTCACCGCCTTCATCGCGTACCGTTTCATCGCCGCCCTCACCGTCGCCATCTTCCTCTACTACTCGACGCGCCGCTTCTACAAGGCGCTCGGACGGCTTCGGGTCCCGAAACGGGTGCGCGCGATGACAGTACTTCTCCTCCTCGCCGTCCCCTTACTCCTCCTGCTCAGCTACACGCTCGTGTTGCTCGTCACCGAGACGCGGAACTTCCTGGCGACGTATCCCGTCCTCGAAACCGCGGCCACGAACGTCCCGTGGCTCGAAGGGATCGACGACCTCCCCCAGCTCTCCTTCGAGGGGGTGATCGAGGCGTATCGCGCGGGCCAGTTCGACGCGATCATCGACTTCCTCGTCGAGAACGCCGCCGTCCTGACGAGCGCCATCACCGGCTTTTTCCTCAATCTCTTCATCGTCGTCGTCGTCACCTACTACCTCCTGATCGACGGCCACCGGTTCCACGACTGGCTCCTCCAGTTCGACGACGACGCCATCGTCCGCGAGTATCTGGTGGCAGCCGACCGGGAACTCGAGGCCATCCTCTTTGGCAACCTCCTGAACGTCATCGCCATCGCGCTCATCGCCGTCGGCTCGTTCAAGGGGTACAACGCCCTCGCGCCCGCCGCGGTCGAAGTGCCGTATCCAACGCTCGCGGGCGTCCTCACCGGCGTCGCGAGCCTCATCCCGGTCGTCGGGATGAAAATCGTCTACGTTCCCCTCGCCGGCACGATGGCGACGCCGATGGTCGTCAACTCCGAGTACTCGCTGATCGGCTACCTCGTCGCCTTCCTGTTCGTGGTCGTGATCGTCGTCGACACGATCCCCGACATCATCCTCCGCCCGTACCTCAGCGGCGAGCGGACCCACGTCGGCCTGTTGATGCTCGCGTACATCTTCGGCCCGGTCGTCTTCGGGTTCTACGGCCTGTTCTTTGCCCCTATCGTCCTCGCGCTCGGTATCACGTTCGCGCACACGGCGCTCCCGCGCCTCCTCGGGGGGGACGAGGAGCCCGATATCACGCCGCGTCTCCCGCCGGAGCAGCGGCGTCTCGACGAGTTCTGATACGGACCGTTGTAAGTCATCACCGGTGGTTCGCCAGGACAGGTCGGCGAACCACCGGCAAACAGTTACAACGATCCGTATGAGCTACGCCACCTCGACGCCGGTGATCTCGAAGCGGGCACCCCCCGTCTCGCCGGCGGAACACTCGATGTCCCAGCCGTGAGCCTCGACGATGTCTTTGACGATGCGGAGGCCGAATCCCGTCCCGCTGTCCCCCGTCGAGTACCCCGCCTCGAACACCCGCTCGCGCTCCGCGGGCGCGATGCCAGTACCGTCGTCCTCGACGTAGAACCCACGCGGTTCGCCGTCCGGTCCGCTGAGCGTCCCGACCGTGACGGTGAGGGTGTCGGTGTCGGTGTCGGCTCTGGGGCCGTGCTCGACCGAATCGCCGGACTGCGTCCGGCTGTCGTCGGCCGGAGGCCGACTGCCCGAGGGACCGTGTCCCTCGCTGTCCGTGGAGCCATGCTCCACGCTATCCCCGCGAGTGTTCGAGCGGGGGGCGGTCGAGCCGTGCTCGACCGAATTCCGAAACAGGTTCTCGAACACCTGCGCGAGGCGGCTCTCGTCGGCCATGATCGTCAGGTCGTCGACGAGGCGATAGTCGGCACCGGCCGTCTCGACGTTGGCCCAGCATCGCTCGACGACTCTCGATAGCGCGACCGGTTCGGTCTCGTCGACGGCTTGCCCCTCACGGGCGAGGGCGAGGACATCGTCGATGAGCGTCTCCATCCGCCCGAGCGCCTGCGCGGCGCTGTCGATGTGGGGACTGTCACACGTCTCGTGTGCGAGTTCGAGGTGGCCGCTCGCGACGTTGAGCGGATTCCGGAGGTCGTGGCTGACGAGACTGGCGAATTCGTCGAGCCGTTCGTTCTCGCGTTCGAGTTCGGCTTCACGCTGGCGCAACATCGTCTCGTGAGCGACGCGTTCGATGGCGGCGGTGACGTTCTCACAGAGCAACTGGACGAGGCGGTAGTCGTTCTCGTCGAACGCTTCCGGTTCGGTCGAGGCGACGAGGATGACGCCGTGTTCTCCGAGCGGGACGATACACTCACTCCGAATCGATGTCGACTCGTTGTGGAGTCCGTCGACGGCGTGGAGGTCGTCGTACCGCCGGCCGTCGTCGTTCTGGAACGTTTCCCAGGCGAGGCTCCCGGGACCCAGTGCGGGTGGTTCGCCGATCACGTCCTCGATCTCACTGGTCCACGCGACCGGGACGAGTGTCTCCTCCCGTGGGTCGTACCGGTGAACGGCTGCGTGGGTGAGCGTCAGAATATCGGCGAGGGCCTCGACGGTCAGCGTCGCGATCTCCCCGACCGAGTCGGCCCGCATCAGTTCCCGCGTCGTTCGGTGGAGTTCGTTCAGCGCCCGCTCGCGGTCCTTCCGGTCGGAGACGTCACGCCCGATGCCGACGATTCGGTACGGCTCGCCGTTCGCGTCGGTCAGCGCCCAGCTACAGAACTCGTACGTTCGGCGCGTTCCGTCCTCGGTGCGGAGGCGGAGTTCGCGCTCGTCGGACCCGGTGTCGAGCGTCTGCCGAATCCCTTCCTCGACCGCCTCGTGATCGGCCGGATCGAACAGTTCGTGGGGTTTCTTCCATTTGATCTCCTCCTCCTCCGAGAACCCCGTCACTGTCGGCTCGTTCACGTAGACGACGGTCCCGTCGGGGTTGAGGACGTAGAACACATCCCCGAGGGCGTCGAGGGCGTCCTCGAGGACGGGGTCGTCGATGGGGTGGTCCGACTCCTCCGCGCTCGCCGCGCGATCACGGATGATCCCCGCGAAGCCGTGGTGGTCGTCGACGGCCGTGAGGGTCGTGTGGGCGCGAACTCGACTCCCGTCTTTGCGGACATACGTCCCGTCGTCCTCGATCTCGCCCGCTTCTCTGGCTTCTCGAAGCAGGGTCGCCGGTCGCCCATCCTCGCGGTCGGTCTCGGTGTAAAATGTCGACACGTGATCCCCGAGAATCTCGCCTTCCGCGTAGCCGAACAACGCCTCGGCGCCGTCGTTCCACCCCGTGACACAGCCACTGTCGTCGAGCGTAACGGCGGCGTACTCCTCGACCGTGTCGACGAGGAGGGCCAGTCGCTGTCGGTCCCGGCGGAGCGCCTGGATCTCGCGTTGATCGTTGGAGAGGTCCTGCACCAGACAGATGATCGTGCCGTCGTCGGTGTACGCGAGCGCGTGGTTCGTCAGGATGCGCTCGCCGTCCGCCCGTTCGTACACCGTCTGCCCGCTCCATCGACCCTCCTCGGGCACGGTCGGCAGGATCTCGTCGTACACCCGGTCGACGTGAGCGTCGGGGTAGAGCAGTTCCCAGTGGCTGCCGACGAGCGTGGTCCGGTCGTATCCCGTGATGTCGGCGTAGGCCTGATTCACGTAGTGGAAGTAGCCGTCTTCGTCGAGGAGGGCGATGCCCTCGCGAGCGGTGTCCATCGCGCCGTACGCCCGACTGACCATGCGCTCGGCGTCGTGTTTCGTCACCGCGTTCTCGATACGGTTGGCGAGGATGGCGTACCGGTCCGTCCCCACTCCCTTCTGGAGATAGTCGGTGACCCCGGCGGAGATGGCCTCGCTCGCGATCTCCTCGCTCCCCTTGCCGGTGAAGAGGATGAACGGAAGTCCCGGCCACTCGTCCCGGACGGCGCGGAGGAGGTCGAGTCCGTCCATCTCCGGCATCTCGTAGTCGCTGACGACGCAGTCGATGTCGTCCGTTTCGATCCGAGTGAGCGCGGCGTCTGCGCTCGTCTCCGTCAGCACACGCAGCACCTCGCTGTGTCGTTCGAGGAAGGTAGCGGCGAGGTCGGCCAGATCGGCGTCGTCGTCGACGTGGAGGACGGTTATCGATTCCCGGCCGCACACGACGTGGGGGAGTTCTGCCGGATCGTCGATACTCATGGTCTCACCCGCCGTCGATCGACTGACGCGTCCTCGGACCGGCGTGCCAGCGACGGAGGACTGGGCTCACGCCTCGTGGTCGTCGACACGCTACCGCGGTCGATCACCGTCTGGCGAACTCCGGATCGGTCGAGAGGCGGTTCAGTCCCGATCCCGCTTCGGCTCCCGAGCCGCGGGTTCGGATGATGTTGAACGCGGTGACGAGGTCGGAGCGGGAGATGAGGCCGACGAATTCGCCCGTCTCGTCGACGACGGGGAGGCGGCCGACGCCCTCCTGTTGCATCAGCGAGATGGCGTCCATCGCGTCCGCGTCTGGCGCGATGGTCACCAGCTCGCTCGCCATCACGTCCTCGACGCGGTAGGCGTCCCGTTCGACTTCGCGGACCTCGCGAGTGTCGTCGAGCGTCACCATCCCGACGAGGTTCCCCTGCCGCAGGACGGGGTAGCCCGTGTGTCGTTCGCGGAACATGCGGTCGGTGAGCGCCGATATCGAGGTGTCGGCCGTGACGGTCTTCAGTTCCTCGGCGGGCGTCATGATGTCGCTGACGGTCACGTCCTGGAACGCCGCCTTCATCACTGTCTGCTGGGCTTCGCTGGAGGCACCGATGTAGATGAAGAAGGCGAGGGCGACCAGAAACAGGTTGGCGAAGAGGCCGACGATGGCGAGGACGACGGCGAACAGTTTGCCCACTTCCGCGGCGATCTGGGTCGCGCGGGCGTGGGGCCGAGTCCGCGCCAGCAACGCCCGAAGCACGCGCCCGCCGTCCATCGGGAATCCGGGGAGCATGTTGAACACGGCGAGCGCGACGTTCGTCAGGGCGAGGTAGGCGAGGACGAACTGCACGGTCGGGAGCGCGCCAGGTACGAGCCGGAAGGCGACGTAGGAGAGCACGCCGAGGGCGACGCTGACGATGGGGCCGGCGACGGCGATAGTGAACTCCTGTTTCCAGTCTTCCGGCATCTCGGTGAAGCGAGCGACGCCGCCGAACAGCCAGAGCGTGATCGATTCGATTTTGTATCCGTACCGCATGGCGACCAGCGAGTGACCGAACTCGTGGAGGAGGACACAGAAAAAGAGGCCCGTCGCGGCCACGCCGCCGAGGGCCCACCGTGTCGATCCCGCGGTGAGCGCGTCGACGGGCATCGTCGACCCGAACGCGTCGTTGAGGACGGTGACGAGGTTCGCCACGTCCGATCCGATCAACCACGCGAACAGCGGGAGGATCAAGAGAAAGGTGAGATCGAGCTTGATCGGAATGCCGAACGCGCTTCCGATGCGAATGCCGCGCATACCGAACCTAGCCGCGGGACCGACTTAACTCTTGCAAGCGGGTCCCCCGTCCCGAACACTTAGGCTCCGACCCGTACTACTGCCGTCCATGAGCGAGCAGTCACCCACTCCGGTCATCAAGCAGGGCGACGACATCGAGTACGAATCCGTCGGCGCCGCCGCCGGTCTGTCGAAGGGCGTCTTGCTGGACGAATCGGACGGCACGCCCACCTTCGCGATGCGCCGATTCACGCTCGACGCCGGCGCCGAGGTGCCGAAACACACCAACGAGGTCGAACACGAACAGTACGTGCTGGAAGGGGAGTACGTCGTCGGCATCGACGGCGAGGAACGAACCGTCTCCGCGGGCGACTCCATCTTCATCCCCGCGGGCGTCGTCCACTGGTACCGCAACGAGAGCGACCAGCCGGGGGCGTTCATCTGCGCCGTACCGAACGGCGACGACAGTATCGAACTCTGTGAATAGGACGGATCACTCCGTTAAACTTCCCATTTTCCGACAGGAGTAGCGTGCGAGATACAGAGTCTGAACGCAGTCGCCGGTCAGTACCCGTCTCACCTCGACGATAGGGGAACAGCTGTGCGAATCGATTCGTGAGGCCCCGGAACACTCGATGGGACGATCCACAAGAGTGTAACTCTGTTAATCAAAAAGATAGAAGTGTGTAATTTTGAGGCGTTTTTATAGTAGTATGGATTACATATGGTATGAGCAACACCGTAGAGAGAAACGCATATCAGCAACTACTCGAGGGGATAGCCGATCACGCACTGTTCATGCTCGACACCGAGGGGTGTATCTCCATGTGGCCCAAGACGGCCCAGCAATTCTACGGTTACGACTCCAGGGGTGCAGTTGGTCACCGACTGGACATGCTCTTTGCCGAGGAACAGGGGGAGCCACCTCCTCTCGAAGACCTCCTTGCCGAGGCGAAGGGTGGACCGGTCGAAATCGACAACTGGCACGATCGAGCCGACGGGTCGGTGTTCTGGGGAACCTGCACACTCTCGCCGCTGTCGAACGGGGAATTCGACGGCTACGCGGTCATTGTTCAGGACACGACCACGCGCAAACAGTATGAACGGATGCTTGAACGTCAGAATGACCGGCTGAAAGAGTTCACCGACATCCTCAGCCATGACCTCCGAAACCCGCTCAACATCCTCCGCGGCCACCTGAATCAGTACAAGCGGACCGGCGATGAGAAACACCTTGCGGTCATCGACTCGACGACTGATCGGATGGAGCGGCTCGTCGAGGATTTGCTCCGTGTCGCCCGACAGGGACAGGTGGTCGAGCATCCTGAACCAACCACCATCGGTAGCGTTCTCGACATCGCCAGCGAGGGTACGCTTCCCGTGACTGCGACGCTCCGATACGACTCGGTGCCGACGGTGATGGCCGACTCCGACCGACTAGTGCAAGTGTTCGAGAACCTCTTGCGGAACAGCGTCGAACACAGCGGTGACAACGTCATCGTCCGGGTAGGGCCGCTCCGCGACGGCTTCTACGTCGAAGACGATGGCCCCGGTATCCCCGACGGTGACCGTGAGCGGGTGTTCGACCACGGGTACACGACCCGCGAAGACGGCAATGGCTACGGTCTCTCGGTCGTTCGTTCCATCGTTGGCGCTCACGGCTGGGACGTTTCAGTAGTTGCCGCGGACCACGGCGGTGCCCGGTTCGAGATCACGGGCATCGAGTTCGTCGACGGCGAGTAGAACGGACTTCGGCCGTTATCTGCGGAGTCTGTAATGATCGGTCTTGCTCAGAAATTCTCTTTTACTGAATATGCGCCCTGTATGCAGCACGACTCCGGAAACCTATCGCCGGTTGAGGGTTTCAACAAGCCCTCATCTGTAGAAGTCAGGCTGGCGGCGTATCGGAGGTCTCCAGTCAGGATTCGACGGGTTCGGGCTCTTGGGCGGCGTACTCGACCTCGATGAGTTCCTTCATCGTCATCAGAGAGTTCCGGTACTGGCGGTTCATGTAGCGAGTGACAACGGGTCGAAGCGCTCGCTCGAACAGCGAGGTGCCGATTTCGATGTCGCCGTGCAGGCGGACGTGCGTCCCGGCCTCGGTTTCGGTGTGGTCGAAGAACAGTTCGCCGCTAAAGTCCTCGTCGTCGTACACTGAAGTAGTGCGGTAGTTCTCTTCGTCGGCCGTGTACAGTTCGTCGCTGGTAGTGGTACGCCCGAGTATCTTGAGCGTGTTCCGGTAGTGAGTCCCCTCGTCGGTCTCATCGATGACTTCGACGTTGATGAGGGCAGGGGGCGAACGCATCCAGTTCTCGGGGGTGGTCCCCCATTCGAAAACATACCTCGATAGGCGCTTCGATCCCGATTTCGTGGTCGAGGGACGTCATGTGTGTGTATCTCCATCGCTACATTCTCGTCGGTCGTTCAGGCACCCATGTTCGCAATCATCTCGGCGAACTCGGTGTGGAGATCGGCGTGGTGGTGGACGACTTTCCACTCGCCGTTCTCCTTCCGGTAGACGTTGGTCGCCCGGCCCTCCAGGGAGAGCTGCTCACCCGCAAGGGTCATCGACGCCGACTCGGTGCAGAGTTCGTATGCAAGGTCGCCGGTGACGCGGACGAGCTGGTCCGTGCGGGTGACCTCCCCACCCTCACTCATCGATGCGACTCCCTCCCAGGACCCTTTGACGGCGTCCCAGCCCTCCTCCCGTCCACCGATCGGGTGCATGGTCGTCACGTCGTCCTCGTGTGACCAGACGTCCGCCATGGAACTGGCATCGCCCTTCGCCATCTCGTCCAGTGCACTGTAGAACTGGTCGGATGCGTCTCGGACAGCGTCTGCTTCGGGATGTGATTGGCTCATGTGCTGGTCGCTCCAGAGGTCTCCGCCTCGGTCTCCTCGAGGATGTACACTTCCGGTTCGCTGATGACACCGAGTTCGCCCATCTTCTCCTTGACGTCAGATTCTTCCATGAACCGCTGGAATGCCTCCGCACTCTCCCACTCACCTACCATCACGATCTCGTTCGGGCTTCCAGTCTCGTGGAACAGGCGGTAGTCCTCGTGGGAGCCGTACTCTTCACGGGTGTTCGCGTGGTCGTCGAATCCTGCTTTCCACGAGTCGTAGTCCTCGACGGTGTGCTTGAGGAAGATTGTCGTCATTCATACTACTCACTATAATTATGGTTCTGAATCTACATATACTAGCAGTGACAGATGTTAACACTGTGATTATTTGACGATGCTCACACAGTAGCCGATACGCGCCCTGGATTCCAGCAGTGCCTTCGGCAACTACTCGATATCTGTCAATAGCGACGTGGCCGATACAGAGCGCGAGCCTTGTTTAGACGCGGTGCGGATCACTCTTCCCGATCGTTGTCTGAACAACGAAATTGGAAAGAGAGGCATTCACAGGCTAATTCTGTTCACCCGACATAGCCACTAACCTACGTCTTCAGGAGCGTCTAAACAAGGCCCAGGGGCGGATTCAGGAACTCAGCACATGCTTCAGTGAGACCGTGGGTAGCCAGTGCACGAGCTCGAATGGCGAAAGACGGTCACAGTTCCGCCTCGATGTACACCAGCTTTACTCGATTGTCGATGTCGATCAGTGTCTGCTCGATCTGCTGGACATCTTCGTCAATGTCGCCGGTCACGAGTTCCGGGTCGAAGCTCACGTCCGCGGTGACGAGTACCTTGCCAGTCCCCATGAACATTGTCCGGAAGTCATCGAGATGGACGACGCCGTCATGGGACTCGATGGCCGTGCGCAGTTTGCGCTCGACGTCTGCGGAGAGACTTTCTCCAATGATGAGCCGCTTGTTTTCGATCGCTAGTGCCACCGCAAACACCATCAGGAGAATCCCGATCACGACTGCGGCGGCGGCGTCGTAGGCGGGGTTACCGGTGATGCGTGTCGCAGCGATTCCGACAAGCGCGGCGAGGAGTCCCAGCAGTGCGACTGCATCCTCCGTGAAGGCAGTCAGCGTGGTGATGTCGCTCGTCTTGCTAAACGCCTGGCGATAGCCTGTCCAGTCGTAGACCTCCATCTGGTGTCGCAGTTCGGCGTTTGCCTTCGAGAAGGCGTACGTCTCGAAGACAACCGCTCCGAGCAGGATGGCGACCACGATGTAGAATGGGTCGACCGGTGCCTGCAGATCGATCGTGATTCCGAGAAACTCCGCGGGCCCCGCTTCGACTTCGTGCCCGCCGGCGCGCAGTTCGGAGATTCCGTGTGTGAGGCTTTTCCATCCTGCGGCTCCGAAGAGCAGCACCGAAACGAGAAACGCGTAGAAGAACTGGGACTTCCCGTGCCCGAAGGGGTGGGCCCTGGACGCCTGCTGTTTGCTGTTTCTGATTCCGATCAGAAGCAGCACCTGATTGCCCGTGTCGGAAATCGAGTGGTAGGTTTCGGCAAGCATCGCTGGACTCCCGGTCAGCAAGAACCCACCAAATTTCAACACCGTGATACCGGCGTTAGCGATTAATGCGGCGATAACGACGCCGGTACTCCCAGCAGCCATCTTCCAAAAGATGGGGCACGCTAACGTTTCAAGTCTTCACTTTTCACAGTGGATTTGGTTGTGATTATGTGAGACACGAATCCGCGGCCTTGGTGAAATTTTCGGTTACTGATAGGTTTCGGCGGCCGTGTTGCATACAGCGCGCGGGTCTTGCAACTGACCTCCTACCAGATGCAGATGATGCCGAGTTCGCGGCGTATCCGAGCCAACTCAGACGGGTATTCGAGAACTTGTATTGGAATGCTCTCGATCACGGGGATGCGACGTTGATCCGTGTCGGGACGCTGGACAGAGGCGGATTCTACGTCGAAGACGACGGCTCTGGCGTTCCTGCTGCCGAGCGGGACATCATTTTCGAAGCGTGGGCTCTGTTGAAGTCCTCAACCGGTGATATGTTCTTGGAGCCGTGCTGAATACAGCGCGCGTATCTCGCAAGGGATTTTTCCGGGAGCACTGGTATTCAGGGGATTCGTGTTTCGCTCGCATTCGTCGTTTATGGCCGCCGAGCTTATATACATGAGATGACAAATCCTGTTGTGAACAGGCGGCATCTCCTCTCTGCGTTGGCAGCACTTCCCGTCTGGGCGCCTGGGTGTCTCGGCCAACCGGATACGTCGGCCGACGGTGGCGCAGGGCAAAGCGGCTCGGGAGCGACGATTGACGATGCGAAGCTCCAGTTGGAGGGCTACCGGAACCACGAGAAGGCGATCGACGATGGCTATCGAAATACCGGAACCTGTATCGAGGGGCTGGGTACTCCGTTCGTGAGAGACGATATCACCCAGGTATCCTACGACGTTCCGGACGTGCTCCTGTATGAACGAACAGACACCGATCAGTACGAACTAATGGGGGCCGAGTGGTTCGTCCCTGCGAGCGAGGTCGAGGAGCCTCCTGTACTCTTTGCTGGTGATGACCGGCACATGTTTCGTGGACCGATGGAGGACCATTATTCAGGACAGCCTACGCACTATGGACTCCACGTCTGGTTGTTCACCGAGAACCCGAGCGGACGGTTCTCGGATTCCAATCCGAATCTGACTTGCTCGGACTGAAAGCGGTAGCGCCCCAGTGAACATGGCCTCTGTATCGGTCACGCCGTTACTGACAGATATCGAGTAGTTGCCGAAGGCACTGCTGGATACACAGCGCGTATCCATCATCCCGGCCCAAGAATCTCCCGTCCATCGGAGTTCGTAGCCGACCGATCCGTATCATGCAGTCGCATTTCACAGCATCGGCGCTCTCTCAACAGCAGTGCCTGTTGGGACATGAATTACTGTACATCAGAAATTCCAACCATAGAAAACCATCTGATGGTATTGAATGGTATTCAGGGGTAGAGTTATACGTGTGCGTCCCCTCTGTTCAACTACAATGAGCGAACCCAACTCTCCCGTCAGTGCCGTATTCGCCCTCCAGCGAAACGCGATCGAGCAGACACACGAAGCCGTCAAACGCGGTGTCGAAACCCAGCAGGAATTCGGCGAGGCATTCGTCGACTTCGGCCCCGCAAAGCAGGCAAACGAGCGCGGCTACGACGCCGTCCGTACGGTCGTCGATGTGTACTTCGACGCCGTCGAGTCCACGACGCCCGGTCAAGAGGACCTACTCGATGACTTCCGCACTACCGTCGACGAACAACTCGACGCTCTCGAAGCCAACCAGGTCGAAGCCATCGAGGCCATCGAGGCGAACGCGCAGGAAGGCAGCGAGTCCGTCGACGAACTCTTCGAGAGGGTCATCGAGGTTCTCAACGAGCAGTTCGAGGCGGTTCTGGACGCCCACGCGGATGTCCAAGGGCAGACCGTCGAGGCCGTCGAAGACCTCGAAGGCAACCTTGAGGAGCTTCAGGCCGAGTTCGAGACCCAGTTCGCGCAGTTCGAAGAGCAGGCCACCGAACTCCAACAGCACGTCGAGGACATGCACGACGATATCGCCGAGATAGCGGACCAACAGGTAGAGGTACAAGTCGAATCGCTCGACACCATCAAAGGCATCGGCTCGACGTACGTCGACCGACTCCAGGACCAGGGCATCGAGTCCTTCGAAGCCCTTGCCGAGGCCAGCACCGACACGGTCGCCGAGACGGCGGAAGTATCCCGAGAGCAGGCCAACGAGTGGATCGAAGCGGCGCAGCTCCAGGCGTGATTTTTGCCGACCTAGTGTTTTGCTTTGCATCACACGGTCGACCGGATAGCCCGTCGGATACGTAGTCGGCAGAACCATGTGGTCGAAACGGGTCAAGAGTGTGTACGGCCGACCCTGTCTCGCTTCCTTATTTTGCCAGAGAGCAGCCAGCATGCTGGATGCAACCTCTGTATTCAGCACGACCGCTGAAACCTATCACCGTTTGAGTTTCAACAAGGCCGTTCTTTTATAATTGCCCGAACACGGGCTACGCTTTTTCTGGAGGTGGTGTCCGCCGAAGGGTTCCCCGCCACGTCCGAAGTCATATTTTGAGGGTGCTGTCGAGGTGGAACTTCCAGGGACCGTTTTGTGTTGACGACAACAGCGTGCAGTCGCGCACAGCACCGACCCCTCAGTCCCGGAGTTCTGCGATTCGCCCACCGAGCGTCGATCGGATCGCCGAGAGGTCGCCCCCGATGCGGACGATTTGGTAGCCGGCGTCGACCGCGGCCTGCGCTTCCGCGACGCTGTTGCGAATCCGCCCGACGGGCACACCAGCGTCGAGACAGGCCTCGAGCGTTCGGTCGATTGCCGCCGTCACCTGATCGGGGCTCTTCTCCAGGGGATCGCCACCGGACATCGACATCGCCATGTCCGCGGGTCCGATGAAGGCAAAGCCCAGTCGCGGTACTGCGAGGATATCCTCGATATTCTGAACGGCTCGCTCGTTCTCTATCATGGTCCCGACGAGCACCTGGCTGTCCTCGCCGCCGACGAAACTATCGACGTACCCCTCCCAGTTGCCCGACCGGCCGACGCCGACCCCCCTGTCGCCGACGTCGCCGTCGTAGGCAAAGTACGCTGCCTCGACGCCACGCTGGAGTTCCGCGGCCGTCTCGATGCGCGGGAGCAGAATCGTCCGCACACCGGCGTCGATGACCTTCCGCACGAGTGGCGGTTCTGGTTTGGGCAGTCGGACCAGCAGTTCGATGTCGGCGACCTCGGCGGCCCGTGTCAGCTCCTCGAAGACGGTGCTGTCGTAGGGGCTTGGCCCACTGTGTTCGAAGTCCAGCCAGACGAAGTCCAGACCGATAGTGCCCAACGTCTCGACTACCGTGGGCGAGAACGTCGCTGCGCTGGCCCCGAACACCGTTTCGCCGTTCTCTATCGCGCGGCGGAGCCCGTTTTGGGTCCTCATACGTCACCCTCCGTCAACTCGGCACGGTTCACTGTGGACGGGGGTAGCTCCCCCTCGTAGACGGTGCGGACGTTCGCCGCCGCCCGCTGGCTCATCCGGGCGAGTGCCTCGTCGGTCACTCCCCCAACGTGGGGCGTCAGAAGAACCTCGTCTCGATCGTAGAGCGGGTGGTCCTCGCTAGGCGGCTCCGCCGCGAACGTGTCGAGACCCGCACCCGCCACGGTGCCTGTCTCCAGTGCCTCGACTAGCGCCTCTCCGTCGACGATCGCCCCCCGCGACGTATTGATGAGGATGCCACGCTCACCGAGTGCAGCCAGTTCCTCCGTCGAAACGGCGCCACGTGTCTCCGAGGTCAACGGCGCGTGGATACTCACCGCATCCGAGCCGGCGAACAGTTCCGAAAGCTTCCTCACTCGCCTGAACCGGGATGGCACGTCGTCGTCCACGACGTACGGGTCGTAGACGAGGACTGTCTGTCCCATCCCGTCTGCGAGGTCCGCCGTTTCCCTTGCGATGGCCCCGAAGCCGAGCAGTCCGAGCGTATCGCCGGTGAGTTCGTGGCCGGTGAACGCACCCCGATCCCCCCCGACCGGACGTGTCTATCGGCAGTCCGGAGGTTGCGACGGACGGCAAGCAGCAATGCGACCGCGTGTTCCGCGACGGACCGTGCGTTCGCACCCGGGGTGTTGCAGACCACGATACCACGGTTCGACTTCGCCTCAGTGTCGACGTTATCGAGTCCGGCCCCGTGTTTGGCGATGACTTTCAGGCGATCGCCCCGGGCGATAACGTCCGCATCGAGGGATGCAACCCTGACAATGACGGCGTCGTACCGGTCGATCTCGCCGAGTGCCGCTTCGGTGCTGTCGTACTCGTCCATTCCGGTACACGTTGCGAAATCCGCGATGGATTCCGGCCCCGACTGATCGATTTCGTTCGGAAGTAGAACGTTCCACGTACTGGACACAGCTAGACCTCACACGACGACGTGAAAAGTGTATATCAAACGAACACTTTCTACGGCGGATCAGAGAAAAATAGATTTCGCCGGGATCTCCCGGCCCAGGTTAGCTGTAACGTCCGCAGCGACCAACTTTGTCACTGTGGTGATACGCTCGCCCTCTGTCTTCAGCACGACCGCCGGAATATATTATCTCTTGCGGGGTTCGACAGGGCCAACTCAACAGAACAAGCGATCAATAGTGGAGTAGTTCACACGTCGAATCCGTTCCGCCTGAGTGCCTCTGCCAACTCACCGTCGGGATCAGCCGAAAACTCAACCAATGATGACTCTGGTCTCGTTGTCGTATATAGTTCAGAGTCAATATTGTCAGGGATTTCGTTCGTGTGTGACTTGTCTACAACTGCAACTGAGATTTTTGGCCTCGTGGCCGTGTCTTCTGACTCGCTCATTAACTGATGGTACGGGAGATCGACGGTTGGCCTTTGGCATTCGAGTATACACTGCTCTTTACGACAAGAGCATTTGAGGGGGGAACGTATCACAACCGCACAATACACGCATAATCTGTAGTGAGTGATCTCAATCGGGACACATCGTCGTGCTGAATTCATCCTCTGTATTCAGCAACTAGTTCCTGTCAGAATCTGAGAATTTCAACAGAGCCGAAGCGGGGTATTCGACGAGCGAGAACGGCACAGGATACGCGCTGCACATCGTCAAGAGTCTCGTCGAGATGCACGACCGGACCATCTCGGTTACCGAGAGCGACGATGGCGGTTCCCGTTTCGAGATCAGCGGTGTCACGCTCACCGAGCGCGATCCCTGACTGAATCGGCCCAAATATTAGTTTGTTGTACTCTCCGATCTAGTCGAATATGGCGATGATTCTGTGCGAGATACGCGCCCTGTATTCAGCACTAACTAAACCGATCCCTTGGGTTCTGTCAGTATCAACGTGCCCGATACAGAGGGTGGGTTCAGCAATCAGTCTCGGAATTGCCGTCATCATCGCCAGCGAACATAATCCTCCTCGTGATCACTGCCTTTGGGGAATGACGGAAAGGTTATCTCTAACCGCGTTGTATGGTAGCCATTGGCATGGAGTTCGCCTGGCAGTCCTTCAACGAACCTGACCCGGAATCCGAACTCCGGGGTGTCGTCGGATATCTGCACCCTTCGGGGTATCTGACCGTGTCAAAAGTTCTCTGGCACACCCGGAAGATAGAAGCGCAACTTTCCGAATCGACCGGGCTGGTCGGCTATGCTCTGCGCGCCAAATTAGCCCAGAGGAAGTTCTGGGCGGTTGCTGCTTGGGAGAGTGACGAGTCGCTCCAAAACTTCGTGGAGAGCGATCCACACGCGGGGATCAGAGCGGCGCTCAAACGAGAGATGGAGGAGAGTTGGTTCAAAAGGTTCGACGTGAACGGTGAGGAAGTCCCGCTGGACATTGACGGGGCTCTCGACCGAGTCTGAAAGCGCTTCGTAGGACTGTTTGGCGGGATAGCAGAGAAATAGCCGAGCTGAGTCAGTTTCGGCGGCCGCCCGGAGATATGAAATGCTGTCGTCCGATATCCGGGCAACACAGAGAAGGATTCATTGAGGAGCTTTCGAGGTGCTGGCTCCACATCATTGAACCGCTGAATACGCGCGGTGTATACAGCAACACCTGCGTCACCTACTTGATCCCTGTCAGTAACACCGTGACCGATACAGAGGATAGGTTCAGCACGAGCATTGCGCATGCGGTTCAGGTTGGAGGTATGCATTGACCAAATTTTAGTAAGAGAGCGACTGTATGTGTAATGATAACATGACTTGGAGAGCAAGCATAGACGGAAATCACGAGGACTTGAAACTCTTAGAGAGAACGTTTAACGACGACCCTCGGGTTGTCTCTGATCCAGAGTATGGCAAGTTCTTTCTCGAATCCAGTAGGTTTGATCAACTAAGTGGAGGTGATTCTGATGAGGTCTGGCGACAAGCTCAGGAGATACTTCAGACACTTAGTGGTGTGATTGAAATGAATCACGGTTTATTTGAGGAACTCAGAGTGGCTGGGCTCTACAAGGAAGATGGTGAGACTCATGTTTTTGATCGTCCAGATCCCGTACGGGTGCATGCAACATCGGAGGCGCGTGACGCGTTAGGATTGACCAATAGAGACATATTCGATGACCAGGAGTTCTTTCAGTTGGTCGAACGTAATGGGGCTGTATTTGAGTTGGCGATGTTATGGCAAAGAGGTGATGGATGGATGAACTTGTGCAAGATTCTTGAGCATATTGAAGCACAACTGGGGGAAAAGGTCCATGAGATAGGATGGATTTCGAAGGATGAACGGAAGAATTTTCGGCGGACAGCGAACGACAAAAAAGCCCTTGGGCTTGATGCACGACATGCTAACCCGGAAATATCAAGTTCACCACCGCAACCGATGGCCCATTCTGATGCGAGAAAGTTGATTCGCACCGTCTCAATAAAATGGTTGAAACAGGAACGAGATGATCACAGAGAAGAGTGAGTTGCCGAGATACGCGCGGTGTATCATCGCAGCACCTTCTCGAGTTACCGGGCAACTGTCAGTATCGGCGTGACCGATACAGAGCGTGTAGTCAGTACGACGGATGTATTTATTTCACGGTGAGACTGCTGAACCAGCCGCTCAGCAAGACTGCGTATTGCATATTCTCCTGTCCTCCGTCTGCGTATCGTTCACTCATTTAACGAAAACAAATCATGGAGTTAAAAAGCGACCAATTAATGTCAATAATACAAGAATAAGGGTATGGGGGAAGCCAATCGCGCTTCCCAGAGGAAACCATGCGAAAACAGGAACTCGTACACCTTCACGGCTTACTCGTCGAAGTTACGCAGTCTCTGGTCGATGAGGGCACAATCTCAGCCGAGATCAAGAACGAATACGTAGCGCTCGATACAAACGCATACTCTATTCACGAATCAAAAAGCGATCACGAGGAGGCGGTCCTATTCCTCGCTGCCACCCTCAGTGCGACACTCGAAGAGCTGACAGAAGAGCAGTCTGCGATATCGGCTCCGTAATCCACAGCGTTGAATATACGTTCTGTAGTGATTATCTGAGTAAAAATTGCTCACAGTTTCCGACAGGAGCCCCACAGACAAGTATGGAACGTACAGTGAAAGCGGGCCAATCGACGAGTTCTACCCTCTTGTGTGCTGTCGCTGAGGTTGAAAGATGTGCACCCACTGATCTTCCTCCACTTCATGACACGTTGGATGTGGATGCATTTGATGCGTTGTTTTCCTCAGAGGCAGACAAATCTCCGCAATTTGCAGGCAATCTCGTGTTCGAATACAGTGATTCCTTTGTTTCGGTCTGGAGTGATCGGTCAGTCACTATCTCGATTCCCTCGTGACATAGCGACCGAATCAAAGCGGGGTCTCATCACGCTTAGTAGGTCTGGTGCACTGATCGATCTGCTCACTCGAAAACTGGAGGTGCCGCCGTGAAAGATACGCGCGCTCTATACAGCACGGCCACTGGAACGTGTCCGGATTCTGATAGAACCGCTGTGCGAGATACAGAGTATAGATCTCGCAAAACAAACCGATTGGAGAACCGACGAAAGAGAGTGTGTTCGTTAACCAGTGCTCGGGAATGGATACGCCAAAAGCTCCGCTGCCCGGATCACGATCACGGTGTTTTTCGCCATGGGCGGCCACGCGGGGATTCCACGAGAGGAGCCTGGCCAGGGTGATGGGTAGCGTGTATCGAATCAGTCGGTGTTACTTGACGACAGTGACCGGAACGGTAGTACGCTCAACTACGTCTCGTGCCACGCTGCCCAGGAACTCGATAGTTCGTTCCGACCGGCCCCGGTGACCAACGTAGAGCGTTTCGAACTCCCCTTTCTCGGCGTATTCGGATATCACCTTCGCCGGTTGGCCGTAGAGTAGTTCTCCAGACACGGTTTGCCCCCGCTCCGATGCAAACTCGATCGCCTCGTCTACAATCGCTCGACCCTGCTCCTCTGCGGCGTCAAGACTATCGATGACTAGCCGGTCCCTGCGGTCGGACGGGGATATCGGCTCCCCACCACCAGCGTCATAGACATCCGGTTCGATCACGTGGATCAGCGTGATCGATCCGTCGGTCGCGTTAGCGATGTCCGTTGCGTACGCAAGCGCTCGATCGCTCTCTTCTGAGCCATCAACTGCGACAAGTAATTCCATACCAAACCTTCGGCGCCGGACCGGTTAAATCGACCGTCCCGTCCGACAACCCGAGAAGCAATTGTTTCAACCGACACGCCCGTGTTTCTTCGATATGTCTCCCGGAGTCTCACTTACCGAAAAGTGCGAGAACAAGTACGAACAGGTCGCCCTTGATACCCCGTATCGGCTCTGTTGAAACCCTCAACAGCTGATAGGAGCCGCGTGCTGAATACAGAGGGTGTATTCAGCAGATAGAGATACGAAACCCTCATGATCCGAACGAGCGGCCGACCGTTTTATTCACTTCACTCCCGTAGCTGTCTCATGATCTCACGAATTCTCGTGCCGATGGACAACTCGGAAATGGCCCTGCAGGCGCTCGAGTACGCTCTCGAGAACCATCCTGACGCGGATATTACCGTCTTGCACGTCGTGGGCGGACCGTCACCGTGGGGGGGAACAGCCACGTCACTTGCTCTCGAGGAGAATCTCGAAGAGGCCGCCGAGGAGCGCGCGGAGGAGGTATTCGATGACGCCCGGAAACTCGCCGCCGAGTTCGACATCGAAATCACCACTGAGGTTCAGCTGGGGCATCCGGCTCGGGCGATTTTGAACAGCGCCGATAACTTCGATGCGGTCGTCATCGGAACTCACGGCGGCTCGTTGGTCGATCGACTGGTCATCGGGAACGTCGCCCAGAAAGTGTTCCGCAACTCGCCCGTCCCTGTAATTGTTGCTCGGTGAGTGGCTTCCACGAAGATCGCTGGAAAGACGGGCTCGGGCACAGTTAACGGTGTACGACTGATCAGTCCGACTACTATTTGTACCACCGAGATCCAGTTCCGTCCCAGCGGTTGGGATGCTCTCTTAGATGAGAAGTGAAAACAGGAGGTACGCACCCACGACCGAAATCGTCGGCGTAATCACCCAGAGCGCCACGATGCGAGCCGTCGCCGCGGGATCGAACAGGCTTTCGGCGGACAGTTCCTCGGGCTCTTCTTCGCCGACCCGTGGTACGCGGTTCAGAGACGCCTGCTGTGTGTCTGGATCAGGCGTCTCACCCTCAGCGAGGTCGCCGACCGTCGGGCTCGCGGCGACATCCGGAGCGCTCTCAGCCGGCGGCGCCTTGAGTGCGCCGGTCGTGAGTACCGGACCGGACTCGCCACCAGGAGACGGTGTGGCTATTTCTGCGAGCGTTCGTGCCCGGCTCGCTCGGCCCCATCCGAGCCCGATAATACAACTGGTCGTACTCACCGCGAGACTGGCTGGAATCCCGAGCCACGACAGGACCGTGATGATCGTCGCTCCCACGGTTGAGACGATGAGCGCAGCCAGAATCGGTAAGTCAGTGATGTCATCGCCAACGGTCGCCAGCGTCCGTCGGGCGATCGTGAACCCGCCGAGGCTGATCGCCCCGACCGCCAGAAGAATCGCCGGGCTGGGATCGATAGCTCCGTTGCCGACGAGGGGGGCGACTGCGTTCGCGGCGTTCGAGGCTCCAGCGCTGAACCCCATATAGCAGGCAATCACCACCACGAGTGCCGAGCCGCCTATATCCCGGGGAGACACGTTCTCGTTGACCGAGAGCCGCGGAATCGTCTTCCGGGTATCGATGGCAATCAACGGGTTCGTGAGGCGACCGAACGCGAAGGTGGCGTCGAGGTAGGGATACAGGTACCGGCCGATGAGCGCGCCCGTAGAGAGGGCAATCAGCGGAGCGACGATCCACGCCGACAGGATGGTAAACATCAGCGCGGCGTTGAGTGTCCCCGTTGCTAACCCCAGTCCGACGATTGCCCCGACGGCCGTCATCGAGGTCGACGCCGGGACGCCATAGAGGTTCGATATCAGGAGCGCGAGACCGGTGAAAAAGAGGACGCCGACGCTCGCCGCGGGCGTGAAGGCTGCTGCATCGACGATTTGACTACTCATCGTCGTGATGACGTTGCGACCGATCGTCCACGCGCCGAGGAACGCGAACACGGTAAACAGCGCTCCGGCAGTGACCTTCCTGACGATCCGGCTGCCGACCGCCGGGCCGAACGCAACGCCGGTCGATGATCCCCCGATATTGAAGCCGACGAACACCGCCACTATCACTCCCACGAGAATCAGTAGTTCCGCCACGGGGCTCTTTCAGGCCGCCTGCGACGAAATTGTTGTGTTTTTGTATCGTCTCCCGGCGCCATCATCCGCATTGACGGTCAATTCGATCGGGAAGATCTTTCGATGCGGAATCTGCGCCCTGTATTCAGCACGACTGTCGGAACGTATCAGTAGCCAAGCACCCCGCGTCCAACCGGGGGGCCTTCGCTTCGCTCGGCCGCTGGCTCGACTCCGGTTGAGTCGCTTCGACCCGGAGTCGAACGCCTGAAATACTCGGTTCCCGTACCCGCAATCGTGTCACGGCAGGTCGGACGGATCGAGACGCTCTTCCTCCACGAACGCGACGGCGACTACCTCGTCGCCGTCACCCGCGACGGTGACCGGGTGTTTCGGGCCGTCCTCGAACTCAAGGAGACGGACGCCGGCCCCCGCCCCGCCCGATTTCGGGTCCTCAGGGGATCGAGCGAGGAGCCACGCGACCCGAGCCAGTTCGTCGAACTCGCGCGCCGCGCCGAGCGCATCCGCATCTCCCAGCAGACCTCTCCCGAGGGCCGCGAACGGGTGCAGGAGATGCTCGACGGCTACCAACTCGACGCCCTGACGGTCCGCACCTGCCGCTACTGCGCCTCCGAGGGGCGCTACTCGCCCATCACGGAGGACACCGCGATCAAGGCCGACCGGGATTACATCTGCCCCGACTGCGCGAAACGCGAACTCGACACGGAACTCGCGTACGCGGGGGGGTTGACCGGCGCCGCGGAGGACCGACTGGAAGACCTCCTGCTCGAAGTGCAGGACCTCGACCGGATCACCAACCTCCTGCAGGGGGAACTCGACCCTGACCTCACGAAGTTCGACGAAATCGGGGCGACCGTCGAGGACGTGGACCCCGTCCAGACGGCCGACCTCGACCTCCACCCAGACCTGAAGAACCAGCTCACGAACCGCTTCGACTCTCTCCTGCCGGTCCAGAGTCTTTCCGTCCGGAACGGTCTCCTCGATGGCGACGACCAACTGGTCGTCAGCGCGACGGCGACGGGCAAGACGCTCGTGGGCGAACTCGCCGGTATCGACCGCGCGCTGAAGGGGAAGGGGAAGCTGCTCTTTCTCGTCCCTCTCGTCGCCCTCGCCAACCAGAAAGAGGAGAATTTCAAGGATCGGTACGGCGACCTCGTCGACGTGACGATCCGGGTCGGCGGCAGTCGCGTCACCGACGACGGCGCGCGGTTCGACCCCTCCGCCGACGTGGTCGTCGGTACCTACGAGGGCATCGACCACGCCCTGCGGACGGGGAAGGATCTCGGCGACGTGGGGACCGTCGTCATCGACGAGATTCACACCCTGAAAGAGGGGGAGCGCGGCCATCGCCTCGACGGGATGATCTCGCGGCTGAAACACTACTGCGAGCGCCGCGAGGGGTCGAACGGCTATTCGGGCGCCCAGTGGATCTACCTCTCCGCGACGGTGGGTAATCCCGAGTGGCTGGCGAAGAACTTGCGCGCGACACTCATCGAGTTCGAGGAGCGCCCCGTCCCCATCGAGCGCCACCTCACCTTCGCGGACGCACAGGAGAAGACGCGCATCGAGAACCGCCTCGTGCGCCGGGAGTTCGACAGCAAGTCCTCGAAGGGGTATCGCGGTCAGACCATCATCTTCACCAACTCCCGGCGGCGCTGTCACGAGATTTCCCGAAAGCTAGAGTACGACTCCGCGCCGTATCACGCCGGCCTCGATTACGGTCGGCGCAAGCAGGTCGAACGCCAGTTCGGGAATCAGGACCTCGCTGCGGTGGTGACGACGGCGGCACTCGCCGCTGGCGTCGACTTTCCCGCCTCGCAGGTCGTCTTCGACACGCTGGCGATGGGTATCGAGTGGCTGTCGGTGCAGGAGTTCGAGCAGATGCTCGGCCGCGCCGGTCGTCCCGACTACCACGATCAGGGGACCGTCTACCTGCTGGTCGAACCCGACTGCACCTACCACAATAGCATGGAGATGACGGAAGACGAGGTGGCCTTCAAGCTGTTGAAAGGGGAGATGGAGGACGTGCGCACGGTCTACGACCTTTCGGCGGCCGCGGAGGAGACGCTGGCGAACATCACCGTCGCGGGTAAGGCGGCCAAGCGCCTCAACGACCGGATGCTCGGTGACGTGCCGACGACGCAGGCGGTCGGCAAACTGCTGGAGTGGGAGTTCATCGACGGCCTCGAACCGACGCCGCTCGGCCGCGCGGTCACCCGACATTTCCTCTCGCCGGACGACGCCTTCGCCATCCTCGACTGCATCCGGAAGGGGATGGACCCTTACGATCTGGTGGCGGAACTCGAACTGCGCGAAGACGACGGTTAGGACCGGAGCGACTCCATCTTCTCGACCCACGCCTCGGGGAGCGGCCGCGACCCACCCTCCTCGGGATCGACGTAGACCTGCGTCGTCTCCGCGGTGGCGGCCACCTGCCCCCCGGCCCGCATCTCGTACGCGACGGTGACGCTCGACCGACCGATATCGCGGACGCCCATCGCAATCGTCACCGTCTCGTCGTCGAGTTTCACTTCGTGGCGGTAGTCGATCTGGAGGTTCACGAGGACGGTGTCGATGTCGTCGAGGCCGACGCCCAGTATCTCGTCGTAGTAGTCGACGCGCGCCTGTTCGAGGTAGGTGGCGTAGACGGCGTTGTTGACGTGGCCCATCGCGTCCAGGTCGCGGAAGCGGACCTGCAACTCGGTTTCGTACTCGAAGTCGGTCATACCGGTGGGTGAACGACCGGACAGTTGTGCCTACCGGAGGGGGCAACCCTCGGTGGACGGTCCGCTGGTGTGACCGCCGGTCACCGGTCGCCCAGATAGAGGGGCGAGTCCTCGGCCGTACACTCCGGGCGGCCACAGACGCCCGCCTCACGCCCGGCGCGTTCGACGCCGGCGTCGAGACGGTGGAGGTCCCACGTCGCTTCGTGACCAGTTTCGTCGCGGTGTGTCTCGATGAACGAGCGTGCCGTCGCGAGTTTGTCGAACGTCTCGCGCCGGTCGCAGTCCGGACAGGTTACCGTCGCTCGCTTCTCGGCCATCGTCCGAATCGACGCCCGGAGCGTATTTAACCTCGCGGGTTACCCCGTCGCCGCACACCGGAGCGGAGATTTATGCGCCCCACCGCCGACTGTGTGGCCATGTCTTCGACCACGCCATCGACGCCGTCGGCCGTCGCCGTCGTCGGCGCCGGCACGATGGGCCACGGCCTCGCGCTCCAGTTCGCCCGCCACGGTGCGGGCGTGACGCTCGTCGACCACCGCGAGTCGAACCTCGACGACGCCCGTCGCGGCATCGACGACGCCCTCGACTTCCTCGATTCGGAGGGATGGCTCGACGCCGACCCCGACGCCGTCCGCACCCGCATCGACTACACGCTCGACACCGCGGCCGCCGTCGCCGACGTGGACCTCGTGATCGAAACCGTCTCCGAGGACCTCGCGGTGAAAGAAGACGTGTTCGGGACGCTGGCGGCGGCCGCGCCGGACGACGCCGTCCTCGCGACCAACACCTCGGGCATCCCGATCACGGATATCGCGGCGACGGTGCCGGAGGCGGCCGACCGGGTCGTCGGCTGTCACTGGTGGAATCCGCCCTACCTGCTGCCGACTGTCGAGGTGGTGCGGGGCACGGAGACGAGCGACGAGACGGTCGACCGCACGGCGGCGTTCGTCGAGGCGGTCGACCGCCAGCCGATCCGGGTCGAACGCGACGTGCCCGGCTTCGTCTGGAACCGCATCCAGTTCGCCGTGCTCCGGGAGTGTACGCATCTGGTGGCGGAGGGTGTCGCCTCGTTAGAAGACGTCGAGCGGGCGGTCCGCGATGGCTACGCCCTGCGGACGGCGGTCGTCGGGCCGTTCGAGACGGCGGATCTCGCCGGTCTCGAACTCTTTCGGGACATCGCAGCGAACCTCTATCCACACCTGAGCGACGCGGACGAACCGGGACCGGTGTTCGAGGAGCGACTGGACGCGGGGCGGGGCGGCGTCGACGACGGCGCGGGTTTCCACGAGTACGACGAATCGCCGTCGGACGTGATCCGGCGGCGCAACGAGCGGGTGGTGGCGATTATGCGGGCGCTGGACTAGCGCATCTCGTCGAGGTGGTGGAACGCGTCGGCGTCGGCGGTCAACCAGTGGGTGAGGCGTTCCGTCTCCGTCGCCTCGGGCGGGTAGAGCGTCTGCCGGTCGGGCGTCCCCTCGTAAGTGACGACGACGGAGCGGAGGCGGCCGTCGTCGTTCGTGTCGTGGACGGCCGGGACGTCGTCGGGCGTTGAGGTGTTCGACATGACCCACCAGTCGCTCGTTCACGGAGACGTTTAGTGCCTGCTATGTTGAGTACGGCGCCGTCGATATCTCCGGTGTCGCTCCCTGCGACAACTGTTCACAATGTAGACTACCCAATCATTTCGACTGGAGATTACGGCCGCTTGCGCGCGAGGACGGTGCGGTCGAACTCGCAGACCAGCCGATCCTCGACGAACGCCTCGACGTGCATGGTGACGACACCGCGTTCGCCGTCGCTCGTCTCGCGTTTGTCGGTGACGGTCGTCCGCGCGCGGAGGGTGTCGCCGTGGTAGACGGGTGCGGGGTGTTCCACGTCGTCGTACGCGAGGTTGGCGACGATGGTGCCGTCGGTGGTGTCCGGGACGGACAGCCCCACCGCGAGGCTCATGGTGTAGAGGCCGTTGACGATCCGCTCCCCAAACTCCGTCTCCGCGGCGAATTCGGCGTCGAGGTGGAGTGGCTGTTGGTTCATCGTCATGTCGCAGAAGCGCTGGTTGTCGCTCTCGGTGATCGTCCGGCGCTTGTCGTGGTCGTACGTCTCCCCCACCTCGAATTCCTCGTAGTAGAGCCCGGTCATCGGTGTATCCATTCGGCGGAACGACAAGACCGTTCCCCCGTTCTTCGCCGCGTGGCCGATGGAGTCGCCGGAGCGTCGGCCGACGCCGATATATAATTCGGCCGAAAAGAATGTTCGATTTTCATATGTATTGGTGAAATGATCGGATGGACTTAAGTGATCGTGGCTAATCCCGAAATTACGGTGGTTAATAGTGATAAACAACGTGGACGTGGACCGGCTGGGGTCGCTGGCTGAGAAGGTGCAGACTGACCCCGAGACGGGGAAGTTGACGTTCGAGGCGGAGACGGAACTGGTGAGTGGGCTCGAATGCCGGACGGCGATAGACAACGCCAGCGGGGAGAGTCCGGAGTTCCTGGTCACCTCGGACGAACCGGAGCAGTTGCTGGGAGAGCGGAAGGGGCCGAATCCGGTAGAGTACGTTCTCGCCGCGCTCGGCTCGTGTCTGGCTATCGGTTACTCCGCGCACGGAGCCGCGATGGGCGTCGAAATCAACGAAATGCGGTTCGAACTCGAGGGTGATCTCGACCTCCGGGGCTTCCTGGGTGTCGACGAGGACGTACGCGGTGGCTACGACGAAATCCGGTGTACGATGCATCTCGACGCCGACGGTCCCGAGGAGAAAATCGAGGAACTCCGTGATGTCGGCGAAGCGATTTCGCCCGTGCTTGACATCATCCGAAACGAGGTGGACGTCAAGACGGAGATCGAGACGTAGCCATAGCGACTAGAGGATCGTCCCGTGTTTCTTGTCGGGCAGATCCTTCTCCATCGTCTCGTAGAAGTCGAACCGCGAGACGAGTTCGTCGCGGAGCGTGCTGGGTGGCACGATTTCGTCGATGACCACCTCGCTCGCCATGCGATGCACGTCGATGTCGCGACGGTACTCCTCGCGGAGGCGGTCTTCCTCCCGTGCCCGCTCCTCGGGGTCGTCGATGGCAGCGAGTTTTCGGGCGTAGACGGCGTTGATCGCCGCCTCCGGGCCCATGATCGCGATTTCACCGCCCGGGAGCGCGAGCGTCGAATCGGGTTCGTACGCCGGTCCCGACATGGCGTAGATGCCCGCGCCGTAGGCCTTCCGCACGACGACGCACTGTTTGGGTACCGTCGCCGACGCCGCCGCGTAGATCATCTTTTTCCCCTTCTCCAGAATCCCCTCCGTCTCGACCTGTGAGCCAGCCATGAATCCGGGCGTATCACAGAGATAGAGCAGGGGAATCCCGTAGGCGTCACAGGTCCAGACGAACTCCGCCGCCTTCTCGGCCGAGTCGGGGAAGATAGCGCCCGCGCGGGTCGCGGGCTGATTGGCGACGATGCCCACCGGCCGGCCGTCGAGGCGAGCGAACGCCGTGACGATCTCCGCGCCGTACTCCGGTTTCAGTTCGAACAGGGAGCCGGCGTCGACGATCCGTTCGATCAGGTCGCGCACGTCGTACCCCTTTCGCGGGGATTCGGGGACGACCGAGTCGATGCCGTCCGGCGACTTCGCGGGTGCCACCCCCTCGGTCCGTGGCGGGTCGGCGTCGGCGTTGTCGGGCAGGTACGAGAGCAGGCGCGCGACGAGTTCGCGGGCGTGTTCCTCGTCGCGGGCGACGAGGTCGGCGCTCCCCGATTCGGCGGCGTGGACGGCGGGGCCGCCCAACTCGTCCAGCGTGATGTCCTCGCCCGTCACCATCTCGACCATCCGGGGCGAGGCGATAGCCATGGCCGACCCCTCGACCATGATCGTGAAGTCGGCGAAGATGGGGGTGTAGGCCGCGCCGGCGATACACGGGCCGTAGAGGACGCAGATCTGCGGGACGCGTCCGGAGAGCATCGAGTGGTTGTAGTACACCTTCCCGATCCCCTCGCGGTTGGCGAAGAAGCCGGTCTGCTGGTCGATCCGGCCGCCAGAGGAGTCCATCAGGTAGAGTGCCGGTTTGCCGTTCTTGAGCGCGCGTTGCTGGAGGCGGAGCAGTTTCTCGACGCCCCGTCGGGCCATCGACCCCGCCTTGACCGTGTAGTCGTTGGCCATGACGTGGACCGCGCGCCCCTCGAACGTCGCCGCACCGGTGATCAGGCCGTCGGCAGGGAGGCGGTCCGACTTGTCGGCGTCCGGTGCGTTCGGATGCCACGCGTCGAAGTTCGCGAACTTGCCGTCCTCGAAGGTTAGCCCCTCGAACCACAGATCGAGGCGGTCGCGGACGAACAGTTTGCTCGCCTCCTCCTGTCGCTCGCGGTACTTCTCCGGGCCGCCCTGCAGGATGTCCTCGATTTCGTCCCAGAGGCGGTCTTCGCGGTCGGTCGGCCCGGCGTCGGTATCGGCGGTGTCGTCCTCGCTCGGCCGCCCGCTCACGCCGCCCTCGGGCGGGTCGCCCTCGGCAATCGGGTCGTCGCCGTCCTCGTCGAACACCCGGACCCGCTCCCCGAACCGGACGGCGAGGGCGCGGGCGATGGCCTCCGCCTCCTCCGCCGTGGGATCGGGGACGCGTACGTCCCGCGTCATCAGTAGGACCTCGGGAACCCCATCGACTGGGCGATGTGGTTGTACGCCATCTGCTGGGTGACGGGTGCGAGACGGGTGAGGTTGATCTCGCGCCACCAGCGCTCCACGTCGTACTCCTTCGCGTACCCCCACCCGCCGAACGCCTGCATGGCGTGGTAGACGGCGTCGATGCCCGCCTCCACCGCGGCGGCCTTCGCGACGTTCGTCTCGTAGCCACACTCGCGCCCCTCGTCGAACAGCCACGCCGCCTTCTGGCGCATCAGGCGCGCCGTCTCGACGTTCGTGTACGCCTGCGTGATGGGGAACGAGACGGCCTGATGCGTGCCGATGGGGGCGTCGAACACCTCGCGGTCGTTGGTGTAGGCGACGGCTTTCGACACCGCGAGTTCCGCGATGCCCGTCGCCGCGGCGGCGAACCCGACGCGTTCGGGGTTGAGCGTCTCGACGAGGTGCCACCAGCCCTCGCCCTCCTCGCCGAGGAGGGCGGATTCGGGGACGCGCACGTCCTCGATGAACACCTCACACGACTTGGAGTAGTTCATCGCGTGTTTCGGGATGGGCGATACCTCGATG
Source organism: Haloplanus aerogenes (assembly GCF_003856835.1). Lineage (NCBI taxonomy): Archaea > Methanobacteriati > Methanobacteriota > Halobacteria > Halobacteriales > Haloferacaceae > Haloplanus > Haloplanus aerogenes. The sequence continues at coordinate 889,621 of NZ_CP034145.1, forward strand.
CCGGGGCCGTCCATGTCGACGACGAAGAGGCTCAGGCCGTTGGTCGGCTTCTCCACTTCGTCCCGGGGCGTCGTGCGCGTGACGAGGATCATGTCGTCGGCGCGGTCCGCGAACGTGATCCACGCCTTCTTGCCGTTCAGGACGTACTCGTCGCCGTCGCGTTCGGCGCGAGTGCCGACGTTCAGCGTGTTCGTGCCCGCCTCGGGTTCCGTGATGGCAAAGGAGAAGACGCGGTCGCCGGTGGCGATGTCGCGCAGGTACTCCTCCTTTTGCTCCTCCGTGCCCGATTCGCGGAGGGCGATGGCGGCCATGCCCGCGGTGACGACGAGATACCACGTCCCGGCCATGCCACACCCCTCGGCACACAGCGTCTCCATCGCGAGACCCATCTCCTGCAGGCCCATGCCGGCGCCGTCGTACTCCTCGGGAATCAACAGGCCGTGAAAGCCGGCCTCGCCGAGTTCGTCCCAGAAGTCGCCTGCGAACTCGCCCGCTTCTTCCCGTTCGCGCCAGTACTCGGGACCGTACTCGGACGCGATGTCCTCGGCCGTCGACCGGATCAGCGCGTGTTCGGGTGGCGCGTCGAACTCCATACTCCCTCTCCGTGGCGCGGGCACGTATATGTGCGGCTCGTTCACACACCAATCGGCCGGGGCTTTTTGCGCCGGCCGCTCCCAGCAAGCCCATGGCCGACGGTGACGCTACCGACGACCGGCCGAGCGACCAGTTGCGCGCTCGCGCCGCCGAGAGCCGAACGAAGCTCTGGCTCTATCTGGAGGCCGACCGCCGTCTCGTCGTCACTGGCCTCGTCGTCGCGGTGTTTCTGGTCCTGCTGGCGGCCGGGCTCTCGCTCCCGGCCGCGGCGGCGAAACTCCGGGGCGGTGACTCTATCGGCACGCTGTTTCAGGGGTTCCTCACCGCCACCATCACCGGCGTGACGCTGGTGTTGACGCTCAACCAGCTCGTCCTCTCGCAGGAACTCGGTGCCGTCGGGGACCAGCGCGAGCGGATGAGCGGCGCGCTCGAATTTCGGGAGGATGCCGCGGACCTGCTCGACGTGCCCGTCAGCCCCGCGCGCCCCTCGCAGTTCCTCCGGGCGCTCGTCCAGATCGCCAGCCGGCACGCACAGGACTTGCGCGACGCCGTCGGCGCGGACCACGAGGAGGTGGCGGAGCTAACCGAGAGCCTGATCGGCAACGCCGACCGTGTGGCCGGCGACCTCGACGGCGCGCAGTTCGGCGAGTTCGACGTGCTCTCCGCGGCGCTGAACTTCAACTACTCGTGGAAGATTTTCGCGGCGAAGCGCATCCGCGAGACGGACTCGCTCGGCGAGGACGCCGAGGCGGCGCTCGACCGACTCATCGACACGCTCGAACTCTTCGGCCCTGCACGAGAACACTTCAAGACGCTCTACTTCCAGTGGGAGCTCATCAACCTCTCGCGGGGCATCCTCGCGGCGGCGTTCCCGGCCCTCTTCGTCGCGATCTGCATGATCGCTTTCTTCGATCCCGCGGGGCCGATCAGCCGGACGTTCGGCGTCGTCCCCGTCGTCGCGCTCACCTCCACGGTGTCGGTGCTGCCCTTCCTCGTCCTCCTCGTCTACGTCCTGCGGATCGCGACGGTGACGAAACACACCCTCTCCATCGGACCCTTCATCCTCCGGGAGACGGAGCAGGTGGAGGAAGTGACGTGGGACGACGGCGAGTCCCGTTAGCCTTTAGCCATCGGCCGTATAAGCCCGCGCAATGACTGCGCAGGCGCTCCAGCAACGTGATCTCGCGGTCGTCATCGGGCTGGAGGTTCACGTCCAGCTCGAGACCGACACGAAGATCTTCTGTGGCTGTTCGACCGAGGCGGCCGACGACGAGGAGCCGAACACCCGGACCTGTCCCGTCTGTCTGGGACTGCCGGGGGCGCTCCCCGTCCTCAACGAGGCCGCCGTCGAAGCGGCGGTGAAGGTTGGGAAGGCCCTCGACGCCGACATCGCGGAGGACACCCGCTTCCACCGGAAGAATTACTACTACCCCGACCTGCCGAAGAACTTCCAGATCACGCAGTACGACGCCCCGATCTGTGCCGACGGCTCGCTCGAAGTGAGCGTCGAGGACGAACGCCGCGAGATCGGTATCGGGCGCGCGCATCTGGAGGAAGACCCCGGGAGCCTCCAGCACGAGGGCGGCAACATCGAGACGGCGGACTACTCGCTCGTCGACTACAACCGCGCGGGCACGCCCCTGATGGAGATCGTCACCGACCCCGACTTCCGCGGGCCGGGCGAAGTGCGCACCTTCCTCGCCAAACTGGAGGAGGTACTGGAGTATCTCGGCGTCTTCGACGCCTCCCGGGACGGCAGCCTCCGCATCGACGCCAACATCTCGCTCGTCCCCGCCGACGAGGTGGGTGAGGACGGCGCCATCGACGACGAGGCCCTCGCCGAGGCCAACCGGACCGAGGTGAAGAACATCTCCAGCCACAAGGGCGCCGAGAAGGCGCTGGCCTACGAGGTGACCCGCCAGAAGAACGCGGTGAAGCGCGGCCGCGAAGTCGAACAGGAGACGCGCCACTGGGACGAGAGCCGGGGAATCACCGTCTCCATGCGCTCGAAAGAGGAGGAGAAGGACTACCGCTACTTCCGCGAGGCGGACCTCCCGCCCCTGCAGGTGGCGGACTGGAAGGAGCGCATCCCGATCCCCGAACTCCCCGACGCCCGCCGCGAGCGCTTCCGCGAGGAGTACGGCCTCGACGCCGAGGCGGCGTCGAAACTCACCTCCACCAAGGAAGTCGCGGACTTCTTCGAGGACGTGGCTGATCGGTTCGACGCCGACCTCGCCGCGACGTGGGTGGCCGACGACCTGCTCGGCGAACTCAACTACCGCGACATGACGATCACGGACGTATCGGACCGCCTCGACGAGTTCGCCCGGCTGATCGAACTCGTCGACGGCGACGAGATCACCGAGAAAAACGCCCGCGAGGTCGTCCTGCGGACGATGCTCGACGAGGGGCTGACCCCCGACGAGGTGGTCGAACGCGAAGGCCTCGGGAAGGCCGGTGACGACGCCGTCGCCGCCGCCGTCGAGGAAGCCATCGAGGAGAACCCCGACGCGGTGGAGGATTACCACGCCGGCGAGGGCGGCGCCCTCAACTTCCTCGTCGGACAGGTGATGAGCAAGACCGGCGGGAGCGCCGATCCGGGAACCGTCAACGGACTGCTTCGGGAACGGCTCGACGAGTAGGAGGGGGATCGTCCCCGTCGACGGATTCTCGTCGGGACGGTCCGGTGAGAACGTCTTAGCGGTTCAGAATAGGCGCTTTGAGCGCGGCCACCTCGCCCATGATCGTCTCGACGTGTTCTTCCGGGACGCCGTTCTCCTCCAGCGCTTCTTCGAGGTAGCGCCCGACGAGGTCGAAGTCCGCTTCCTCGATACCGAGGTGGTCGTGTGCCTCGCGCATGTCGCCGCCGCTGTACTCGACGGGACCGCCGGCGACGGCGCTGATGAACTGGATCTGGTGCGTGCGGAGATCCGCCATATCCGTGTCCTCGAAGTACGGCGTCAGTTGGTCGTCGTCGAGTACGCGCTCGTAGAAGTCGTCGACGACTGCTTCGACTGCGTCTCGGCCACCGATATCCTGATAGATAGTCTGCGACATTGCGACACGAGATGATCGGCGCGGCGTGGGGATACGACCACCGACTAGGATGCTCGGGCTTTTTTAAGCCCCCGTGGCGGCGACACCGGGTCAGTTCGAGATGATCTGATCGAACAGTTTCGTCTGCGCCACCGACAGGTGTTCGACGAACGTGGAGACGGAGACGCCGAGTTCGTCCGCCACGGCGCCCGATTTCGCGCTCTTGGGCGAGTCGAAGTAGCCCATCTCGTGAGCCGTCTTGAGCACCTCGTACTGGCGGTCGGTGAACGCGTTCCGGTCCGCGACGAGCAAGGCGGGTCCGTCTTCGCCTGCTCCCGTGCGGACGAGTCGCCGGACCGTCACGTCGGCACAGCAGGATTCGAGGTCGGACGCGATGGCACGCAGGGTGTCGAGGTCGGGTGTGATGAACGTGAGACGGAGACAGCCACCGTCCGCCCGGAGGCCGCGGATCGGACAGCCGTGACTCGGCACGCGCGAACACGGACAGTCCTCGTCGTGGGTGTACCGGTACACCGACTGTGAGCCGTCCTCGAATACGGCCTCGGCAGCGTCGACGTTCACGCGTTCCCCGTCGTGCTCTACCGTCACCTCGCCGACGACGGCCGATTCCGCCGTCCCACCCTGGTCGACGGTCACCGACTCGACGGCGACATCCTTGCTCAGCGACGACGCGGGACACCCAGTCACGCCGCGGAGTTCGAACTGGACGTGGATTCCGGACGCCATACCGTCGGGAACCACGCGTCGAATATAAGCGGCGTCGTTCCCGCCAGTCGTGCCGAGGTCCTGTTGTTCTACTAAACAGTTAAGACGGTTCCTCGCGTCCCGGTCCCCGGAGATTCTAATGGCAGATCCCGTCAACAACATCGTCAAGGAGATACCGTTCGCCGAACTCGTCCGCAAGGCTGCGCTGGCGGTGGCCGACGGGCAGACGGCACTCGACCTCAACTCCGTCCAGACGGCACAGACGCTCGCGGATATGGAACTCGACGCCGGCGCCGTCATTCTCGGCATCGTCGAGGAGACGGACGCCGACGGCAACGTCACGAACGTCTCGACGCTGACGAACGATCAGCCGCTCTCACTCTTGGCCTACGGCGTCACGCCCACGTTCTACGAGTTCAGCGAGACGGAGATCGACCTCAAATTCTGGGTGCGGTGGCACACCCGAAGCACGCACGTCGAGAGCGACTCGACGTTCTCGCGGGATCTGCGCACGTCCTACGAGCAGTCGCGCAAGAAGTACGGTGGCGGCGGCGGCGTCGGCCTCAACCTCGGCTTCTTCTCCATCGGGGGCAAGGGCGGCTACCAGAAACAGGAGGTCAAGGGTGAACGCGAGGTGGAACTCGACGTGCGGGCACACAGCGAGTACGACAGCAAGGTGTACGGGCTGGACGCGAGCGCGGCCTGCCGGCTGAAGACGACGCTGGTGCCCAAGCCCGCCCCGGACCGCTCGGTGCCCGAAATCATCACGCGCCCGGCCGAGGGTGGATCGCCGTGAGCCAGTCGCTCGATTCCTGGACTGCGCGGCCGCTGGGCGAACTGGTCTCCGGCGTCGCCCGGGCGGTGGCGGAGGGGCAGACGGAACTCGACCGCGCGTCGCTCTCGACGCGACGGGACATCCAGCGAGCGGTCGAAGACGGAGATCTGGAGATGCCCATCGAGACGCCGTGGTTCCGCTTCGCGGGCGTCGAGGCCGACCTGAACGTGTCGCTGTCGATGCGCGGCCGGCCGGAGCGCGACGCCGACGGCGAGATTCGCGCGTATCGGCCGACGCTCGTCGCCGCACCCACCGATCCCGCGTTCACGACCCGCACCGACTACGACGTGGCGGCGTCGAGTCGCGTCCGCCTCGACATCGTCCCCGTCCCCGGCACCGAGTGAGATGCCGGGCGACGACTTCCAATTCACGACGGCACTCGCCACCCTCGACGCCTCGAAACTCGATCGGGCGGAGAAACGCGAGGTCGAGGGGCTCTACCGGGCCAAGGAATATCTCACCACCGCGTTGCGCGAGCAACTGATCGAGGTGGAGAGCGAGCGCGACCTCCTCCGGACGAAAGTCGACCGCTTGCAGGCGGAGCGCGACGCGATCCGTGACCGGCTGGACGGCCTCGAAGCCGACCGCGGCACCGTCGCCCCCGACCGACTGGTCGCGTCGCTGGGTGACGCCCTCGCCACCGCCCGCGACGACCTCTCCGAGGCCGACTACGCCATCGGTCGGATCGAGGTCGACCTGAAGGCGAACGTCGTGGGCGGCGCGGACGGCCCGCAGTTCCAGCTTCCCGACCTCGCCGAGTCGGTGAACCGCGAGGCGCTGAGCACGCTCCGATTCGACCTTCGGCCGGCCACGCGGGACGAGACGGTTACCTACGACCCGATTCCCGACGTGCGCGACCGGTCGCTCGACGAGGCACGGGAGGCGATCCGGCGCGCGGGCTTCGCCGTGGGCGAGGTGGCGACCGAACCCGGCGACGCCGACGACGTGGTCCTCGACCAGTTCCCGTCGCCTCGATCCGTCGCGGAACCGGGGACGGCAGTGGATCTCACCGTCTCCGAACGCCGCGAAATCGACGTACCGGCCGTGATCGGCCACGATCTGACGGACGCGACGGCGGCGCTCTCGGCGGCCGACCTCGCGGTCGGGGAAATCGACGCCGAGACGCGCGACGAACCGCCGGACGTGGTGGTCGGCCAGACGCCGCCGGCGGGGGACGCAGTGCCCGTCGGAACGGCGGTCGATCTGACCGTCTCGGCCGGTCCGCCCGACGAGGGAACCGAGAGCGCGGATGAACAGGACGGGAACGTGAACGAACGGGCGAGCGAGTCGGACGCTGGGCCCGCCCTCGAAGCCGTCGACGGCATCGGCCCGACCTACGCCGACCGCCTGCGCGAGGCGGGCATCACCGACCTGTCGGCGCTTCTCGACCGGGAGCCGGCAGCGGTGGCCGACATCACCCGCGCCTCGACGAGTCGCGTCGAGGACTGGTTCGGCCACGCGAAACGCCTGCTGGAGGGCGAATGACCGGCACCCATCTGGTCGCGTTCGACCCGTCGAGCGACGAGGCGACGATCCAGCGGGTGCTCGGCCGCGTCGTCGCCGGCGGTGGCGAACTGGTCTTCGTCGCTGGCGGCGGGGTGATCGTCCGCGCGCCCGAGGTGGTCGTGGAGGCGCTTGGTGCCGACCCCGCGGTGCGCCACGTTGGCGGGGTGACGCTGCCCGACAGGGCACCTGCGCGCATCCGTCGACCGGCGTCGGAGTGAGCCGCCGCGGCGCCGTCTGGCGGCGCGTGTGCCCCGTTCACACCCGCCACGTCCGTCGATTACGGCCACGAAAGCTTTAGGCGGGTGGTCGGCCTACGAGTCGGCGATGAAACGCGGCCCCGAACTGATCATCACGGAGAAGGACAACGCCGCCCGCCGGATCGCTGACATTCTGAGCGGCGGGAGCGCGGAGAGTGACCGCGTCAACGGCGTCAACGTCTACAAGTGGGGCGGCAAGCGGTGTATCGGGCTCTCGGGCCACGTCGTCGGTGTGGACTTCCCGCCGGAGTACAGCGACTGGCGCGACGTGGAGCCGGTCGAACTCATCTCCGCGGACATCGAGAAGCGGCCGACCCAGGAGAACATCGTCGCCGCCCTCCGCCGTCTGGCGCGCAACGCCTCGCACATCCACATCGCCACCGACTACGACCGCGAGGGTGAACTCATCGGCAAGGAGGCGTACGAACTCGTCCGCGAGGTGAACGAGGAGGCACCGGTCGACCGCGTCCGCTTCTCCTCTATCACCGACCGCGAAGTGACCGAGGCGTTCGCGGACCCCGACGACCTCGACTTCGACCTCGCGGCGGCCGGCGAGGCCCGTCAGATCGTCGATCTGATGTGGGGCGCGTCGCTCACCCGATTCCTCTCGCTCTCCGCCCGCCAACTCGGCGACGACTTCATCTCCGTCGGCCGGGTGCAGGGACCGACGCTGAAACTCATCGTCGACCGCGAGCGCGAAATCGACGCGTTCGACCCCGAGGACTACTGGGAACTGTTCGCCGACCTCGTCAAAGACGACGAGGCGTTCGAGGCGCAGTACTTCTACCTCGACGAGGACGATACGGAGGCGGACCGCGTCTGGGACGAGGAGATGGCGGAAGCCGTCTACGCCGTCCTCGCCGACGCGTCGGCGGCGACGGTCGAGGAGGTGCGCCGGCGCACCCGGACCGACGACCCGCCGGCGCCGTTCAACACGACGCAGTTCATCCGCGCCGCCAGCGGCATCGGCTACTCCGCCCAGCGCGCCATGAGCATCGCGGAGGACCTCTACACCGCGGGCTACATCACGTACCCGCGGACGGACAACACGGTCTACCCCGAGGATCTGGAGCCGCGGGAGTTGCTGGACGCCCTCTCGTCCGGTCGGCGCTTCGGCGACGACGCCGCCTCCCTCCTCGACGCCGACGATATCGAACCCACCGCTGGCGACGAGGAGACGACCGACCACCCGCCGATTCACCCGACGGACGAACTCCCCTCGCCGTCCGACCTCTCGGAGGACGAGTGGGAGGTGTACGAACTCGTCGTGCGGCGGTTCCTCGCCACCGTCGCCGACGCGGCGACGTGGGAACATCTGCGCGTGGTGGCGACGGTCAGCGGCGACGAGATGGACCCCTCGCTGAAGGCGAACGGGAAACGGCTGGTCGACCCCGGCTACCACGCCGTCTACCCCTACCGCTCGACGAGCGAGAACTTCGTTCCCGACGTGGAAGAGGGCGAGGAACTCGCGGTGACGGACGCACGGCTGGAGGACAAGCAGACCCAGCCACCCCGCCGGTACGGCCAGTCCCGCCTCATCGAGACGATGGAGGACATGGGCATCGGAACGAAGGCGACCCGGCACGACGTGATCCAGAAACTCTACGACCGGGGGTACATCGAGGGCGACCCGCCCCGTCCCACGCGTCTCGCCCGCGGTGTCGTCGAGGCGTCCGAGGAGTTCGCCGACCTGATCGTCAGCGAAGAGATGACGGCGCAGTTGGAGGCGGACATGCAGGCCATCGCGCGCGGCGAGGCGACACTGGAGGACGTGACCGACGAGTCCCGCGAGATGCTCGAACGCGTCTTCGACCGTCTGACCGAGTCGCGGGAGGAACTCGGCGACCACCTCCGCGACTCGCTGAAGGCCGACAAGACCGTCGGCCCGTGCCCCGAGTGTGGTGAGGACCTCGTCATCCGCCGGAGTCGCCGCGGTTCCTACTTCGTCGGCTGCGACGGCTACCCCGACTGCGAGTACACCCTGCCGCTCCCGTCGACGGGCAAACCGATCCTGCTTGACGAGACGTGTCCGGATCACGGCCTCCACGACGTGAAGATGCTGGCCGGCCGCAAGACGTTCGTCCACGGTTGCCCGCTGTGTGCGGCGGAGGCAGCCGACGAGGAGCCCGACCTGATCGTCGGGCCGTGTCCCGAGTGTGGGGAGGAGGAGGGTGGCGAACTCGCCATCAAGCGCCTCCGGTCGGGTGGTCGGCTGGTCGGCTGTACGCGCTACCCCGACTGCGACTACTCCCTGCCGATGCCCCGCCGTGGCGAGGCCGAACTCACGGACGAGACGTGTGACGAACACGGCCTGCCGGGCATCCGCATCACCTACGAGGACGAGGACCGCGAACCCTGGGATCTGGGCTGTCCCATCTGCAACTACCGGGAGTATCAGGCCCGACAGGAGGGGACGGAACTGGAGACCATCGACGGCATCGGCGAGAAGACGGCGGAGAAACTGAAAGACGCAGGCGTGGAGGACGTGGCTGGGTTGAAGGCCGCCGAACCGGACGCGCTCGCGGACGAGATCGACGGCGTCGGGCCGGACACGGTACGGAACTGGCAGGCGGACGCGGATTGATAGGTTGTTGATAGACGCTCCCGACAGAACGGCGTGTGGCTGCATCGACGAACGATGCAGCCGAGATGAGTCGGACCCTTTTTATCAGATCCACGAAGTAGAGTGTCTCAATGACTACGCCGTGGGACGACTGGGATCACGTCCTCAAGGTTGATCCCGACAAGGAACTCGTGGACGGTGAGACGTTCGAGGACGTCTGTGCCACCGGTACCGACGCCATCGAGATCGGTGGCACGACCGGGATGACCAAAGAGAAGATGGAGACGGTGGTGGAGGCCTGTTCCAAGTACGGCGTCCCGCTGTATCAGGAGCCGTCGAACCCGGCGGTCGTCATCGAGGACGACGCGCTGGACGGCTACCTGATTCCGACGGTGTTCAACGCCGGCGACAGTTTCTGGGTCACCGGCGCTCACAAGGAGTGGGTGCGCATCGAGAACGGTCTCGACTGGAGTCGCACGCACACCGAGGCGTACATCGTCCTCAATCCGGACTCGTCGGTCGCGGAGTACACCGACGCCAACTGCGACCAGTCGGCGGACGACGTGGCCGCCTACGCCGCCGTCGCGGAGAAACTGTTCGGGCAGGAGATCGTCTACATCGAATATTCGGGGACGTTCGGCGATCCCGAGGTCGTGCAGACGGCGGCCGACGCCCTCGAAGAGACGACCCTGTTCTACGGCGGCGGCATCGGTGACTACGACTCCGCCTACGAGATGGGTCAGCACGCCGACGTGGTCGTGGTCGGTGACCTCCTTCACGACGAGGGCTGTGACGCCGTCCGTGAGACGGTGGAGGGCGTCAAAGACGCCCACGCGGCCGACTGATACACTACGGCCAGTTCTGCGGAATCTCGTCCCTGTTGTCGTTCATCAACGTGAGGAACGGTTCGATCTCTCCGAAGCGTGGACCACGTGTGAGCGTCTCCGCCTCCGGGTCCCAGTCGACGAGTCCGTGGTCGTCCAGTTTCGGAAAGTGGTTGTGGGACAGTGCGAGCTGGAGGACATCCGGTTCGCCGTCGAATTCGGTGAATCGGGCCGTCCTGATCGTCGCGTCGGCACACGCGTCGGGGTGGGCGAGTCCCCAGAGGATCTGACGGCGGTACTCGTGGCTGAGTATCTCGAACAGCTCGCTCAATGAGGCATCTCTGACGCCGCTGGATTTTTGTGTCATGTTCGGGATCGAAGTTGCGGAACGCAACACCCTGTGATGCGTTCCGCGCGGTCGTCGCGCGAAGAGAATCGGGTGACTCGGATAGCTTGGTTCACGTGTGCCCCACGTCGGAGCCTGAACGCACAGTGTATGCGGTGTTCCGTAGTGTTCACTAGCGGCCGACCGGATGTAACGATATTTTCACCCACCTGTGGGTGACACTCCTCGCCTCCGTGAGAGTGCCCGATCACCGTTTGGCACCGGGCTTTTTCCTCCCGCCTTCCGAAGCGGAGACGATGGAGATTACCGACGTACGCGTCGAACGGATCGAGGTGCCGCTGGATCGACCGCTTGGCGTCTCCCGCGACCGCTCGATGAGCGCCCGCGGTGCGGCCTTCGTCGTCGTCGAGACGGACGCGGGCATCACCGGTATCGGCGAGGGCGTGGGGCCGGAGTCCTACATCGTCGAACGCATCGTCGAGGAGAAGTACGCCCCGAAACTGATCGGCGAGGATCCGCTGGACATCGAGCGCCACTGGCAGTCGATGGTGACCGACACGGTGTATCAGGACCGGAAGGGGCAGGGCCTCTCGGCGGCCAGCGGCGTCGACATCGCGCTCTGGGATATCGCGGGCAAACACCACGGCGTGCCCGTCTACCGCCTCCTCGGCGGTCCGGTCGAAGGCTCGCTCAAGCCGTACGCGAGCGACCTGTTCTGGCAGGACCCGGAGACGATGGCCGAGCGCGCGGCGTCGTACGTCGACCGCGGGTTCGAGGGCGTGAAGACCCACCTCGGCCGGGGCCTCGACGCCGACGAGGAGCGCGTGGCGGCGATGCGCGACGCCATCGGCCCCGACACGGCGCTGATGGTCGACATGAACTGCGGCTACGACCGCCCCGAAGCCCGGCGCGTCGGGCGGATGCTGGAGGAGTACGACGTGTACTGGTACGAGGAACCGCTCACGCCGTACGACGTGGACGGACTCGCCGCCCTGCGCCGGGAACTCGACGTACCCATCGCGTCCGGCGAGAACGAGTTCACGAAGTGGGGCTTTCACGACCTGTTCGAGGCGGACGCGGTGGACTACGCGATGCCCGACGTGATGCGCTGTGGCGGCATCACGGAGGCGACGAAAATCTGTGCGCTCGCGGAGACGTACAACACCGTCTGCTCCCCCCACTGTTTCACCACCGGCGTCGGCCTCGCGGCGACGATGCACGTGATGGCGGCGTCGCCAGCCTGCGAGTGGCTGGAGTTCGACCCGACCGACTTCGAGGTGTACGAGCCGCTGTTCAAGACACCGCCGACGCTTTCGGATGGGCGGATCGCGCTCCCCGAGGAGCCCGGACTGGGCGTCCATCTCGACGAGGACGTGATCGGCGAGTTCCGCGTGGACTGAAACGGTCGCGTTTAAGGCGCGGGATACACACGAACGGATATGGAAAACCGAACCCACGCGGCCGACGTCGCGGCCGGCGAGACGGCCACGGTCGCCGGCTGGGTCCACGAGATTCGGGACCTCGGCGGCATCGCCTTCCTGATCCTTCGGGACAAGACGGGTAAGCTCCAGATCAAGTTCGAGAAAGACGAGATGGACGACGACCTCGTCGAGACGGGACTCGGCGTCCACCGCGAGAGCGTCGTCGCCGTCACCGGCGCCGTCGAGGAGGAACCGCGCGCACCGACGGGGCTGGAGATGGTGCCCGACTCCGTCGACGTGTTGGCCGAGGCCGACCCCGAACTCCCGCTCGACCCGTCGGGGAAAGTCGACGCCGAACTGCCGACGCGGCTGAACAACCGGACGCTCGACCTCCGCAAGCCCGAAGTGAAGGCCATCTTCGAGATTCGAGCCGAGATTCTGCGCTCGGTTCGCGAGTACTTCCGTTCGGTCGGCTCCACGGAGATCAACACGCCGAAAATCGTCGCCACAGGGACGGAGGGCGGCACGGAGCTCTTCCCGATCACCTACTTCGGCAAGGAGGCGTTCATGAACCAGTCGCCACAGCTGTTCAAACAGCTGATGGTCGGCTCCGGGCTGGAGCGGGTGTTCGAGATCGGCCCCATCTTCCGCGCGGAGGAGCACAACACGCCCCGCCACCTCAACGAGGCGACGATGATCGACTTCGAGTCGGCCTTCGTCGACCACCACGAGGCGATGGACGTGTGCGAGGGGACGCTCAAAGCCGCCTACGAGGGTGTCGCCGAGAACTGTCAGGAACAGTTGGAACTCCTCGGCTACGACGACTTCGAGGCGCCGAGCGACGACTTCCCGCGGCTCACCTACGAGGAGGCCATCGAGCGGATCAACGCGACGGGCGAACTCGACACGCAGTTGGTGTGGGGAGACGACCTCTCGACCGAGGCCGAGAAGGCCCTCGGCGACGACGTGGGCGGCCACTACTTCATCACCGACTGGCCCTCCGAGATCAAGCCGTTCTACATCCAGGACTACGACGACGATCCGCAGTTGTCGAAGGGCTTCGACCTGATGCACCCGCGGATGGAACTCGTCTCGGGCGGGCAGCGTGAACACCGCTACGACGAACTCGTCGCCGGGTTCGAACAGCAGGGGCTCGACCCCGAGCAGTTCGACTACTACACCCGGATGTTCAAGTACGGGATGCCGCCCCACGCCGGGTGGGCCTACGGCGTCGAACGCCTCGTGATGACGATGCTGGATCTGGACAACATCCGCGAGGCCGTCCTCTTCCCGCGGGACCGGCAGCGGCTGAGCCCGTGACGCCGTCGGGCACGGCTCCAGCGCACCGATGACCGACCCGTCGACCGCGTTCGTCCCCGGCCACGTCACCGGCTTCTTCAGCCCCTGCCCCGCCGACGATCCGGCGCGGGCGGGGTCGCGCGGCGCCGGCCTCACCCTCACCGACGGCGTTCGGGTGACGGTCCGCGAGGCGGCGGACGCCGACGACGGGCCACTCATCACACTCGACGGCGATCCCCTCTCGATGCCGCCGGTCGAGGCGGTTCTGGGGGGGTTGGACGTGAGCGACCGCGCGCGCGTCGTCGCCGAGAGCGACCTACCGCTGGGGACGGGGTTCGGCGTCTCGGGCGCGATGGCGCTCGGGACGGCGCTGGCCGCCAACGACCGATTCGGCTGTGAGCGCTCCGTGAACGACCTCGTGACGCTCGCTCACTGCGCGGAGGTGGAGGCGGGGACCGGTCTCGGCGACGTGGTGGCGCAGGCCCGCGGCGGCGTCCCGATTCGGCTCGATCCCGGTGCGCCGGGCCACGGCCGCCTCGATGGGGTGCCCGCGGCCCGGCGCGTCGAGTACCTCACTTTCGGTGACCTCTCGACGGCGGAGGTGCTCGCGGGCGACACCGACCCGCTCGTCTCGGCCGGTGCCGAGGCGCTCGACCGACTGGTCGACCGCCCGACGCTCCCGACGCTGGTCGCGGCGTCGCGTCGATTCGCCCGCGACGCGGGCCTGCTCACCGACCGGGTGTGCGAGGTGGTCGATGCCGTCACCGCGGCGGACGGCGAGGCGTCGATGGTCATGCTCGGGGAGACGGTGTTCGCACTCGACTTGGGGCTCTCGGACGCCGGGTTCGACGCCGACGCGTGTCGGACGTGTGACGCCGGGGCGCACCTCGTGGACTGATCGGCGCGCTTTTTTAGGGATTATCGGAAGTCATCGTAGATTCTCGCCGTGACGGTTCGGCGAGAATCTATGGACAGTTACGATAAGCCCTATTAGCCGCCACCGCCACCGATCCGGCATGGTTGAGGGCGACATTCCCGCGGACCACCCCCGCCACGACTCGCTGGTGACGCGCCACCGCATCGAGGACGGCGTCGACGCCGGCATCACCAGCAAGCAGGGCCTCATCGCGGAGGGCCGTGGCGAGGCGTTCGACTACCTGCTCGGCGAGCGCACGCTCCCGTCGGCGGACGAGGCGGCGCGGGCGGCAGCCGCGCACCTCCTCCTCGCCCGGCATCCCGTCATCTCCGTCAACGGGAACGCGGCGGCGCTGGTGCCCGACGAACTCGTCGCCCTCGCGGACGCCGTCGGCGCGGATCTGGAAGTGAACCTGTTCAATCGCACCGACGAGCGGATGCAGGCTATCGCCGACCACCTCCGCGACCACGGCGCGCACGAGGTGAAGGGGCTGAACGCCGACGCGCGCATCCCCGGCCTCGATCACGAGCGTGCGAAAGTCGACGCGGACGGCATCGCCGACGCCGACGTGGTGCTGGTTCCGCTGGAGGACGGCGACCGCGCCGCGGCGCTCTCCGACCTCGGCAAGGTCGAACTCGTCGTCGACCTCAATCCCCTCTCGCGGTCGGCGCAGGTGGCCGACGTGCCCATCGTCGACAACATCCTCCGAGCGATTCCGAACATTACTGCCCACGCCCGCGAGTTGGCGGACGCGGACCGCGCCACCCTCGTCCGGATCGTGCAGGCGTTCGATCCCGAGGCGGCACTGGAGGACGCCGAACGCGCCATCCGGTCGGGCGACCTCTAGCGCCTCACCGCGTGGACGCCGCTGTCGGCGCGCCTACCGTGCGTCGTCGATGGCGCGTTCGATGCGGTCGAAGCCGGCGTCGAGGCGATCCAGCCCGTTGGCGAAGCTGAGACGGAGCCAGCCAGCCCCGGCCTCGCCGAAGCCGTCGCCCGGCGCGAGGACGACGCCGTACTCGCGGAGCAGGCGTTCGGCCATCTCGAGGCTCGACCCCGGCAGGTCGGGGTCGAGGAAGGCGTAGAACGCGCCCTCCGGCCGGGGACAGGTCAGGCCGTCGATGTCGGCGACGCGGTCGACCACGTAGTCGCGGCGCTCGCGGAAGGCGTCGTACATCTCGGCGGCCGCGTCGTCGGCGCCGGTCAGCGCCGCGAGCGCGGCGTGTTGACTCACGCTCGGCGCACAGGAGGTGGTCGACTCCCGAATCTTCGTCGCCTGATCGACGATGTCGGCCGTGCCGGCGAGCCATCCGACGCGCCAGCCCGTCATCGCGTACCGCTTGGAACAGGAGTTGACGGTGAGGACGTGTTCGGGGTGGCCGGTGATAGCGGCGACACCCTCGGGGTCGCGGTCGTAGGCGAGGCCGAGATACACCTCGTCGGCGACGACGTAGGCGTCGTGGTCGGCGGCGGCGTCGACGACGGCGCGGATGGCGTCGGGGTCGAACGTCCGGCCCGTCGGGTTGTTGGGCGAGCAGAGGAGCACCAGCGCGGTGTCGGGACCGATGGCGTCGACGAGGCGGTCGGCGTCGAGGGCGAAGCCGTCTTCGGCGGGCATGGGGACGGGCGTGGGCATGCCCTCCGCCATCCGCGCCTGCACCCAGTAGTTGGGGAAGGCGGGGGTGGGGAACACGACGTCGTCGCCGGGGTCGACGGTACAGAGGGCGGCGAGGTGGAGCGCCTCCATTCCGCCGGTGGTGACGAGGATTTCGTCGGCGTCGACCCGGACGCCGTAGTCGCGGGCCATGTGATCGCCGATGGCCTCGCGGAGCGCCGGGAGGCCGGCGTTCGAGGTGTAGCCGGTGTGGCCGGAGCGCGCGGCGTCGCAGGCCGCCTCGGTGACGTGCGCGGGCGTGTCGAAGTCGGGTTCGCCCACCTCCAGTCGGACGAGGTCACCTCCGACCTCCTCCGCGAGGTCGAACATGTAGCGGATGCTGGAGCGCTCGACGGCACGGACGCGGTCGGTCGGACCGAGGGTCATATCCGCCGGTCGCGCGGCGGGACGAAAAGGGGTTCGGTCCCGTCAGCTACATGGCCCACGGCGACGACGATATGGCCGTGACGCGCACGTGGCCCACGATAGTAGCCTTTGTAAGTCATCGCACACCTGATCGCATGTCGTCTGGCGATCAGGTGTGCAAACAGTTCCAAACGCTACTATACTGCTTCGGCGTCTACCACTGGCGCGAGCGACTGCGGCGGATCGTCGTCTCGACGCTCCTGTTCGCGGCGTCCGTCGTGACGTTCCGCCGTGGTCGGCGCTGGCTCCGACTCGCCGCCGTCGCCGTCGCAGGCGGCGCACTCTATCGCGGCGCCGACGCGGCCCGTCGCCTCGTGTCGCCGGCCCCGTGGGCACTCGACCGTGCGAAGTACGACGGACTGGCGTCGATTCTGCCGCTCGACGACGTGGACCGCGCGCTCGACGTGGGGTGTGGCTCCGGGCGGTCGCTGGTGGGGTTGGCGCCGCACTTGCCCGACGGCTGTGACGTGATCGGCCTCGACGTGTTCGACGACCGCGTCATCCTCGGCAACGGCCCGCAGTTGGCGAAGCGGAACGGTTCCCGCGCGGGTATCGACGTGTCGCCGGTCGCGGGCGACGCCTCGCGGCTCCCCTTCGCGGACGGCAGTTTCGGCCTCGTGACGGCCTGCCGGGTCGCCCACGACATCCCCGAGGATCGGCGGGCGGCGGCCTTCGACGAACTCCGGCGGGTGTGTGCCGACGACGGAACGGTGGGGTTGCTGGAACTCCCGATCACACCCGACGGCGTCGGCGATTACGAGGCGTACTGGCGGCGGTGTCTGGCGGACGCCGGGCTGGAAGTCGAGCGAGTGACGACGATCGAACGGACACGGCGACCGGGGGAGCCGTACGTCGCCATCGCGGCGACGCCGGAGTGATCGGCGCACGCCGAATCGGCGGGCTTTAGGGTCGCATCCTCCAGTGAACACGTATGAGCCACGAGGAGTTCCCCACGGAGCGGCCAGCGGTGGTGACCTGTGGGTTGCCCTACGCCAACGGCAACCTCCACATCGGTCACCTGCGAACGTACGTCGGCGGCGACGTGTACGCCCGCGCCCTGCGCAAACTCGGACAGGAGACGGCCTTCGTCTCCGGGTCGGACATGCACGGAACGCCCGTCGCGGTCAACGCCGAACAGGAGGGCGTCTCGCCCGAGGCGTTCGCCCTCGATTGGCACGAGATCTACGAATCGACGTTCCCGAAATTCGACGTCGATTTCGACAACTACGGCCACACCCACGACGCGACGAACGTCGAGATAACGACCGAGATCGTGCAGGCGCTGGAGGACAACGGCCACGTCTACGAGAAGGAGATCATGGTGGCCTACGACCCCGAGGAGGAGCAGTCGCTCCCGGACCGCTACGTCGAGGGGACCTGTCCCTACTGCGGCGAACGCGCCCGCGGTGACGAGTGTGACGAGGGCTGTGGCCGCCATCTCGAACCCGGCGAGATCGAAGATCCCGTGAGTACGATCACGGGCAACCCCGCCGAATATCGGGAACAGACCCACAAGTTCTTCCGCGTCTCGGCGTTCCAGGACTACCTCTCGGAGTTCATCGACCGGTTGGAGGGGACGCCCAACGCCCGCAACCAGCCCCGGGAGTGGATCGAGGGGGAACTCCGCGACTGGTGTATCACCCGCGACATGGACTGGGGCATCGACTACCCCGAGGGCGAGGGCGCGGACGACCTCGTCCTCTACGTCTGGGTGGACGCCCCGATCGAGTATATCTCCTCGACGAAACAGTACAGCGAGCGGGTCGGCGCCGACGCGTACGATTGGGAGGAGACGTGGCGTGAGGACGGTGAAATCGTCCACGTCATCGGTCGCGACATCATCCAGCACCACACGGTGTTCTGGCCCGCCATGTTGCGGGGTGCCGACTACAGCGAACCCCGCGCCGTGATGGCGAGCGGGTTCATCACGCTGAACGGCAAGGGGTTCTCCACCTCCCGCAACCGCGCGGTGTGGGCTGACGAGTATCTCGACGAGGGGTTCGATCCCGACCTCCTGCGCTACTACCTCGCCACCAACGGCGGCTTCCAGCAGGACGTGGACTTCTCGTGGGAGCGCTTCCGCGAACGCGTCAACAACGAACTCGTGGGGACGGTCGGCAACTTCGCGTACCGCGCGCTCCTCTTTGCCCACCGGGAGTTCGAGGGGACGCCGGACGCGGACCTCTCGGACGAGGTTCGGGAGCGCATCGAGACGGCAATCGACGACTTCGCGGCCGCCGTCAACGACTACTCGATCCGGGACGCAGGCGACGCCGCCGTCGCCCTCGCGGGATTCGGCAACGAGTACATCCAGCGCAACGAGCCGTGGAACCTCGTCGACGACGACCCGGAGCGCGCCGCACAGGTGATCCGCGACTGCATTCAGATCGCGAAGGCGGTCGCCGTCCTCTTCGCCCCCGTCGCGCCCGGCACCTGCGAGCGCCTGTGGTCGCAGGTGGGCGGCGAGGGTTCGGTCCACGACGTGACGGTCGACGCCGCGCTCGAACCCCCCGCGGCGGACCTCGACGAACCGGACGAACTCTACGAGAAGATCCCCGAGGAGCGAGTGGAAGAACTGAACGCGAAGCTAGAGGAGCGGGTAGCGGACGCGGAAGCAGAGACGGAATCCGACGACGAGAGTGATTCAGCAATGACCGACACCGACTTCGACCCCATCGAATCCGACCGTATCGACTTCGACACGTTCCAGGACCTCGACATCCGTGTCGGGGAGATTCTGGAGGCAGAAGGCATCGAGGGCGCGGACAAACTCGCGCGCCTCGTCGTCGACATCGGCGTCGAGGAGCGCCAGATCGTCGCGGGCATCAAACAGCTTCACGACCTCGACGAACTGCCGGGGACGCGCGTGATCGTCCTCGCCAATCTGGAGAAGGCCGAACTGTTCGGCATGGAGTCGAACGGGATGGTGCTGGCCGCGGGTGAGGAGGCCGACCTGCTGACGACGGTCGGAGACGCGGTGCCGGGCGAGCGGGTTCGATAACGCCCCGCTGGTCCTTCATCAACGTTTCTCGCCGCCGACCGCTTTTTTACTGCCTCCCGTCGAAGGGGCGGTATGCGACGAGCGAAGATCGTCTGTACGTTGGGCCCCGCCTCCGACGACCGGCAGACCATCCGCGAACTCGCGGACGCCGGCATGGCCGTGGCCCGACTCAACGCGAGTCACGGCACCCACGAGGACCGCGCAGAGTTGATCGACCGCATTCAGGACGTGGACGCGGCCATTGACGACCCGCTCTCCGCGATGCTCGACCTGCAGGGGCCGGAGGTGCGGACGGCCGCAATCGACGACCCTATCGATCTGCCGACCGACTCCACGGTCCGGTTCGTCGAGGGCGATACGGTGACGACGGAGGAGGTCGGCCTCTCCTACGCTATCTCCGCCGTCGATCCCGGCGACACCGTTCTCCTCGACGACGGTCGGATCGAGACGACCGTCGAGTCGGTCGAGGGCGAGACCGTCACCGCCCGCGTCGTCTCCGGCGGCGAGTTGGGGAGTCGCAAGGGCGTGAACATCCCCGGCGTCGATCTGGATCTCGACGTGGTAACCGACCGCGACCGCCGCGACATCGAGGTGGCGGTCGAGCACGACGCGGATTTCGTCGCGGCGAGTTTCGTCCGCGACGCCGACGACGTGTACGAGGTCACCGACGCCATCGAGAACGCGGGCGGGGACATCCCGGTCATCTCGAAGATCGAGCGGGCAGGCGCGGTCGATCACATCGACGAAATCGTCGAGGCGTCCTACGGCGTGATGGTCGCGCGCGGCGATCTCGGGGTGGAGTGCCCGCTCGAACACGTTCCGATGGTACAAAAGCAGATCATCCACAGCGCGCAGGACGCGGGCGTGCCCGTCATCACGGCGACGGAGATGCTGGACTCGATGGTCCACTCCCGGCGGCCGACACGGGCGGAGGCCTCGGACGTGGCCAACGCCGTGTTGGACGGGACGGACGCGGTGATGCTCTCTGGCGAGACAGCTATCGGTGACCACCCGGTGCGTGTCGTCGAGACGATGGATCGCATCGTCCGCGAGGTGGAGGGGAGCGACGAGTACGACGAGACGCGGGAGGGACGGGTGCCGCCAGCCGCGGAGGGCTCCCAGACCGAGGCGCTGGCACGGGCGGCCCGGTATCTCGCCCGTGACCTCGGCGCCGCGGCCATCGTCGCCGTCTCCGAATCGGGGTACACGGCGCGAGCGACGGCGAAGTTCCGGCCGGGTGTCCCCGTCGTGGCGACGACGCCCCGGGATCGGGTCCGCCGCCAACTCGCCCTCTCGTGGGGCGTCGACGCCCAGTACGCCGCCTACCGCGAGGACATCGATCAGATGATCGACGCCGCGGTCGACGCCGCCATCGACGCCGGTGCGGCCGAGAGCGGCGACACCGTCGTCGTCCTCTCGGGGATGATGACCGAGTTGGAGGGGACCAACACGACGAACATGCTGAAAGTCCACATCGCGTCGGAGACGGTGGCGACGGGGCGGAGCGTCGCACGCGGTCGGGTCACCGGTCCAGTGTTCCGGTGTTCGGACGGCGACCTCTCGGACGCGCCGGCGGGCGCTATCGTCGTCCTCCCGGCGACGTTCGACGGGGAGTTCGCCGGCGACACGGGGAAGATCGCGGGCATCGTCGACGCCCGGCCGGGGATGACGAGTTACGCGGCGCTGGTCGCGCGGGAGCGTGGCGTGCCGATGATCAGCGGCGCGCCCCTGCCGGACGAGGTGGCAGACGGGACGACGGTGACGCTGCACGCCGACCGCGGCGTCGTCTACGAGGGCGACGTGACGCCGCGCGAACATCAGCGGTAGGCCGGTACCCCTTTCCGTCACTACCTGCTACTCCTCCCTATGAGTGCGCTGTCCGACGACGACCGCGACGACGACGAGTCGCCGTGGCGGTTCGCTGTCGACGAAGTCGGCGAAGACGCTCCCGAGCCGGAGACCATCGAACCCGAATCGCCCGAACTGGAGAACGTCGTGTTCGTTCTGCTCGGCGTGGCGCTCTCCGGATTCATCTTCTACGCCGCCCTCGGCAGTTTGTAGGGTCGCTGATGCCCCGAGTGGTCGAACTGATTGCGGGCGAGCCGACGACCGCCCAGACCTAAAACACATCTAGAGGAATATGTACGACACTACTATACGCGCGGAGGCAGAGCGTACTGTAGCATGTTAGCACGTGACGTAACGTACGTCGAGAAAGCGTGTGCCTACATCACCAGAGACGGATCGGAGGTGCTGGTGTTCAGGGGACCGGGCCACGACGGGTTCCAGATTCCGAAAGGGACCGTTGAACCGGGTGAAACACCGCGAGACGCCGTGTACCGCGAGGCAATCGAGGAGAGCGGGCTGGCGACCTTCGAGCGGGTCGACCACCTCGTCACCGACGTGTGGACGCGGCGGGAGTCGCCGCCGAAGCGGTACGTGCGCCACTTCTACCACGCCCCGGTCCACGAACCCCGAGATTCGTGGACCCACACCGTCACGGGCACCGGCGACGAACGTGGTGCGGAGTTCGAGTTCTCGTGGCTCGACCTGTCGGCCGACGCGCCCTTCGCCCTCGATCTCGACGACTATCTGCACACGCTGACGGGGGTCGACGGCCCAGTCGTGTCGGAAGTAGTCGCCGATTGATCGCGTCACACCGATCCACGCGCACGACGGGACCGACTGAAACGCTTCGGTCACTGCCGAAGACGGCGTCGACACGTTATCAGTACTGATGTGGAGAGACGAATCCGATGGCAGGCAGACGACGGCGCTCCATCGGGAACGCGAATCAGCCCCATCGAAACGCCATTAGACGGCTATTCTCTCCACGTATCCGCTCGTCATCGGGACTCGAAGTGCCGCGACTGCCGAGTGACCTGGTGGGGCTTGGGATCGGCATCGAGAGTCCGGATCGGGGACCGCTATGGCTCGCGCCCGACCCGAACGAGCGACAGGGCGAGAACCGTTCCGATCGTCGAGAACGCCGCGAGTACGACGAACATCAGCGACACGGACGCGTAGGTGAGGACCGTCCCGGCGACCGCCGCCCCGAGGGCACCGACGCCGAAGATGGCGAGGTAGGTGTAGCCGAACGAGAGTCCCCTCGATTCGGGAAGCGAGTACTTCGCGATGGTCGCCTGCGTGAGCGGTTGCGTGGCGAACAGAGCGAATCCGAGCGCGAAGCTCGCGACCAACAGCCCCGTGAGACCTAGCTGTGCCGCGGGGACGAACGCCAGTGCGATGACCGTGAGGACCGTCAGCACCAAGATCAAGGCGCGGTCCGGTTCGATCAGTTCCGTGAGTCGCCCGCTCAGATACTGGCCGCCGATGCCGACGGTCAACAGACCCGTGTAGAGATACTGGGCGAGGTCGAACTCCTCGGCGACCGGACTGTCGGGGTCGAATATGCCGGGGCGAACGTCGCCGACAGCTGCCATCAGGAAGTCCCCGAGCAGATCCGGAAGGAACGTGAGGACGCCACGATAGTAGAGGCCGTTGAATGCGACGATCACGCAGATCAGCAGGAAGCCGAGGGTGAACAGGCGACGCGTCTCGCCGACGAACTCGGCGAGTGAGGTTGGCGAGTGCTCCCGGGATCCACCGTCGGTCGCCTCCACGGCGGCCACGGGATCGAACCGGATGGTCAGGCCGACGAGCGTGGCCACCAGCGCCGGAACAGCGAGGATCACCACGGCGATCCGCCAGTCGAAGGCGAGCAACAGGAGCGCGGTCACCAGCGGCCCGCCCGCGATACCGACGTTCCCCGCCATCCCGTGGTAGGCGAAGCCTCGTCCGCGCTCCTCGATGCCGTTGCTGATGAGTGTCAGCCCGGCGGGGTGGTAGACACTGGCGGCGATCCCCCAGACCGCCAGTGCGAGCGTCACGCCCACGACACCGGGGGCGAGACTCAACAGCAAAAACGAGAGTCCCATGCCGGCCAGACAGGCACTGATCAGCACGCGCGAGCCGAATCTATCGACCAGCAACCCGCCCGGCAGTGCCCCGATACCGAACAGTCCGTAGCCGACCGCGGCCGCGACCCCAAGCACCGCCGCAGTGGTCGAGAACTCCAACAGCCACACCGTCATCAGGATCGGTATCGACAGTTCGTAGGTGTGCACCATCGCGTGCCCGACCATGACGAACCCGACGATAGATCGATCGTTGTCGTCCACAGCCACCGATACGTGGACCGTTCAGTTACTTGTTCTCGTCGACCAGCGCTACTCGCGCGGCGCTTTCGCTACGCCATCACGAATATATGAACTCAGATATAGCTACGTCGGACGGTCCTTGGATCGGACAGTCGAACAGTGCCACCTGCCGACACACCGACCGACAGCGACGTTCGTGCAACGCCAGAGTGGACTGGGGAGACGGCCGTCCGAGACGTTTATCACTCCGCGCCCACTCGTTTTCTGGGGATATGGACGACTTACGCACGGGATTGAGCTACGGGGACGTGTTGCTGGTCCCGAAGCGGTCGCCGGTCGACAGCCGCGACGAGGTCGACCTCTCGACGGTACTCACACCCTCGATCCGGCTGGACACGCCGCTGGTCTCCGCGGCGATGGACACCGTAACCGAGGCCGAGATGGCGATCGAACTCGGACGAGCCGGTGGGTTCGGCGTCGTCCACCGCTTTCTGACGCCTGTGGAACAGGCTGTGCAGGTCGAACGGGTGACGGCCGCGGGCGAGCAGGTGGGTGCGGCCGTCGGGATCAACGAGGACTACGTCGCCCGGAGCGCCGCCCTCGTCGAGGCCGGCGTCGACGCCCTCGTCGTCGACGTGGCGCACGGGCACCTCGAACGGACGCTCGACGCCGTCGCGGCGCTCGCGGCGGAGTTTCCCGACACTGACCTCGTCGCCGGCAACGTCGCGACCCCCGCGGGCGTCGAGGATCTCGCCGCCGCGGGGGCGGACTGCGTGAAAGTCGGGATCGGGCCGGGGTCTCACTGCACCACCCGGAAGGTCGCCGGCGCGGGTGTGCCACAACTGACCGCCGTCGACGACTGCGCGGCGGTGGCCGAGGAGGTCGGCGTGACCATCTGTGCCGACGGTGGCATCCGTACCTCCGGCGACGCAGTGAAGGCGCTGATGGCCGGCGCGGACACCGTCATGCTCGGCAGTCTCTTCGCCGGCACCGACGAGGCCCCCGGCGCAGTCGTCGACGTCGACGGCACGCAGTACAAGCGCTCGCGGGGGATGGCGACGACGGCCGCGGCCGAGGACCGCGACGACAAGGGCGGCGACGTGACCGCCGACGAGGGCGTCGAAGCGCTGACGCCCTACAAGGGGTCGGTGCGGAGCGTGGCCGAGGAGTTCTGTGCCGGCATCCGGTCGGGCCTGTCCTACTGTGGCGGCCACACCATCCCGGCCGCCCGCGACCGGGCCGAGTTCATCCGCGTCGCCGACAGCGCGCGCGAACGCGAGGGCTTCCACGCGGACCACGACTGGGAGGGCGTGAGCGTGGACAGCAAGACCGAGGGGGCGTCGGGCGCCGAGCCGGCCGCCGAGAGCGACGATTGACGGTGGAATAAAACGGTTCGCGTGTCCATCGACGCGTATGCCCTCCCAACGCGCCGCGGCGAGTCTCCTCGTCGGCTGCTGTCACGCCGTGGGCCTCCTGTTCGTCGCCCACCACCTCGGCTACGCCGTCGGACCGGCGGCGTACACCGTCGTCGGCGCCGGCTGGCGGTACGCCGGCCTCGTCGTCGTGGCTGCGGTGCCGGTCTGGCTCGCACTCCGCTACCGATTCGTCGCGCCACTCGCCGCCCTCCTCGTGACCACCGGCTACGTTCTCGGGATGGAACTCACACCCCCCGGGCCGACGTTCCACGACGTGGCCGAGTTCGAACGCCTGTCCGAACCAACCGGCCTCACCGTCGTCGAGAACGGCCTCTACATCGTCCGATACATGGTGAACGCGTCCGTCTGGACGCTCGGCTTCGGCCTCCTCGGCGTCGTCGAGGACGCGATGCGGACCGACTGGCACTGGCTCCCGTCGGTGTCGCCCTCACCGCTGTCGCGGCCGGCCGCGCAGCGACAGGCCGCCGAATTCGCCGCCGTCGGCGGCGTCGTCCACGCCGTCGTGATGACGTGGTTCGCGGTCCGTCTCGGCCTGACGGTCACTGGTGGTCTCGGGTGGGTGCTGTATCCTCTCAGCGTGGTCGGGATGTGGCTTCTCGCCGCCGTGCCGCTGTATCTCCTCGTCCGTCGGCGGCTGATCGCGCCGGCAACACTCCTGACGGCGTTCGTCCTCCTCGATGCACGCGCCGAGTTCGCCGCGAGCGTCGACGACCCGCACGCGCTGTACTTCGGCGGCTGGTTTCTCTCTCTGGCCCTCCTCCTCGTCGCCGGTGGCGTCGAGTACGGGGGTCGGCAGCTCGCCCTGGGACGACGGCTGGCGTCGTTGCGGTGACCGCGCGGTCGCTCGAACGGGACCGCACCGAGTACGTGGACGGCAGCGCTTCAGTCGAACGTGTACCGCCGATACCGCCGGAGTGCGTACCGATACGAGCCGTACGACACGCCCCCGGTCAGCGCGAGATAGACGCCGAGCCCCGCGAGCAGGAGGGGCGTGAGGACGAGATGGCCGGTGAGGACGTACCACGTGACGACCAACCCGATTACCGTCCCGCCGCCCACGACGAAGATGTACCCCATCATCACGAGCGTCGACGGAACGACCGTTTCGGTCCCCCAGAACTCCCGCTCCTCGTAGATGGGGTAGGCGGCGCCGAGGCCGACGGCGAAGGCCGCGGCTGCGAGGCACATGAGACTCCCCGCCGCCGCGAAGCCGACAGCGTGGGCCGGAGCCGTCCCGACGAGAACCGACGCGAGGGGCACGAGGACGGCGACCGGAACGCCGACGGCGAGGCCCGCCAGCGACCGCCCCCGGACGAGGGTGCGAGTGTCAGTCGCGGTCAGCAAGAGGAGCGGCATCTGCGGCCGGTCGTCGCCGAGCGGGTTCAACCCGAAGGTTGCGCCGGCGAGATACGTCCCGAAGCCGGCGCCGGCGGCGGCGACGAGCGGGCCGAGCGCGTCGCTCGACGACTGGGCGACTGTCGTGCCCAGCGGACCGAGGAAGAAGAGGATCATCACGAGGTGGGCGAGTTCCTGCGGGTGGCGCCGTGCGCGGAGGAGAAACGCCCACGCGACGCGGCCGGTCTTCCGCCACGCGAACGGTGCGGGGGCCGCGAGCCAGCCCGACGACGTGCGGGGCTGGCGGGTGCCGGCCCGTCCCGGTGCGTCGGTGAACCAGAGCCGGGACGCCTGCCGTGTCGCGACGACGAGGCCGACGGGCGTGAGCGCGAGTAGCCCGACGAGGACGATCACGGCGCGGAGCGATAGCGGCCGGGCCAGCGGCGTCCCGACGAACGCGAGCGCGACGTAGTCGACGACCGGCGCGACCGTGAGCGCCGAGACGAATTCGTCGACCGAGGTGCCCTCCCGGACGAGATACTGACCGACGAACTGTGACGCCACGACGACGACGGCCACCGTGAGGAGGCCGCCGATCTTCAGGGCGCGGCGGGCGCTCGGGAGACGACGGAAGAGGCGCAGGGTACCTATCCCGAGGGCGTACCCCCAGATGGCGGCCCAGCAGACGAGCGGGACGGCGACGAGCGCCGCCGAGAGGAGGAGCGACGGGGCACCGAGGCCCAGCGTGAACGCCGTCGCAAAGGCTGTCACGGGGATACCGAACCACAGCGCCAGACGCCCGATTTCGGCACTGACGAGGCCGAGGACGACGGCACGGGGATGGACGGTCGTCAGCACGAGGTCCGCGGCGTCGATCTGCCCGATCCGTTCGAGCGTCCGGAGGGTCGCGAGCGCCACGAGGAGGACCGGACCCGCCGTCGCGGCGGGGGCGAAGTACGGAATCGCGTCGGCCGACCGCGCCGACAGGCCGAGGACGTACGCCGTCGGGAGTGCGAAGAGGAAGTTACCGCCGAAAAAGAGGAGGGCGACGGCGAGGCCGGCGAGGCGGCGCTTGTTCCGGAGGTAGCCGCGGACGCTCCGAACGAACTCGGCGCGGGCGATTCGGCGGCCGTGACGCAGGTCGTGGCGGAGACTCATCAGCCGTCGGCCGCCGTGACATCGTCTGCATGCTCGCTCTCGCCGTCGCCCGCACCTGCCCCCTCACTCGTGACCGCGAGGAAGGCGTCTTCGAGCGAGCTGTGTTCGTCCATCTCGGCCCGGGCTTTCACCTCCGAGGGCGTCCCCTCGGCCACGAGGCGCCCCTCGAACAGGACGCCGATCTCGTCGGCGACGGCGTCGACGACCGGGAGGATGTGTGTCGAGAGGAAGATGGTCGTGCCGGTGTCTGCGAACTCGGTGACGAACTCGCGGATGCGGCGGGCCGCACGCGGGTCCAACCCCGACGTGGGTTCGTCCAGAAAGAGGACGTCGGGGTCGTGCAGAACGCTCTGAACGAACGCCGTCTTCTGGCGCATTCCTTTCGAGTACGACTCGATCCGCCTGTCGGCGTCGTCGGCGAGGTCGAAGCGGTCGAGGTAGTCGTCGATGCGCTCGCGGGCCCGATTCGGCGGAATGTCGCGGAGGTCGGCGACGTAGTCGAGTTGCTCGCGCGCGCTGAACTCGTCGTACAGCGGCGGCGTCTCGGGCAGGTAGCCGACGTGGGCGGCGAGGGCGCGCCGGTCGTCGACGGGGGTGCCACTGACGCGGACGGCACCCGACGTGGGCTGGGAGAGCCCGGTCAGGAGGCGCATCGTCGTCGTCTTCCCCGCGCCGTTCGGCCCGAGGAAGCCGTAGACGGTGCCGGCGGAGATGGAAAACGAGACGCCGTCGAGGGCGACTTCCGACCCGTAGGTCTTCCGGAGGTCGGTCGCCTCGATGGCGATGTCGGTGGAGGGCATCGCCCGGCCGTTCCGGCCGACGCTCCCTAATCGTTGCGGAGGCGTCAGTGACTCACGACTGAAGTCGTGGCTTGTCAGTGGACTCCCCTTCTGCCGTCGTGTTGACGGAGGCGTGGAACTCGCCGTTCAGGTTCAGCGTCCCTGACGATAGCGCACACTGACAGGGTGCGCCTCCACCCGAAGACTTCTGCCCCGAATGGAGACTTTTGAGCAATTTGCGAGCTATATTCTTGCTCGCGTTGTAATCGGCGTTCAGTTGGTATGCACACTTCTGACACACGAACTGGTGTTTCGACCGCCGATTGTTCTCGTGAGTAAACCCACACGACGAACACCGCTGGCTCGTGTACGCCGGACTCACCTGTGCAACCTCGATACCGGACATCTCGGCCTTGTATTCGACGTACTGGCAGAGGCGACGGAAGGCCCATGCGTGGAATCGCTTTGCACCAGCCATTCGATTACGAATATCGGTCAGGTTCTCGAACGCGACGTGCGTGCAGTCGTGGTCGCGTGCTTCGTCAAGAATCCGATTCGAGGCGCGGTGGAGTTCGTCCTGCATCCAGCGATGTTCACGGTCATTCATCGACTGTATCGACAGATGCGCCGAGCGCGTGCCTGTCTGTTGCATCGATCCGCGAGTCTTCTCGAATTCACGGCGTCGATGATTCATCTCGTCGGCGTTTCCGATGAACGCACCGGTCGAAGTTACGGCGAGCGAGCCGTCCACGTTCAGGTCAATGCCAAGGACTGTTCTGTGCTTGGCATCGGAAGAATCAGTCGTGGACTGCTCTTGCTCGTCACGTTCGACTCGACGCATTCGAGCGTGAAGGTAAAACGACTCTGTTGGCCGGTCGTACTGTACCGTTGACATACGGAACTCGTAGTCCTCGTTCAGCAGGTACTCACCAATCGGCGTTCCCGCAGTATCGTCGGGTATTATGTAGTCACACTCGACGCGACCGTTCACGGTCGACAGCGATACGTGGTCCCGGTGGAACGTCGCAGAACGTTTGTCGTAGACGATGCTCCAGGCATCGAAGTGCGGTTGACTCGTGTTCTCGCCGTTTTTGAGTCGAGCGACCCCACTTTTCGTGGCCTCGATAGCACGTCGAATCCCTTTCTGAACAAGGTTCGCCGTTAACTCTGTCTCGCCACGGAGTTGATCGTACAGGGCGCTCTCGGCTTTCTGTTTCGAGGTTATGGAGTAGACATTCTGACATCCCCATGCCCATTCCGCAGTAGTATTGGCACAGTAGAGGAACTGGTCTTTCGTCCGATGGAGGTCATCGCACCGCTCGTCGGGTACGTTGAGTTTGACTTGGACAGTGCGAATCATATCCCCCATCCGTGTTTTATATATCGACGTATTCCTTCATAATCATTGAGGTTAGCAAGGGGAAGAAGTCGCCCAGCGTGGATCAACTGCATCACAGGCTCGAAATTGGCGTCAACTGCCGTTCAAAGCACCTTTCGACCAGAACGAGCAGAACGTTCTCAGCTCACCCTGTGAGGGAAATCCCCTCATTCTAGCGTTCATGGTTGCACATTCAACAGCCTCACCGAGTATGCTGAATTTAGCACTTCGAGATTGTAAAATCATGATTAATGAAATCAGGATTTAGATAATTGCCAGAATCCCTCAAGTGAATCCGGAAACAGGAAATAGGCAAGCGATGGGTTGTCCGCGACGAGTACGATTACGGCTCGCTCAAACACAACATGACCGCCAAACTCACCAGCGTCGAGGCGACGCTTCCCATCGGACCCCTCGAACTACAGATTACCTACAAACTCTATCTGGGTGCGCCGAAGGACTTCGAAGATGCAGTACATCTCTATGCGATGTTCAAGGAAACGCTTAGCACCCCAGAACTCGAACGGTGGGTGACGAAACTCAACGTCGAGGACGACTATGACCGACTCGAACGCGCGTGATTCACTCGAGGCGACGCACGAACGGAACCGCGAGCAACGCCTCACTGGCATCAAACGCTGGGTTGACTACATCAAATCCCACGAGCCAGACGACTGGGGCGCACAGCAGAACCGTCTCGTCGACTCACAGCTCGAATCGGCCCGTCAGTCCGACATCGATATCGAACACCGCCAGCGCGTAGACCGGGCCGGTCGTGAACGTTCCCGCTAGCTGGTCGTCCGTGGGGCCCTCTCTGCCGAACGAAGC
Organism: Haloplanus aerogenes; assembly: GCF_003856835.1. Taxonomy (NCBI): domain Archaea; kingdom Methanobacteriati; phylum Methanobacteriota; class Halobacteria; order Halobacteriales; family Haloferacaceae; genus Haloplanus; species Haloplanus aerogenes. Next base: position 920,099 of record NZ_CP034145.1, read on the forward strand.
CGTCGATTCCGCCACTGTTCCACTGCTCGTTCTCCGGTGGAGCATCGCGATGATCGTCCCCGTCAGCAAGCGTCCGTCTCCGAATACATCCTCCGTCGCTAGCTGACGCTCGGCCGTCGTGGTGACGGTGCCATCATCCCGACCAGCCGCCGCGGATGTCGTCGGCGATTCGCTGGCGCCAGACGCTATACCCCCCGTCACACGCCTCACTCTCGTCGAGGTGGCGCACGAAGCCCTCGCCGGGCGACGGGAGTTCCTGACCGCAGAACGGGCACTGGTTTGGGTCTGTCCACGTTTCGCTCGCTGCCATACACGCACGGTCGCGTTGTAGGACTAAAAATGTATGTTCTAGCTGTTTTTGTGTGATATTAGTCCGATTATAACAGCTAATATGGCCAATATTCTTGTTGTCTCGTTTGTCTATTCCCCATTTCAGTGGAATTACTCAAATTCCCGTAGGTTGGGACGATGCGTTTCCGACTGTCGAGCGGCTGCGTCGGAGCCGCACGTGCAAGTTCATAATCGAGCCCCGCAAGGAACCGTCGGATTCCACCCACGGCTTTCGCCGTAAATAACTCACTCTGGGTGGACAGTCAGCGAGGGAAAATACGTCTCGTAAAAGTCACTATCGAAGCTGATCAGTGACTCAGCGTCGACGACAGCATGACCGCCGATGAGGAAGTCAGCGGCAATATGCTGGCCTGGCGCTAAGTCTTCCCCGCACTCCTCGCACACAACCTGTTGTTTGCGCCCGCAGGTCGGGCATTGAAGTCCGTCTGGTCGGTGTGACGTGTAGCGTTGAAACTGTTGGCCGGCCCGAAACAGTGCGTCGCAAGATGGCTCTCCCAGCTGGATACTGAAATCGGCGAGGAACTCGTTCAATTCGGATTCGGTGTTGAAATGGCCGTCAGCGGCAAGTTCGGCATAGACGATCGGCGCGATCACGAGTTTGCCCTCCTGATAGGCCTGCCGGAGGGTTGTCTCGCTCGCGTCAGTATGCGTATCTTCGTACAGGATCGCGAGCAGCGTGTTCGTATCGACTGCCGTGATCACGCGTCAGTCTCCCCCTCGACGTCGCTCTCTGCCTCCGAACCGATGTCACGGGGGTACTCCCCTCGAAGTCGCCGCATCCGCTCGGGCATCGTCTCGTCACTCTCAGCGCTCCCCCGGTACTTTTCGAAAGGGTCCCCACCCTCTGCCGTTGTCGGTTCGTGCTTCCGGATCGTATAGCCGGTGTCGGTCTCTTCGAACACGATCTCGTCGCCGGGCTCGATGCCGAGTGTCTCGCGGATTTCCTTCGGGATCGTAACCTGGCCCTTGGTCGTAACGCGTGGCATCCTCCGCCCAGCATATGAAGTAATACATAATAGGTATTACGGGTATTTTCGAACTTCGATACGTCGACACGCTCAGTCTCTCCAGAACGCACGCTGGCGGTCTTCAATCCCGTCCCCAGAACGCAAAGCGTTCTGGTGGGTGAACGAGACGATTCGCGTCTCGTCAACACCGTAAACAGCGAGATTCTCTCCTTGTAGGAAGATGGCTACGCTTCGAAACGCTGGAGCAATTGCGTGACGTAGGGGCTGTTCTCTCAACTACGGTGCAGGCTGATCGTCGTGATCAGTGTGCTCGCTTCCGCCCGGGTCATATGCCCGTTGCGGGCGTAATTGATGATCAGCCGTGGCGTCGGGACGATCCGCAGCCCCTGAAGCACAGCATGGATGAATGGAAAGTTCGTCCCGCCGAACTCGTCGGTCAGAAAGCCGTCAACATCGAGCGTGTTCGCGAGGACGATCCCGTCGGTTTCACCGTCATCGAGGCCGAACGTCGGCCGGGTGTCTGGGGTGTCGTCGCGCTCGCAGGGATCGTCGACCGTGTAGTGGCTGCGGGCTCGAGGACGTTGCTCGCAACGGCGGCGTGGATGTCCTGATACTGCGTAATGTCGCGGAGCTCCGCAACAACTTCCGGTGGCAGGAACACGTCACACGACGTGAGAAGATACTGAAACAGGGCCGGAACGTCGGTATTGACGGCCGCGTCGGCACGGGGAACAGCGAGGCTGACGAGCGCGCTGGTGTCGGCGACGACCGGCGCGAGCCGTTCCGGTCCCGGCCGACGAATCTCGACCAGGGCCACGAGGCCGAGCGCGGGGGCGAGCGGAACGAGCAGGAGCGGCGCAGCCTCCCACGCGAGCGCTTGGGCCGCGACCGCGACGGCGAGCGCACCCGACGCGAGCCACGTCCGGCGGTCACGCTCACTTCGTGCGAGCAGTTCGATGACTGCCAGCGCCGTGAGCGCGAGCCACACGTAGTCGAAGGCGTGGTGGTCGGCCACCCCGGGGGCAGTCCGGTAGGCGTGAGCCGGCGTGACGGCCAGGAGTCCAGCCGCCGCGAGGCCGACGCGCACGTCGCCGGTGAGTCGCGCGGCGGCGCCGTAGACGAAGGCGGCCGTCAGCACCGCCGCGACCACGGGATACCACGCGACGACAAATCCCGATCCCCACGTCCCCGCGCCGAACGGCCACGCCGCCACGGAAAGCGCCGCGACGAGGAGCGGTTCGCCCTGGACCGCCCGGTCGGGGAGCGACGGAAGCGGTCCGTTCAACAGCGCCTGATCGACCAGGTAGCGGTAGAGATAGGGGTCGTTCGAAGCGAGGACGATCCAATCGTCGCGGAACACTTCCTGAATCGTCGGGAGGCGAACGAGGACAACGAGCGCGAGGGCGAGCAAGAGGGCCGTCCGGACGGGGATGCGACGTTGTCGGTCTGCCCGATCCGCTGGCTCGTCGGACCACTTGGCTTCGCTCATCTCTTCCTCCACTCAAAATAGTCTGGTTCCTTCACCGCCATTCGACCGGACAGTGGGGATGCAGATACATATAGCCGCTCGTCTACCGAGATATGCCCGCGCACGATCACGTATCGCATAAGACGGAGCGCGTCAACGAATACCATCCAGAGCTGCCGGATGTACGCCACGTCGTACCGAAGTTTCCCGTCGGGCTCGGTACTCGTCACGTTGTTTATCTGTGCGAGGCCAGTCAGCCCGGGTTTGACGAACCACCGCTGACACCACGAGCTAACTTCGGATTCGATTTCGACCACCTCGTCGACCCACACTGCACGCGGGCCAACGACGCTCATCCGGCCGCTAAGGATCGTCAGCAACTGCGGGATTTCGTCGAGATGCGTCTTGCGGAGGATCCGCCCGACTCGAGTGATGCGGTCGTTTTGCTTGTCGTCGATAGGTGTCACGGACTCGCCTTCGGGAATCATCGTCCGGAACTTATAGACGGTGAACGTGTAGCCGAACTCAGCCGTCCGCTACTCCGCGTAGAAGACCGGCCCGCCATCGTCGAGTTTGATCGCGATAGCAATGAGGAACATGACCGGCACGAGGAGGAGGCCGACGAATGCGAACGCGATGTCGAACGCGCGCTTGAGAACGTGGCTCTGCCAGTCCCACAGTTCGACGTCAATGTCGACCAGTTCACCCGTTTCGAGGCCCGTCGTGAGGACCGTATCGGCGTGGCAGTGGTGGACTTTGGCGTTGACCCTCATGCGATGACACGTATCAAGCGACCCGAAACTCCTCCTGGTCCGGGTACTCGAAGGCGAAGACGACGGTGTCGATATCGCGGTCGATGAGTACGTCCTCGAGGCGAGCGAGACCGCCGAGACACTTCGACAGCACAATCAAAATCTTACTGGTCTGTTTGCTTTTCAATTAGTCGAAGGCAACCGGATGTGAGTATAGGGCAAAGAGTCCCCACCAAATCCACTGCTTCAGCGACGATTCGCTGATGACTTGAGGATGGTTTCGCCGGGCGCGGTCGTGGTACCGCCTGCAAGAACCACACCAGCGTTCAGACTCGTGTTGATACCGGTTTTCACGCCATCACCACACACAACACCGAACTTGCGTCGGCCCGTGGAAACACGTTCGCCTTTTACAGTACAGGTGACTGGTTCCTCGTCGTGTCGCAGATTGGCGACCGTCGTACCTGCACCGAAATTTACGTCACGACCGAGGATGCTATCCCCGACATACGAGAGATGACCAACGGTTGCGCCACGCATGAGTACGCTATTTTTCATCTCAACGGAATGGCCAACTGTTGTGTCGGGACCGAGTAGCGTTGTCCCCCGAACATACGCGTTTGGCCCGACAGTTTCCCCCTCTTGCAGGACTGCTGGACCCTCAATAACGACCCCCGAATCGACAGTGGCTCCTGATTCAAACAATGGGACCCCGAAGATCTGCATCTGCATGGACCTCTCCATGGATCTGTCGCTGACATTCTTCGAGTTTCCACTCATTCGCACAAATCCTACGCATTCTATGAGTTTCTTCCACCGAAAGAAACACGGCGTCTCCTTGAGAAGCTAGAGTTCTATTTCACGCCCAAGCACGGCAGCTGGCTCAATATGGTCGAAATTGAGTCCAGCGCACTCACTACTGAATGTCTCGATCGTCGTATTCCCGACGCAGCGACCCTCCGTGCGGAGGTCGCTGCGTGGGAGCGCACTCGAAATGAGGATGAGTCAGCTATCGACTGGCAGTTCACTGCCGAGGATGCACGTATCAAACTCCGTCAGTTATATCCCACAAATCACGCTTGAAGCGGCACTAGCGCTCGGTCAGCACACTATCCAGAGTATCGGGGTACGGTTCTCACGTTAGAGTGAAGACTACCTGTGCCGTGTCTCGAAAGTCATAGTGCAGAAAGTCCACTGTCACAACTGTTCGTAGGTCTTTTTGTCACACCGTTGGCTGCCACTCATACGATGGAAATCACCTCCTCATTGTGCGTGTAGTGAGGGTTGTCGTACTCCAAGGCACGCACTGGTGCATCGGTCAAGGTCAGTATAATTTTCACTCTATCGTATTTCTTTTATAATACGGGACTGAATCACTGAGTAATGAATGAAACCGACCATACGTCGGTAGGCCGGCGCGATCAACTTCATGCACTTCTACGGGTTGCCAGATACCGGCCGCAATTCACTATAGGGATTATTTTCGGAGGCGTCTTTGCGGCACTCTTAGAGGGTATCGGAATCGGATTCATTCTGCCCATCGTCGAAATCGTGCAATCATCGGGTGACCCGGCACAGCAGGCAGACGGGATCATACGAGTGTTCGTGTCCGTGTATCAGTTTTTTGGACTCCCGTTCAGTTTAGGATTCGTCGTTGCTGGCGTGAGTGCTGTCCTAATTGTTCGGTGGACGTTGACATTCTTCGTCCGATGGATGTGGAGCGCGCTAGCTATTGATTACACGCGATATCTTCAGCGTGAATCGTTCGACAATGCACTTGACGCACGTATCGAGTACTTCGATCAAGAAGGTTCAGACGACATTTTAAACGCAATTGTCACGCAGTCAGAGTACGCGGGCCGGACGATTCGATTCGTTATTAATTTCATCGAACAGGGATTCCTGACGCTGATGTATCTCGTGGTCGCATTTGCTATTGCACCGGTACTTGCGCTCGTTACTCTAATATTCCTCGGCGGCATTGCGGTGCTGTTTCGATATGTTATCGAACCAGGATACGAACTCGGAGATAAGGTCGCCGACGCGAACGAGCGGGTCCAGCAAGCCGCTCAAGCAGGGACACAAGGGATTCGCGATACGAAACTGTTCGGTCTGAAAAATGAACTCTTTGACGACTTCCGCGATAGTGTCAACCAGTACGCTGAGTCAAAGATCAGGCTACGACGAAACGAACAGGCGATACAAAACTTCTACAACCTCTTGACCGCAGTCTCCGTATTTATTCTTATTTACCTCGCACTCACGTTCGCGAACCTCTCACTTGGTGCATTGGGGGTATTCCTGTTTGCAATGTTCCGACTCGGACCAAAGGCAAGCGGCTTGAATTCAAGACTCTACCGGATTGAGAATAACCTCCCGCATCTCGTCCGAACGCAGAAATTCATTGACGAACTCGAACAAAATGCTGAACCAATGATTAATTCAGAGCCTGTACCAAACGAGATTCAAACTGTTGATTTCGATGATGTGTACTTCTCCTATGAGGGGCAGGAAGACGAAGCACTCGCAGGAGTATCCTTCAAGTTCCAAAAAAGTGAGTTTATTGGACTCATCGGACGTTCTGGAGCCGGAAAGTCCACAATCATCTCATTGCTTGTCCGTATGTACGAACCAGACTCCGGCGAGATTCGGGCGAACAATCGACCGATTCACGAGATGGACATTGACGAGTGGCGCTCACAAATTGCCGTAGTGCGACAAGATCCGTTCATCTTCAACCATACGTTGCGATACAACCTCACCATCGGAAATAGGAGCGTTTCCGAGAAGGAACTTGACCGCGTCGCCCAGATCGCTAGGATCGATGAGTTTTTCGACGACCTACCGAACGGGTATGAGACGCAACTCGGGGACGACGGCGTTAGGTTATCAGGTGGACAGCGACAGCGCGTCGCACTGGCTCGAGCACTGTTGAAAGACGCGGACATATTAGTGCTCGATGAGGCAACGAGCAACCTTGATTCGAATCTGGAAGAAGAAGTACAGACCGCTATTGAGAACATGAATCGCGATTACGCCATAGTAGGGATCGCGCATCGACTCTCGACCGTGAGGAACGCTGACCGAATTTATTCAGTGGATGATGGGAAGATCGTCGAGATGGGACAGCATGAGGAGTTGATCGACAACGACGGACAGTATGCTGAACTATACGGTATTCAGTCACAGGATGGTGGTACAAGAGATCAGTGATCCAGAGCAAGAGATGCTTTGAGGAGGATTCTCCACCTAAATACCAACATTGTCACCAGTCTATTCGGAAAATCTCAATTCGGCTCGATACAATCGAATAATTGTGTGATATTATCTATTTCTTTTTTGATATTATATTTTTGTTCAACAGCACGACGGCCATTTTTGCCCATTAGACAACGCTGAGACGGTTCATTGTACAATCGAACTACTGTTTCCGCAAATGACTCTGGTGAATGTTCAAATGTGATTCCGGCTTCTGTTTCGTTCAAAATACGCTTCATAGTCATGAGGTTAGATGATAGAACGGGAGTTTCAAACGCCATAGATTGAAATAGTTTGTTAGGAAGAGCTCGTTGCGACTCAGGATCATCAACAAAAGGAACAATTGTTAAATCGGATACATTGTAAAAGGAAGCAACCCGTTCGAAATCAACCCACCCAACAAATTCGACTGTATCCACAACTCCCTCCTTTAGTGCGGTCTGATGTAAGGATTGGACGTATTCATCTTGGCCGTCTCCAACCAAGACTAGCTTAACCTGTGGTATCTTTTCCTTAATCAAAGACATTGCTTTGATTGGGATTTCAAGTCCTTTCTGTGGGGAGAATCCCCCGATATACGAGATAATAAATTCATCCTCATACCCTAATGGTTCTACTGGCATATTGTCAAGACGATCTAGATCTGGAACATTCCTAACTACTTTTGCCGGCAAATCTCGCTTATTATATTTATTTAAATAATAGTCTAAAATTTCCTCACTCACAGTCACTAAACCATCCGTATAAGTGACTACATATTCCTCCATTCGTCTGAAACGCCACGCGGGCCGGAGAAAAATACCTGGCTTCAACTTCTGCTTATACGAATAATCCTCTTGCCAGACATCAACGGCGAAAGAATATATTTCATGTAGATCAGCAATAGTTCTAAGATTGTGCCACTTCGCCAATCTTATTGCAAGTTTCGCATGATGAACATCATGAAAATATATGAAGTCGTAATCATCATCATGTAATAGGTTATGCAGTTCACGGAGCCAGATGGGATCATACCATGTTGTTAAATACACGCCTTTAGATAGATACCAAGTTAGTTTTGAATCTGTACCTATTCGAGTTATTTGAACAGAATTCAAGGATTCATGCTGTTGTGATTGGCTCCCGCGACTACAGACCACGTGAACACTATGGCCCTTAGAGACTAGTCCCTCTGCTTCACGCCGAACACGGATATCATCCTTATACTCCCCCTCAAGAATCATCAAGATATGCATACCACAGACCCGAAACAACAAAGAATAAATCTTGCGGATATTATAATAACGTGTTCGCTCAGGGGAAGCACATTGACTCTATGAAAATCCTGCTACTAAGCCCCTGGCGCGTGAATCACCAAACAGGGGCTGAGTGAGATCGTGCACCAACAAGTGCAGTAAGCACGTTAGATTGACCGATCCAAGCACCGTGAAAGGATGAAGAAAATTGTGCCATAGAGCACGCATAGGTGTCTCTCTGATTCACGCGCAAGCAGCCCCAACGGAGGCGTTGTATGTACCTCGGAATCGACACCCACAAACGGTACTCGCAGGTTGCCGTCGTCGACGGCGACGGCAACCTGCAAGACGAGATTCGCTTGCCAAACGACCGCCTTGACGAACTCGCCGAGCAGTACACCGGTGCTGAAGCTGCTATCGAAGCATCCGGTCACTACCGCCCGATCTACGAGATGCTCGACGAGCATCTCGATGTTACCCTCGTTAACCCATCAAAGAATCGGATCATTGCTGATGCGGCAGTCAAAACCGATCGCGTCGATGCGAAACGACTCGCACAGATGCTTCGGGCGGGTATGCTCGCTGAGAGCTACGTGCCACCGGACGAGATCCGCGTTCTGCGGGATCTCGTCCGGACTCGGAAGTCCCTCGTCGAAGCGCGGACAGCTGAGAAAAACCGCGTCAGAGCTGTCCTTACACGCACCGACAACACCTACGACAGCGAGTTGTTCGGGCCGACTGGTCGAGAGTTCCTAGCGGAACTCTCTCTCAGCGACGTGGATCGAGCAATTCTCGAGGCTCACCTCTCCATCATTGATGAGTACGACCAGCAAATCGAGAGGCTGGAAGAGAAGGTCGAACGGAGAGTACTGGAATCGCCAGCAGCCCAGCGGCTGCTGACGATTCCTGGCGTTGGGCAGTATACAGCCGCCGTAATCGCCGCTGAAGTCGGTGAAATAGAGCGATTTGACGAAGACAAGCAACTCGTGAGTTACGCTGGGCTTGATCCAGTCATCCACCAGTCTGGTGACAAAGAGATACGTGGAAGCATCAGCAAAGAGGGCTCAGCGCCGTTGCGCTGGGCCCTCGTCCAGTGTGCCAACATAGCTGTTCGATGTGACGAGTATCTCGGGAATTTCTACACACGGTTGAAACAGCGGAAGAACCACCAAATCGCAATCGTCGCAACGGCTCGGAAGATGCTGGTCTCGATCTTCCATATGCTCACGCGGAAAGAACCATACGATCCACCGGGGGTGAGTGCCTGAGCGATCGGTCCGATCGCTCAGGCACAGGCTCACTTTCCGTCCGCACAGCGACCGCTACAGCACTCACGTGTCCCCGCCCTACCAGGTGACGAACCCGTCGCAGATCACCGTAATCTGGTGATTTGCAGCAATGTATTCGGGTGAGCCAAGGCTCACCCAAATAATTATCAACAGTCACCCGCTATTTCTCGGTGCAGGATTTTCATAGGTGGTAATTAGAGCGCAGTTTCGAGGATGGTTTTGAGCGCTTCTTTCCCCGGTTTTCGGTAGACACGACGACGAAGTTGAAGCGCTCTGAGATACGGCGTAATCTTGTCCTTGGAGACGCCTCGATGGGGCGAGAGCCAGGATCGCGCCAGCGATCCGTGGCTCTCGCAGGTATCGACGTGAACGTCTCCATCGGCGTATTCGCCGTCGCCGTGGACGACGTATTCGCGGTCGAATGCGTCGTCCTCATCAAGCGGTTCGTACGCTCGAAAGCCGTCGGTGTAAACGGTCAGCGACTCCTCTTTGCGGTTCGCAAGCAGGAGTCGAATCGTCGATTCGTCGGCGGCTTTCGCTGGCAGAACGTAGCGGTCGCCAGTGCCGCGATCAGCCAGAATGAACACGGGTAGCTTGTCCTGTTCGTACGATCCTCGTCCACGCGTGGAGAGCCCACGCGAGCGCGACGGTCGGTCGCGCTCGCGGCCTTTGAGCCCGGCTTTCACGTACAGTTCGTCGATCTCAACTGGCCCTTCGAGTTGTGGTCGAGGCGCGTCCAGCGCTTCCTCCGGGCGCTGGACGCGCCGGTACACCGTTTTGTAGGAGACATCGATTTCCACGTCTAACTGCCGAAGACTGGTGTTGAAGCGGATGTACGTGTAGACCGCGAGAAACCACTTCCTGAGTTCGACCGCTGAGTGTTCGAAGACGGTGCCAGTTTGATCGTTGAATGTGCGGTCACAATTCTTACAGCAGTATCGCTGGAACACTCGATAGCTGCCGTACCGAATCACGGATTCGGCACGGCAGCGTGGGCAATAGACGCCGTCACGCCAGCGAACCTGTGCCAGCAGGTTCGCGGCGCGACGCTCCGAGACGAACGTCTTGAGTGGAATCATGCTTTCGTCGGGTGGCGCGGACGCGCCACCCTTGCCCGCTACGACTTTCAGCTACAGCTGCGGCCTGACCAACAATCCTCTACCCATGAGCGATAGTATTAGACTGACTCGGGATTGCTTGACAACTTATAGCGAATCCTAGAGCTATCCATATAATATGCATACCCCAAAATGCATTACTCGGTGCGAAGCCTGCAATTAAAAACGAAACCAACGTCAAAAATAATGGCAAAGCAATTTCATTTTTGCCAGAAAACCAGTGATAGGCGAGGACATCAATCGATTTCCCGATCACGATAATCGCAAATAAAGCGCCAACAATGCCAAGCTCGGCAAGGAGTTGGAAGGCCCAATTATGTGGCGAGAAAACACCAGAAGTAGCAATAGGAATCTTCGCCACAGTTGGTGGGATATTGCCGATCCCCACACCCATTGGCCATGACATCAACAGAGTGGGGGTTAACGTCAATAGTTGCCACCGAATCCATAGACTTGAACCGTATAAAAAAGGATTCTCCAACAGAGGCACACAAATCACACCGAAGAGAATCGCAATTACGCTTAGAGTGCCGAATCGATAAACACGAAATGTGTGTCGAGTTGAAGAGCGCTGCTTGATAGCCGCAACGTAGAGGAGGCAAGACAAGACAAGAGCAAGAAATGCGCTTCTCGTTCCATTATATGCTATAATTGTTGCTACAATTAGTACTACCAGTGCGCTTAATAAGTGATCAAATATGTTCGCATGTCTGACTTTGTAAATGACAATTGGAGTCGAAAGTGCAAGAAAATAACTGAAGTCATTCCTATTATGCCATAGCGCCGTTGTTCCCCGAACTGTCGAGAAGTTATCCAACGCCAGTCGACTAAAGCCAAAATGTGTCCCCGTAGCTAATTCCCAAGTTGCCACCAATAGCGTGATCGCAACAGTCAATGGAATTATCCAGAGAGTTCGTTCCAGTTCAAGACGGGTGCGTAACATAAGAACAATCACAGCAAATTCGACTAGATGCTGCCCCATCTCAACAAGTACCGGGGTTTGCAATCCCGCTGGGGAAGCTATTACTGAAACAGACGAAGAATAAAGAAAGATTCCAATCGGTGCGAAAGATAACAATGACAAGCGAATACGAGGATTGCGAGATAGATGGACGCAAATGATGAGCGCCGCACCCACATAATTCCAAAATCCGAACAATTTGAATCCGATTAGGACCCAATCAGGAATTATAGGTTCAACTAACGCAGAGAGAAGAAATGCACTGACGAAAAGTGGGACGATCAGTGTCCGATTTTTGTGTTCGTTCATTAGAGCTGGTCGCGATAGATGTTGATCAGTTGTTTTGCGACTTGCGCCTGATCGTGATGTTGTTCCACATAGTCACGACTTTGGCGTCCAATTTCGTTACGGAGATCTGGATCACCAATCAACGTAAGCAAATCCTCTTTAAGTGAATCTAAATTTGTGTTGACGATCGGGATGTTATCGGGATACCGACTCATCAAGTCGCCGCGGACGTAAGCCATGACCGGCTTACCCAGTGCCCAACCCTCTAACGCGACAACTCCATACCAGCCCTGACGAAGAGCGTCAACGATGATATCTGCTTTGCTGAGTCGGTCCAGCGCTTCAGTATGCGACACTCCTTCAATTATGTCTAGTATCACCTCACCAGTTCTAAATGAACTGACAATTTCAATTAGTTCGTTTGTTCCCTTAAGATAACGATTGGTTGGGGCGTGAGCAATTCGAATTGGCCCTTTAGACTCGGGATAACATGGCTGAATAGACTGGGTATCGACTGCCCGCGGCACGCGTTCAACTGTATCAAAATATGGCGCAATATAATCTTCGAGTTCATAGTACTGAATCAGCGCAACATCAATCACATCAGATAATTGTTTCAACCGGCTCTTCCGTCGAGCGTCTGTAATAGAGCTGGGATAGCGCTTTGAATCTAGATATGGATTCTTATCTGCACAATCGGCAATAATCCGAGATGAACTTCCCGTAAAGGACATCACACGCAATTTGTTTAGCTTGCCTGCCAACCTCAGATCAAGATAGTTCGCGAAAATTGATTTTGAAGAAAAATAATGAAATACATCAAATTTTGGCAGTATTTTCAGGGTTGTCATTAATCGATCCATGCGGGACTTCCATAAATTTGAACATTCCCCGTTCGGCCAAATTACGATGTCATATTCATACTCAAATTCGTGCTCTGTTTTTGATAATGTCGAAACAGAGATGCCATGTTTGGTCAAGCCATCGGCATAGGCAACCAATTGCCCAGCAACACCCTCTGGGCCTAAAAGAACTCTCATTAGAAGAATAGTCTTCACTGATCTATCTAACAGTTGTGGTCTGTAAAGAAGATGCTAACTGGTTACAGCTTCATTTGATCATGTCGTAATGCCTCTGTGAACTTGTCCAAATCTGATCGACGCTGGATGGAGACACTATTTGAATTTCTATCGATCACAAAATTGATGATCCACAGAAAGAAATTTACTAAGTGGCATTGAAGAATAGAATGAATATTTATGCACAGTCTGCACCTGACAACAGCACATACGCCGACGGACGTTCGTATCTTCAATAAGGAGGCAATTAGTCTTGCAAACGAAGGATTCGATGTCGGTATCCTCGCTCATGACGCTCCAGCCCAAGATCAAAACAGAATCCAATTCTTCGATCTTGGATCGTCTCAAACACGCGTTGACCGGTGGAAGAACATCCCGAAGGTCGCTCAAATCGCGAAACGTCTCGACCCGTCAATCTACCACTTCCATGACCCGGAGCTGATCCCGGTCGGACTCTATCTCTCCCGAACGACGGATTCGGCCGTAGTGTACGATGTCCACGAGGATTACGGGCATATTGCTACGACACGAGAGTGGATTCCAAATCCTGTATCGGGACCGCTATCGTACATACTCCCCAAAATTGAAGGGGCCACAGCAGAGCGCTTCGACGCGATCGTAGCAGTTTCCGATTGGATCGCCACTCCGTTCCGCGATCGGGGGATCCCTGTTACGGTTGCACACAACTTTCCACGGACGGAATCGTTACCACCAGCTAACAATCTGGTAGAACGAGATCGGGAATATGTTCTCTGTTATGTTGGTGGGCTCCAAGAGTTGCGCGGGATCTATCGAATGCTTGAACTCCTTGAAACGTTATTGGAGCGTAACATCGATGTCGAGTTATGGGCACTCGGGAAATGGTCACCGGACGAGAATCATGCACGCGTGGATCGATTTATCCAACAACGGAATCTCAAGCGATACGTTCGATTTCCCGGGTATCTTGCGTACGATGAGATGTTCCAGCACCTCCATTCGGCTGATGTGGGGCTCGCATTGCTTGACGTTGAACACTATAAGAAAGGTGTTCCGACAAAATTCTTCGAATATCTCTATGCCGGATTACCGATCGTCACCACACCTGTCGACGCAGTAGACGCATTTATGCCGGAACAGTACTGCCACGTCGTTCCGCAAGGAGACACGGAGGCTACGGCAGATGCCGTCGAAACGGCCTTAGAACGAGATTACGATCCTGTTCAAATGCGCTCACTTGTCGAGGCAGAATATAGCTGGGAAACTGAAGCTGAGAAACTCGTTAACCTATATGAAGACCTACTCGGATGATTTATTCAATACTTCCACGATCTTTTTACTTGCAGTTCCATCCCCGTACGGCTCGGAGTTTGAAGATAATTGAGGAGGATTCGCTAGTGCCTCACGAATCGCGCCGGCATCTGCTCCGACTAGAAGGTTTCCACCTGCCTCAATCGTCTCCGGCCACTCTGTCTCCTCACGTAATGTAATACAGGGGACATCAAGGAAGAACGCTTCCTTCTGGATCCCACCGGAGTCCGTTACGATGACCTCTGCACCGGCCTGAAGTGAGACAAAGTCCAGATAGCTGACTGGGTCGATGAGCGTAAGCTCTTCCTCCGTCATCGCCAGCAAATCATATCGCTTCAGCCGATCGATCGTCCGTGGATGTGCCGGGAACACGACGCGACGCTGATCAATAGCGAGACTCGTGATGATCGTTTTAAGTCGCTCCCGATCGTCGGTATTCCGAGGCCGATGCACCGTCGCAAGGAGATACTCCTCGTTCGCAACACCGAGATCCTCACGAATAGTCGAGCGATTCTTAGCTTCTTCGCGTGCCCACAGAAGTGAATCATACATCACATCGCCGACATTGTATACCTTCTCTGTGATTCCCTCGCTTTGGAGATGATCAACAGCGCGTTCGCTTGGCGCAAACAGGATATCTGACGCGTGATCTGTCAGAATTCGATTTATTTCTTCGGGCATCCCGCGGTTGAAGCTTCGGAGTCCTGCCTCCACATGTGCCAATTCCAAATCAAACTTCGATGCAACGATGGCAGCTGCAAGTGTTGAGTTTGTGTCTCCGTAACAGAGCAGGATATCTGGTGCATACTCCTCGACCACCTCTTCCAGTCCAATCATCATCCGCGCAGTTTGGGTCGCGTGACTCTCGGAACCGATTCCGAGGTCGTAATCCGGTTCCGGAATCCCCAGTTCTTCAAAGAATATGTCCGACAACTCTTCATCATAATGCTGTCCGGTGTGAACGAGAACTTCGTCGTGTGTAGCCCGCAATTCGCGTGAGACTACGAATGCCTTGATGAATTGTGGTCGAGCACCGACGACGGAAAGTACATCCATAATAGGTAGCATTAACCGCAGCGGCCAATTATATTATCCGATATGGTTATCTCGTTCCATTTGAGGCAGGTCATTTTGAGTTGTTCAAAGGGATTCCTGGTAGACCGTATATGATTGCAGCTATCCTACCGGAATATTGCCGTTGATCCGTCACATATATTTGGCTTAAAAAGAGATATGCTCCCAACCTGCCAAATATATCTGAGTGCCAAAAATACCATCCATAACATGAACCACACGATAATTGGGTACGAATACACGGAAGATTCCGACGAGCCACACATTGGATCTGACCCGACGATTCGAGCCGGGACGATCATCTACAACGATGTCGCCATCGGCGACCACTTCTCAACGGGCCACTATGCGCTTGTCAGAGAATTGACTGAGATCGGCGACGACGTCCTCGTTGGAACCAAGGCCGTCATTGACGGCCGCACGACTGTCGGATCAAACGTGAGTCTACAGACTGGCGTATACGTCCCATCCCACACGACGATCAAGGATCACGTCTTTCTCGGTCCACACGCCGTGTTGACCAACGATCCCTATCCAATTCGAGGGGATGCCGACCTCGCTGGACCGAAAATCGAAGAACACGCGTCTATTGGCGCGAACGCGACTATTCTCTCAGACGTGACGGTCGGAACCAAATCATTTGTTGCGGCTGGTTCCGTTGTCGTTGATGACGTACCGCCGGAAACTCTCGCGATTGGTGCACCCGCGGAACACCGATCGCTACCCGAAGAGGTCCCGCAGAGAAACAAGCTATGACGATACCAATCGCCAACCCGACGATAAGTGAGAAGGCGAAAGCGCGTGTTGAGGCCGTCCTCGACAGCGGAATGATTGCGGACGGACCGGAAGTCCGCAAGTTCGAAGACGAATTCGCTGACTACTGCGAAGTCGAATATGGAGTCGCGACGGCAAATGGAACCGCCGCACTCCACGCTGCCCTCGAAGCACTCGGAATTGGCGAGGGAGATACTGTGTTGACAACTCCCCTTTCCTTTGTCGCCACCGCGAATGCAATCCGCTTTACCGGAGCAAAACCGGTATTCGCCGACATCAACCCGGAGACATACAACCTTGATCCCGACGCAGCTACGACAGTTGCACGCAAACACGATGTCGACGCGATCATGCCGGTTCACCTCTACGGACTGCCAGTAGCCATGAACCCGATCCAGGATCTCGCGAGCGACCTTGACATACCAATCGTTGAGGACGCAGCTCAGGCACATGGCGCGACCTATGGTGGCGATCCAGTAGGATCGCTTGGGGACGTGGCGTGCTTTTCGTTTTACCCGACGAAGAACATGACTACAGGAGAAGGCGGGATGATCGTCACCAATCGCGACGATATCTTCGAGGCAGCTTCCCAATTCGTCAATCATGGTCGGACCGAGTCGTATGAACATGCAATGCTCGGTCACAACTTCCGAATGACGAGTATGGCGGCGGCCATCGGACGTGTCCAGCTAGACCGCCTTCCCGAGTTCATTGAGACACGCCGAGAGAACGCCGCCAAACTGACTGAAGGTCTTACCGAAACAAGCGTCGCCACTCCAACTGAACCGGACGGGCTGAAACACGTATATCACCAGTACACAATTCGTACCGACAGCAGAGATGAATTACAAGATCACCTAGACGATCATGGGGTTGGAAACAACGTGTACTATCCGAAATGTATTCATGAGCAACCGGCTTATGATGGTATCAAGGTGACTGCACCCAAAGGCGAGGCTGCCGCGATGGAAGTTCTCTCACTTCCCGTTCATCCCTCCGTCTCGGCTGACGATCGCAATTGGATTATCGAGTCAATCCAAGACTATGACACGGAATAGAACTGATGTTGGCGTGATCGGCGTGGGGTCGATGGGCCAGCACCATGCACGCGTATATCGTGAGCTGAATGACGTGAACCTCGTCGGGGTTGCCGACGCTGATGCGGGGCGCGCGAGTGCGGTTGCCGAGAATCACAACACCGAGGCGATGGAAACGAAGGCTCTGTTGGAGCACGTGGACGCCGCCTCGGTTGTCGTCCCGACTCAGTATCACTACGAGATGGTGACAAGGTGTCTAGACCAGAGTGTTGCGACCTTCGTCGAAAAGCCGGTTTTAGGGTCGCTTGAGCGTGCCAACGATCTCCTTAGCCAAGTTGAAAGGGCAGACGTGCCTCTCCAAGTAGGTCACATCGAGAGGTTCAATCCTGCCGTAATCGCTCTCTCTGAGATTGTCGAGGATCTGTCTCTCATCAGTGTTCGCGCTCGGCGACTCGGTCCAGAACCGGATCGGAAGATCAAGGATAACGCAGTGATCGATCTGATGATACACGACATCGATATTGCGCTGTTTTTGTTTGGCGAGACACCTATCTCAGTTTCTGGATCCAGTACTCGTGGGGGCCGCCATGCAAGTGCACTTCTTGAGTTTGATAACGACCGGGTGGCGTCACTTACTGCGAGTCGGAAGACGCAACGAAAAGTTCGAATGCTTGAAATCACCGCTGAAGAGTGTTTCATTGAGGTAGACTACCTCGACCAGTCAATTGAGATCCATCGAAACTCGATCCCGAGGTACATCGAAAAAGATGGCGATGTCCGGTTCAAACACGAGAGTATCATCGAGAGACCGGTCGTACAGAACGGAGAACCGTTACGGAAGGAACTCGAATCATTCATAGAGGTCGTCGAGACAGGAACGACGCCGGAGGTGACAATCAAAGACGGACTTGATGCGCTTTCAGTCGCACTGGAGATTGAGCAGAAAACTGGCCTCAAATCGCAGAGTGCCTCGACTGATGACTGACGCCAACAGCTCTCGAGAGGGCTTCGGATCACTATACGGAGCGTCCACAGATGAGGGCGCTCAAAAGGAAGCATTCACGAGTGGAAAATTTCCAGTTGCAGTCTACGGTCTCGGCAAAATGGGGCTTCCGCTGGCAGCTGTGTTCGCGGAGATTTGTGGGAATGTCATAGGGGTAGATATCGATCCCGATGTCGTTTCCAGTCTTCAGAACGGGGATTGTCATATTAAGCAGGAACCTGGTCTCGGTTCGCTCGTCGCCGATCTTGTTAATAATGATTCGCTCCAAGCGACGACGGAGCCGCGTGAGGCAGCTCGAGATGCATCGATTCACGTCGTTATCGTTCCAACACCAATCACTGAACAAAAAGAGCCAGATCTTGCAATCCTTGATACGGTGATCGCAGATATCGCAACCGGATTGACCGAAGGCGATATCGTGCTCGTCGAGTGTACAGTTCCTCCCAAGACCACTGAGACGCGTGTTTTCGAGCGACTTCTCGGCGAATCGGATCTTAACCGAGGCGAATTCGGTGTCGCATTCTGTCCGGAGCGAACCTCTTCAGGACGAGCGCTTGAAGACATCCGCGGTGCGTATCCGAAAGTTGTTGGTGGGATAGATGATGAGAGTACTCGCGCCGCGAGCGTAATTTACGATACGATCAATTCGGAGGGAGTACTCACGGTGTCAGATGCGACGACTGCAGAGGCAGTGAAACTATTTGAAGGACTCTACCGAGATGTCAATATAGCGCTCGCAAACGAACTGGGACAGTTTACTGACGAATTAGGTATTGATGTTCGCGAAGCGATCGATATCGCCAACACACAGCCATTCTGTCACATACACAATCCGGGGCCTGGCGTCGGCGGACACTGTATCCCGTATTATCCGTATTTCTTGATCAAACCGTTCGAAACGCCTGCACCACTCCTCTCCGCCGCACGAGAAGTAAACGATTCGATGCCGTCGTTTACCGTCGCCAAAGTTCGGGAAGGCCTAGAGTCTCAAGGGATCGCGATTGAAGATGCGAAAATCGTAATTCTGGGCTTAACATATCGTCCTGGCGTCAAGGAAATTCGGGCTTCTCCAGCAATCTCCATTAGTCAGGAACTATCGGCTTTGGATGCTGAAGTGTTTGGAATTGATCCATTACTTGATTCATTTGAGGAGTTTGATATCCAACCGATTGAACAGGACAAACTCTATGAACTTAGCGTAGACGGCCTTATCCTTGTGACACCACATGAAGAATTCGAACAAATTCAGTGGACAGAACTTGATGATCCGGCCGTAATTATTGATGGGCGGGCATCACTAGAGAATCTAGAAACAGATTCCTGGGTATACACGATTGGTAGGGGAAAGCAGATTGGGAAATATTCGTAAAGTTGTAATTCCTGCCGTGTTGAATAGCGATCTAATCGGCTCATATCACGGAGTAGAAGGACGAAGCCGAGGAAATCGATTCTGTCTATGGAAGTCGATCTCCTCGACTTCGTTGAGCAGTGTCGGCACCTAGCCAAACAAGCGTTGGGAAAGCACGCGGGCGAGCCCGCCAGCGGCGGGTTCGCCCGCTGGAAGCACGTCGTTCTCCACTGTTTCCGGCTTGAAGACGGCCACAGCTACCGTGAAACACCGAATCGGCTACAGTATATGACCGAGATTTGTGATGCACTTGGTCTAGATCCGGACGATCTGCCTGACTTCACCACCCTCTACAAATCGTTCGACCGGCTGGAAATGTGGGTCTGGCGGGCGCGTTGCTGCGCGTTTCAGCGCAGCAACACCCGCAGTCTGGCCACGCTGCACTCGACAGCACGTTCTTCGACTGTCGCTCGGCCTCGTCGTATTACCGCCAGCGGTCGGGAAGTAACGTCCAAACGCTGAAAGTGACGACGTTAACCGATAGAGAATCTCTTGTTGTCCTTGACGTACACATCTCTGCTCGGTGGAAACACGATACGAAGACCGGGCCGCAGGTCGTCCGCCGGAACGCGGACGACCTGCTATCGGTGGCCGCCGACAAAGCCTTCCACAGCTGGATCACGAAATACGAGTTCTACGCCCTCGGTGTCGAGCCACTCATCTTACAGCGTGGATCGAGACCGTTGACGCTAGGTCATAACGCGCTCATCCGGGCAAAAGGCTACTCTCAGCGCTGGATGGCCGAAACGTCGTATTCGACAACGAAGCGCTCGCTCGGCGATGCCGTGCGAGCGCTCGGCTGGTATCGACAGTTCCGTGAGATCGTCCTCATGTTCGCCATCTCCAACATAGAACCGCTGTGTGACCCACTCTAACCGTGACTCAGCATCTATTCGACACGGCAGTAATCCTGCCCTGTTGAATAGCGGTGCTGGCGTGGATGGTTAGAATTTGAGGTGGCTGGTGAGAGGTTGATGCCAGCGATCTCAAAATCGGCGCTGCTTCACCTCAGCTCGGAGGTAGCTATTCAAGACGGTAGCATTTGCAACAGCACAGAATTCATAAAAAAGCCAAATCAATTCAAAGTCATGCGTGCCACGCGGCTGAATGAGTTAGATGTAGATCCGGGTGCAATCTCAACAAACTTTAGTCATATCGATCACATGTATTCGGGCCGCCTATCTGAGTATTATTATGCTAGATTTGACCAAGCGCTGAATCAATCAGATCTCGCTCCAGATGATTCCGTTTTGGAGGTTGGAGGAGGCACAGGGGTTTTTTTATTGTCACTTCTGGGTATGGTTAATGAAGTACATTTCTCCGATATATCGCGAGAAAACCCTCACTTTTCAACACCTTCAGGATTGCTTGATATTGCTGGAAAAGACCCTAAAAAGGTGAGATTTACTGTTTCAGACGCAACAAAATTGCCATATTCAAGTAATTCATTTGATAAGGTATTTGCACTTGATGTTCTAGAGCATATTCCCGAAGAGCAAGTTGCTATCCATGAATTAGGTCGGGTCACTGCTCCCAACGGCAGAGCCATCATCTCTGCTCCTATCGAAGTTGGACCGCCAGTATTGGTTCGGGAGGTATACCGTTTTCTGGATGGAAACCGGCGTCAAACAGAATCGATCAAGGAACTCTTAGCAGCAGCATTCGGGAGCCCAATCCACGAAAGGAATGAAAACCATCGAGGATATGATTATAAACAAACAATTAGGTGGCTAAATAAGGAATTTACACGGGTTTCCGTAGAATACTGCCCATATCCAAAGTTGGGTCGGCTGAATCCAACAGCAATAATCACGGCATTTTTGTGACATCGTCAAGGGAGATACCAACGCTTATCAGCGTATAGATTGGTTAGGTCCCGTCGGAGCCCAACGATGCAAGTATCGTTCGCCACGGAGGCACCTAATCTGAGCTATTCATCTTTCCAGTGTTGTCAAGTCTGTCGAAAATAGCAGAGTAGGAGTTGAAGTCGTTCTTAATACCACGGCTAAACACACCACTAACCGTCATTAAGAGATCCTATTAGTTCGTCACCTCCGAAGATGATAAGTTGCTAAGAGCGAGTCATAACCTATGGTAGATGAAGTTCCATTTGTAGACATCACAATCGATGACGAGATGATATCTGAGGCTGTAAACGTACTAGAAAGCGGACGTCTTGTAAAGGGCCCCGAATGCGAGGCTCTTGAAAATGCATTTGCTGATCTATGCTCAACCGATCATGCAATTGGTGTCTCGAACGGGACTGCAGCTCTTCTGTTGTCAATGAAGGCACTTGACATCAATCCGAGGGATCAAGTGTTTGTTCCGGGGCATACGTACTTTGCGACGGTTAGTCCTGTCCTTGAACTCGGGGCAGACCCCGTTTTTGTTGATGTTGATCCTGACCGCTACACGATGGATCCTGAGCTGTTGAAAGACGCCATAGATGAAGCTACGAATCCGGAGGCAATCGTCGTCACACATATGCACGGTCAACCGGCGGAAATGGATGCAATTCTTGAGATCGCTGATGAATATGGGCTTACAGTTATTGAGGACGCAGCCCAAGCGCATAGGGCGATATATGATGGTCAGCCAGTCGGATCATTCGGTGATGTTGGTTGTTTTTCTTTTTATCCCACGAAGAATATGACCGTTGGCGGTGATGGTGGCATGATTACGACGGATGATCCCGAACTCGCGGCTGAAGCCCGTGCTCTCAGAAATCATGGTCGCGATGAGAGCGGAAAGCACACTCATCTCGGATTAAATTACAGGCTAGATGAGGTCAAGGCAGCCATTGGTCGAGAACAACTCACACGTCTTCCTGACTGGATACAGGCTCGTAGAGAGGCAGCTTCACAGTATAATGAACGACTACAAGATATTAAGGAGGTCATCCTTCCAGAAACATATCCTCAGTCAAAACACGTGTATCATCACTATCCAGTATTAGTACCCGCAAGCGAACGGGCGGGGTTCAGAACACACCTTGACGAACACAGGATCGGTACCGGGATCCACTACGAGGAGGCAGTTCACCAACATAAAGCCGTTCGTGATCGGGTCAAGAACACTACCCTGCCAGTCGCGGAAGATATCTGCGCGCGGACCGTCTCTCTCCCCATGCATCCACAGTTGAGCGAACCAGAGGTTAAGTACGTCTGTAACCGAGTGGGGGGGTATTTCCAATGAAACTTGGAGTGATCGGTACAGGGTATTGGGGGTCGAACCACGCACGCGTCGCCGTGGAACTTGAGGAAGATGGCCTCATAGAAGAGGTCATCTTTTGCGATCTTGATGAGGATCGCGTTACAGAACTCGCTTCTAATTATGGGGTTGAATTCGTCACCGATTATCGAGAATTGATCTCAAGAGTGGATGCTGCTGTTATTGCCACTCCATCGCATACCCATAGAGACATAGCTATAACGCTACTCTCAAACGGCGTAGATTGTCTTGTAGAGAAGCCATTAGCGATTCACAGTGATACAGCATGGGAAATCGTTGAGACCGCGAATCAAAATAATCGGACACTTGCCGTTGGACATATTTTTAGATATCATCCTGCGTTACAAGCTGTCAAAGAGCGGATCGATCGAGGAGAACTCGGTCATATCAAATATCTTCATACGAATCGGTATTCCTTCCGTGTTCCCCGGGAATCAAGTGGAGTCCTACATCAACTAGCAGTTCACGATGTCGACATTTATCGCTATCTTTTGGGAGGCCATCCCGATCGGATATTCTGCGCTACGAACTCTTGGATCCGGGACGATATTGAGGAGACAGCGACGCTAACACTCAACTATGAAAATACCATCGGCACGATTAATGAGTCGTGGCAAGTCCCCGTATTCGGAAAGAAGCGCGAACTTATTGTTATCGGCACGGAGAGATCAGCCTATATTGATTACTTGAAAGATACCGAATTCGAGATATTTGACTCCCGAATTCGGCGTGAAGATGGTGAGTACCGTGCGATGGAAGAAGGTCAGACAACTCATGAGACACGAAACGCGGAGCCTCTTCGAGAGGAAGTTACAGACTTTCTTATGGCAATTGAGAATGACCGATCACCTCTTGCCAGTGGGCAGGTTGGAGCTGAAGCGATCTCGCTTTTGGAGCGGGCCGCTGAATCAGAGCGGACGAATAGCGCCGTCTCTGTTGGAGCGGATCAATTCCGTATGAGTGAATAATATCAGCAGTTCAGTCCCGATAGTCGATAATCTTCGCTGGATTGCCCGCTACAACAGCGTTTGGTGGGACATCGTCAACGACGACCGCCCCTGCCCCAACCATTGCGTTCTCTCCAATGTCAACAGGCATGATCACAGCACCGGTTCCAAGCGACGCTCCTTGACGGACCGTCGTTGATTCCCAAGCGTCTGAATTGCCACTTGGAGGGTACCGGTCATTAACAAATTTAACGCCATGGCTAACGAAGACATTCTCTTCTATTTCAACTTTTGAGCAAATGAATGCGTGTGATTGTATCCGCGTTTCTCGCCCGATTATTGCATTTTCCTGGATCTCTACTAAACTCCCGACCATACACTCTGAACCGATCTTGCAACCATACATATTGACGAATCGCCAAATTCGGCAGTTAGACCCAATCTCTGAGTCTTTGATTGAAACGAAATCGCCAATCTCTGTCCCCTCTCCAATATCACAGTTTTTGATCTGTTTTGTCTCCATATCTATTTGTCTAACAG